>JAGBYN010000135.1 GCA_017628775.1 Bacteroidaceae bacterium | reverse complement strand
CTTTTTCAAAAACTTTACAAAATGAAACTTTTTTGATCCTTTTACTTTCATTTTGATTTTTCGCCCTTTTTCGGAAAATGACGAAAGGATCAAAGCAAAATGTTAAATGTGTTATGGGGCTGTTTCTTTACCTCCCACAGATTGTTGTCAGAGTACAGAGAACAGATTACAGAGTACAACTGCCGTGTTAATTATTTTTGTCCTCCAACTGAAATTCACAGAATCCACAGACTTTTGTACGCGCTACACTTGTGCTTGCCATGCGGTAATGAACGATTAGCGAAGTTGAGAGATAAGAGATGAGAACCATATCCTAAAGGCTGTTACTCATTGCTCACTACTCATTACTCTCTCCGCACCAAATTAAGCAACCCGTGGATATGGATGCACCCCAAAGGGTAGGGTGTGTATTTGCAAAAGTTGTGCAAAGTAGACAATAAGTTCGGATACATTTTGTACCCAGAACAAACAAATGCATCAGTCAAAATGTTAAATTTTGATTTTTTTCGTAAAATTTTCTGCTAAAAAGTTTGGTACTTATATATATATATATATATTCGCATTAATTTTTTATTTTTCAATATTTACTCATCATAAGCAATACATGCCGAGCATGTCGTAAAACAAAAAAAGGTAAGATAGTTTCTATAAATCGCCCATGGCAAATTCATAGAATCTATCTTTAATCATTTGGAATGAAACCAATCCCGAAATACAAGATAAATTTATAACTTTTTAATTCATTTTTCAACATGAAAAAATTTACATTATTCATCGTCTCGCTGCTGATGACTTTAGGCGTGGTGGCGCAGACTTTAGAGGGTGAAGGTACTGAAGCTTCTCCTTATTTAATCAATAACGTGCAGGAACTTACCTTCCTTCGTGAACAAGTAAATGCAGGCGAAATGAAGTACAATGCGGCAGGTGTTTATGTAGCGCTTGGTGCAGACATCGACCTCGCTAACGAGCAATGGTCACCTATCGGTAATGAAGCAAATCCCTTCAAGGGAATCTTCTTCGGTAACAACAAGACTATCAGCAATTTGAAGATTATTGAAACTGTGGCACAGGAAGGGAAGGCATATATAGGCCTCTTCGGTTATGCGAAGGATGCTACGTTCAAGAATATTACATTCGAAAATGTTGATATCAATATCGCATGCATGGATATCGACCACAGCCAGGGTCACATCGGCGCTCTTGCTGGTTCGTTAGAGGGTAACTCAACCATTGAGAATGTAACTGTTAAGGGTGACATCAAGGTGTATGCAACTCAAGATGCCAATGGTGCAAGCCGTGTTGCTGTTGTTGCAGGTGGTAACCTTTCTGGTAACGTAACCATGAAGAATGTTCACGTTATTGCTAACGAAGGTAGCTACCTCAAGGCAAACAACAATACAGGTGCACTTGCTGGTCAGCTTCAAGGCGAGTGCAACTTCGAGGACTGCTCTTCAAACATCGATGTAACTGTTAACAAGTTCTTCGCTGGTGGTCTTATCGGTATCGCTGCTGGTAAATCAACATTCACCAATTGTCACACCACAGGTAATGTCGCTGTTGTTGCTGGCCGTGATGGCCGTGCTAACGACCACTACCGTGTAGGTGGTATCGCTGGTGGTTGGGCAGATGGCAAAACTAAAGTTTGCACACTTACCAATTGCTCGTACACTGGCACTATATCAGGTACGAATACAGACGGTTCAGTTGCAGAGACTCTCGATTATAAGGGTTATGTAGGTCGTGGTTACACACTTACAAACTGCGCTGGCAGCAATGTTATTATTGATGGTGTAGACCATGTACAAGTATATGACAACGTTTATGGCTTTTACAAGGTAGGTGATGCCTATGAAATTGGAACATTGGCTTCACTTAAAGCGCTCCGCGACAAGGTAAATGCAGGTGAGGACTACTATGTAGGTCAGAACGTTGTACTCGCTGCTGACATTGACCTCGCAGGTGAAAATTGGGTTGGTATTGGTACTGCAACAGCTGATCACGGCTTTATGGGTAACTTTGATGGTAAGGGTTATAAGATAAAGAACCTTACAATTGATAATCCAACGCTCGATAGCGATGGTTACGCTTATGCCGCATTCTTTGGTGTAACAGAAGGTACTGATCAGAACAACCAGAACGTTATCAAGAACTTGACTATTGAAAATGTTACTATCAATACCACTGGTCTTATTGTTGCTGCAGCATTCGCATATCCATACTACACAAACATAGATAATGTTAAGGTTTGCGGTAACATTGCAATCAAGGGTGGTGATTACACTGCAGGTGCGCTCGCTTACACTCGTCGTTGCGTGAATGCAAGCAACATCACTGTTGCTGGTGAGGAGGGTTCAACTATCACAGGCGCACAGGTTGTAGGTGGTGTAATCTCAGACATCCAAATGAATGGTGGTTTGAAGGCAGAGTACTCAAACTTCAGCGTTTCTGGTGTTTCTATTACTGGTACACAGATGGTTGGTGGTATCTCAGGTATCATTTGCTTACAGACTCTTAATGGCGCTTCTGTTAAAGACGTAACATTGAATAGCGGTGATAATCGCGTGGGTATTGTTTCAGGTTCTTGGGGTGATGTATCTACCATTATTAATGCGACTTATGACAATGTGGTAGGCGCAACAGCTATCGTTGGTCCTACTTACAAAGGTGGTGCTGCTGTTGAAGCAAAGATTGGTGATACTTACTACAGCACGTTCGCAGCTGCTTATAAAGCTGCACAGCCAGGTGAAGCTATTACGCTCCTTGCTGACCTTGAGGCTTCAGAAGTCATCTTGCTTGATAAGTCTGTTACAATCAATGGTAACAACCATAAGGTTACTTCTTCTGCTACTCGTGTATTCCGTGTGACTGTAAAGGATACAGAGGTTACATTGAACAACGTGAATATGGTATCAAATACAGCAGTAAACTATCCTAACGATGTTCGTGGTATCTCTATCGATGACGTAACAGGTGTAAAGTTAACATTGACCGACTGTTCAGTTGACTTCACTGACGCTTCTGCAATCGACTGGTCATACGCAGTAAACGTAGTAGGTGGTTCAGGTCACGTTGTAACCGTTAATGGTGGTACATACGAAGGTGCTAACGTTATCAACGTACGAGGTACAAACCAACAAGTATATGTAGAGGGCGCTACTCTCACAAGTTTATATCCTAAGCATGATGAATATTATGGTGCTTGCATCTATGTCGTTCAGGATGAAAATTCTTCAGTAGAAGCTACTGGCTGTACTTTCAACGGTGACAATGCAGTAGCATTCAACGTAGGCGTAACTCCTGTGACAGCGTCTAACAACACAGATAATACTAAGCAAGGCATCTTAGGTGCTGGTACTGAGGCTAACCCTTACCTTATCAAAACTATTGATCATCTCGTATACTTCCGCAACAGCGTTAACGCGGGTGAAACGAAGTACAACGCAGAAGGTGTGTATGTAGCGCTTGGTGCAGACATCGACCTCGCTGGTATTGATTGGAGCGTAAACATTGGTGACGATTGCAGTGCTACATTCGATGGTATCTTTGATGGTAAGAACTTTACAATCTCTAACTTAACATCTGTTGAAACAGCTCAGAAGGCTGACTATTATATCTGTACTGGTCTCTTCGGTGCTATCGGTGGCAAGGCTGTAGTGAAGAACTTCACTATCGAGAACGTAACGATTAACACAGGTGACTTCATTGGTAACAACGTGGCTGCAGTAGTAGGTTTCGCTTTGCAAGCTAAGGGTTCTATCGAGAACGTACACGTAACAGGTAACATCAACATTAATGCAGCTAAGGCAACAGGTGTAGGCGCTATCCTTGGTTACGACTACTACAGTCCTTCATTGAAGGTGGTGAACTGCTCTGTAAAGGGTAACGATAATTCATCTATCTTTGCTAAGTCATACGTAGGTGGTCTTGTAGGTTATGCTTCTTCTAAGATTGCCCTCAATGGCAACACTGTAGAAAATGTTTCTGTAACAGGTACAGGTTCTGTAGGTGCTATTGCAGGTATCATGCTTGCAGGTTCTTCAGCAGCAGACAACACTGTGAAGAACGTTGCTTTGACAGCAAGCGGTGAGCTTTGGGCAAATTCTGCTGCAGTAGTTGCTGGTACCATGACCCAAAATGGTAACATCACTGTTGCAAACACAACCATAGAAAACGTTACTGCTAACGGTGAAGCTGCGCCTGTCGTAGGTGGTATCCTCGTAGAAAAGCCAACTACACCTATTGTAAAGGTAGAAGCAAAGATTGGCGATACATACTATGCAACATTAGAAGCCGCTATGGCTGCAGAAGGCGATGACGAAATCGTTCTCCTCGCTGAATATACTCTTGACGATGTTGTAGATTATACTTTCACAAAGCAAGCAACGGGTACTGTAACTTATGAACGTACATTTGCAAACCATGGTGTTTGGAATGCTATGTACCTTCCTTTCGAAATCCCTGTTAGCATGTTGCTAGAAAACTATGACGTGGCTTACATCAACGACGTTCGTAGCTACGACAACGACGACAATGGTGAAATCGACAACATGACAATGGAAGTCATCAAGATTAGCGACGAAAGCGCTACACTCTATGCTAATCATCCTTACCTCATTCGTCCTAAGACTGAAGAAGCAAAGGCATTCAGCATTACACTTGAAGATGCAACATTGTATGCAGCAGAAGAATCTGAATTTGTATGTTCATCAATGTACACTGAGTTTGCTGTGACAGGTACATGCAGTTTGCGCACTGCTGATGAGCTTAATGACTACCTCGTTGTTAGCACAGAAGGCGAATGGGTGAAGAGCACAACAGATTTGCGTCCTTTCCGCTTGACATTGAAGATGACAAATCGCAATGGCTCACCTGTTAAGGTAAGTGGAGAAGCAATGAAGGCTATCCGTATCCAAGTGCGTGGCGAAGAAGGTACTACAAGCATTGAAGGTGTAGAATTTGAAGGTTCACAAGCTGACGTTATCTACGACTTACAAGGACGTCGCGTTGTAGCTCCTACTAAGGGCGTGTTCATCATTAACGGCAAGAAGGTGATCCTTAAGTAACCGTAAACAAAAAACATTAATACAATTGATATGAAGAATATTTATATAAAGCCAGAAACAAAGATTTACGAATTGGAACTTCAAGGTGTAATTGCTTCATCTATTGGAGAAATGCCTATCAAACCTGGTAACAGCGGTGCTGCAGGAACCAACAGATTTGGTGGTAGCGATGATGATATCTTCTAAAAACAACCGAAATGGTCGTTTGTAGATTTTCTCAAACTAAGTCAAGAGGGTGTACCGAAATACAATTTTCGGTACACCCTCTTAAACTGTTTAAGGTAAGAAACTACACCAAGTGTATCTCTTATACTATAACAACTGCAGCAATCACAATTGACGATGCGATTGCTGCTCCTCACTTTTAAGTATAGGCTTTTGCACTTACAGCGCGGACTTGTCCTGCGGCATTTACCCGGGGTGTCGCTCACTGCGTTCGCTCTGCCCTGGGCTGGTTGCTCACTGGGCCTTCTGCCCGTTAAGGTGCCGTATGTCAAAAGACGCCGAAGGTGTCTCCGCTCGATAACCGGGGTGTGCGAGCGTTAGCGAGTACCCCCGGACTCGGATGCACCCCATCGATGCACCCCGAAGGGTGTGCCCCATTAATTGGGCAAGTATACCACAGAATCAAAATCTTTGCGTTCCTTTGCACCCACAAACAAAACGGATAAACACAAATCACTAAGTTTTTATTTATCAACGGAACACACTCTCACAGATTATTTGTGTAATTTTTGGGCGATTGGTGCTTGGGATGACGACGGGCCGACACCCCCGATTAACGGATGACGGTTAATCCACGACGGGCCGAAACAGTGCTCGGCCCCTACATTTTCCGGATGGCGTTGTACTCTGTATTCTAATCTCTCAACTCTCCTTTCTCTGGAAGACCTTAAATTTGGGGATATTGACGGGGATAATCGGTCTTGTTTTTCGTAAAATGTTAATGACAGCGCAAAAAAGAATCGTTTACGCTGAGCATTTCGAAAAATAGCACTACTTTTGTCGTCAATATTCAAATTGAAGTTTTCTCAATTTCATCTTATTCACAATTTTAGTTTCACTTAGCAAAAAACAAAAGGATTATGGAAGAACACATTATTCAGATTGCAGAACGCTTACGCGGTCTTCGTGACGCACTCGACCTTACGATTGACGATGTTATTTGCGAGTGTGACATTTCGCGCGAGGAATATGAAAAAGCTGAAAATGGCAGCTCAGAGATATCGGTAGGGATGTTGCAAAAGATTTCGCGTCATTACAATATTCCCCTCGACACCCTTATGTTTGGCGAAGAACCAAAGATGAGCACCTATTTCTTGACCCGTGCGGGAAAGGGCACGAGCATTGAACGCTCAAAGGCTTACAAATATCAAGCCCTTGCAGCGTGCTTCCGCAACCGTATTGCCGACCCCTTTATTGTGACCATTGAACCAAAACCTGCCGATCAGCCATTCCACATCAATACACACTCAGGACAGGAGTTTAACTATGTTATTGAGGGGAGTATGGAAATTAGTATTGGTGGAAAGCTGTTGACCCTTAACGTGGGCGACAGCATCTACTTCGATGCTCAACTACCGCATGGTATGCGTGCTTTAAATGATAAACCCATGAAACTACTCGCCGTCATCATGTAACGGTGAGAAATTTCTTTAGCATTCACGGTCACAATGATACATAGATTTCTTAACCAAACGACTTTTACTTCACAAGAAGATTTTCAACAAAATTTCCACATCAACGTTCCCGATAACTTTAACTTTGGCTACGATATCGTTGATGCCTGGGCAGAAAAAGAACCTAATAAATTAGCCATGCTCTGGACAAACGATAAGGGCGAAGAACGCCGCTTTACGTTTGCCGACATGAAGTACTACACCGATCAAACCGCTTCATACTTCCAACAACTTGGAATAGGCAAGGGCGACAAGGTGATGCTGATTCTCAAGCGAAGAGCCGAATTCTGGTTCTCGACCGTAGCCTTGACGAAATTAGGGGCTGTTGTGATTCCCGCAACACACTTGCTGACGAAGAAAGATATTGTTTATCGCTGTAATGCCGCCAGCATTAAGATGATTGTTTGTGCAGGCGAAGATATTATCCTTGATCACATCAACGAGGCGCGCCCAGAATGTCCCACGTTGCAGTATGTCGTAAGCATCGGTCCTGTTTTGCGTGAGGGTTTAGAGGATTTCCAAACCGGTATCAGCCATGCTGCGCCTTTTGTGCGTCCTGCAGAGGGGAATACGAACGACGACACGATGATCATCTACTTTACCAGCGGTACTTCTGGTCAACCTAAGATGGTGGCGCACGATTTTACTTATCCCCTCGGTTTGATTTGTGTGGCACACTTCTGGCATAATCTTAAGCCCAACAGCCTTCACTTGACCATAGCCGACACAGGATGGGGAAAGGCAGCTTGGGGCAAGATTTACGGACAATGGATCAGTGGCGCAACGGTGTTTGTGTACGACCACGAGAAATTTACACCCGCCGATATCCTTCAGAAAATGCAGGACTATAAGGTGACCTCGCTCTGTGCGCCTCCAACAATATTCCGCTTCTTGATCCACGAGGATTTAACGCGTTACGATCTCTCTGCGCTTGAATACTGCACCATTGCCGGAGAGGCCTTGAACCCTGCCGTGTTCCACACATTTAAGGAACTTACGGGCATTTCGCTTATGGAAGGATTTGGACAGACAGAAACAACGCTGACGATAGGCAATATGCCTTGGGTAACTCCCAAACCCGGAAGTATGGGACTTCCCAATCCGCAGTATGATGTGGACCTTATTGATGCCGACGGCCGTTCGGTTGAGGCTGGTGAACAAGGTCAAATCGTGGTGCGTTTTGGTGATAAGAAACCCGTGGGGCTCTTCCAAGGGTATTACCGCGACCCTGAACGCACCGCCGAAGTGCTTCACGATGGCATTTACTACACTGGCGACGTGGCGTGGAAAGATGGCGATGGCTACTATTGGTTTGTGGGACGTGCCGACGATGTGATCAAGAGTTCGGGCTACCGCATTGGTCCTTTTGAAGTGGAAAGTGCGCTGATGACCCATCCCGCCGTTCTTGAATGTGCCATAACGGGCGTGCCCGATGAGGTGCGCGGTCAAGTGGTTAAGGCTACGATTATCCTGACGAAGGAATATAAGGAAAAGGCATCGCCTGACCTTATCAAGGAACTTCAGCATCATGTGAAGCGCGTTACAGCGCCTTACAAGTACCCCAGAGTGATTGAGTTTGTGGATGAACTTCCCAAGACCATCAGTGGTAAAATCCGTCGCACGGAGATTCGTCAGAAGGATTAAGTGAACTGCAAAGACATCAGTTACTTGACCTTTTAAGTCACACAAGAGAAGTGGGTGTGCCAAAACCGTGATTTTGGTACACCCACTTCTCTTGTTGTGTTAATGCTTTCAATATATTTAAGAACAGAGTTTTACGCCGTGGTTTGCTGTGCTTCAAAGCCAAGCGCTTGGAGGGCTGAGGCGATGTCCTGGGGCGAAGCATGGCCCTCAACAATCATGGTGCCGTCGGCAAGGGAGATTTCCACGCGTTTCACACCTTCTATTTGCGCAACAGCCTTTTCGGCATTGGTTTTGCAGTGGTTGCAATGCAGACCGCTCACCTTATAGGTTTGTGTGGCTGGGGCAGTGGTGCATGAACAATGGCCGCCGCAACCGCAAGCATCGTCGTGGTGATGGTGGTGGCATCCACATCCTTTGTGGTGGTGCTTAAGCCAAAAGGCATGGCCAAGGAGCAGGAAGAGGATTATGGTGCACACCATGTTGAACCACTCAATGTGGTCGTGATGGCACGTTTGCAATGAACGCAAGGCCGATGTAAACCATTCTTGAGGTAAGAACAGGTCAACCACGTAGGCAGAACCTACAGATACTGCCACGATGGAAAGGACGTAGAGGAAAAGCGTGCGTCTGCCAAGCACCCTGCCCACGATGAGCAAAGAAGCGAGGTTGCATGCCGGACCTACAGATAAAAGCACCAACGCAGCACCGGGCGATATGCCTTTGAGCATCAATGCCACGGCGATGGGAATGCTTCCTGTGGCGCAGAGATACATCGGAAAGATAAACACGAGTACGAAAAGGATGCTCAGGGTGGTGTTGTCCTTAAAGTACATGAAGAAACTATCGGGCACAAGCATGGTGATGGCACCTGCAATGAGCAGACCGATAATCAACCATTTACCGATGTCCTGCATCATATCCACAAAACCATATTTCAGGGCAATCTTCATGCGACTGATGAAGTTTCCTTGGATATCAGAGGTTTGGGCTTGTGCGGCAACGCTTGCTGTTTGTGGTTCGTTGTGGTCAAAACGATTGCAGAGCAAACCGCTCAGGATGGCGGTGATAAATGCCACGATGGGACGAATGATGGCAAAGGGAAGTCCCATGAGCGAGTAGGTGGCGATAATGGAGTCGATGCCAGGTTGGGGTGTGGCGATCAGGAAGGCGATCGTTGAACCCTTGCTGGCGCCTTCGCGGCGTAGCGACATCGCTGTGGGGATCACACCACACGAGCAGAGGGGCAAGGGAATGCCAAAAAGTGTGGCATACAATACCGAACGCCAATTATTAACTGAAAGGTACTTACCGTAAACGGAATGAGGAATGAAAGCGTGCATCAAACCAGCAAGGAGAAAACCCAAGAGCAGGAATGGCGACATTTCATTCACCAATTGAATCATTTCATGCATGAGCGTATGAATTTAAAAAGATGGAACTGAAATAATGAGTATGGCCGGTGTCAAGCAGAAGCGTGCACGCAGTGCAGATCGAGGTGCACGCCGCAGAAGGAAATTCACCGTATGGCGCTGCTGTTCCGCTGACTTCGGACTGCAAAATTACATACAACATTTTTTATAGACCTTCAAAGAATGTTAATTTTTTAAGGGTGTTAGAAGATTATAGGTGGTGAGCAGCCGACAGCTTTGGGCGAGTCGATAAGAGGGTGGGGCGAGCTATAGCCTAACAGATGCTGTAGGACCATGTTGTGGCGTTCCGTCGCCAAGTGGGGCGTAACATTTATATATCATGAAGAGGATGTGTCAAAAGAAATTTGGCACATCCTCTTATCTATCGCTAAAGATCGGTTCTATAAATTAGTTGTGTTATTTTTTAGGTTGATTCCAACTAATTTTATAGAACCGACCTTAAAAGATACTATCGGTGTTATTCTTCCTTGATGTGGATTAAAGCATTCGACAAAATGGCTGCTACACCTCCTGTGGTGATGCCCGATGAGAAGATGTTGCGCACCGTTTCTGGTAGCTGAGTGAGGATCTCAGGCACGAGTTCTACGCTTAATCCAAAACTGAAGCTGATGGCAATGACCAATGTGGCTTTACGGTTAATGTTTTGCGATGCAATGATGCGCACACCAGCTGCTGCGACCGTACCAAACATCAATAGCGTGGCGCCACCTAATACGGGTTCGGGCATGAGTGAGAAGATTAAACCCACTACAGGGAATAAACCTAAGAGCACCAACATGCCAGCAATGAAATAACCAACGTAGCGGCTCGCTACCCCCGTGAGTTGAATCATACCGTTGTTTTGGGCAAAGATTGAGTTGGGGAAGGAGTTGAACACACCCGCTAATGCTGAGTTGACGCCATCTGCCATAATACCGCCTTGAGCGCGTTTCATGAATGCCTCGCCTTCAACAGGCTGTCCTGAAATTAAGGAGTTAGCGGTTACATCGCCGTAAGCCTCAATTGCTGTGATCAAATAAACGAGTCCTAATGAAATAATGGCAGAAAGGTCGAAAGAAACTCCATACTTGAAAGGAATAGGGATGTTCAAACTGCTGAAACTGGGGATGTTTGAGAAATTGACCATGCCCAATGCCCATGAAATAATATAGCCAATGGTAAGACCAATGACAATAGAACTCATGCGCAAGTAAGGATTGCTGCTGCGGTTAAAGAGGATGATGAGGCCTAAAACAAGGGCCGCAAGACCCACATATTCAAAAGAACCAAATGTGCCAGCTTCCTGAGCCGAGACTCCGCCACCACAAGCCGTGATGCCCACTTTAATCAAACTTAAACCAATAAGCGTAACCACAATTCCCGACACCAACGGTGTGACGATGCGTCGCATGTATTTCAAAACGCGGCTCACGAGGATTTCAACGACAGAACCAGCGATCGTGGCACCGAAAATGGCAGGGAGCCCGCCTGCTAACCCTGCAGCGATGATAGGGCCGATGAATGAAAAGCTTGTGCCTTGAATACAGAGCAGACCGCAACCAATAGGACCTACCCTACGGCATTGAACGAAGGTGGCAATGCCCGATACAAATAAGGCCATAGACACCAAAAAACCAGTAGTTTCCAGATCAAGCTTTAATGCTCCTGCAATGATAAGCGGAGGCGTGATGATGGCCACGAAAATGGCTAAGAGGTGCTGTAGTGCCGCAAAGATTGTGTCGCGAAGGGGTGGACGGTCCTCCAACCCATAGATTAAACCTTTTGGTTTTTCGCTGAGCTGTTGTTCTGGTGTTTCCATCTGTTGCATGTGTGTTTCAGGTGTTGTGCTACTTTAATTTAATCTCGCAATTATCAAGGCTTTCAACAATAGCTAAAGACTCTACGTGAATACCCGCATTACGGAGGTATTCGCCGCCATCTTGGAAGGCTTTTTCAATTAAGAAACCCATGCCTACCAGTTCAGCTCCAGCTTGTTGTACTAAATCAATCATGCCCTTAGCAGCATTGCCATTGGCAAGGAAGTCATCGATGAAAAGCACTTGGTCGCCTGGGCAAAGGTAATCCTTGCACACACATACTTTATAGGTCGTGTTTTTCGTGAACGAGAAAACATCTGTGACGAGCATATTTTCCATGGTGCTTGGCGCTCTTTTTTTAGCAAACACAACGGGAAGTTCCAATAAGTTGCCCACCATGATTGCAGGGGCAATTCCGCTGGCTTCAACCGTCAGGATTTTGTTGATCTTTGTGCTGGCAAAGCGACGCACAAACTCAACGGCCATTGACTTCATCAGAATGGGGTCCATCTGATGGTTGATAAAGTTATCTACTTTAAGGATTCCGCCAGGAAAACAACGGCCGTCCTTTAATATTCTGTCCTTTAAAGCTTTCATTGTTGTTGTTTTAAAAATAGAATACAAAGATACATCTTAAGTGACACAAAAAAGCAACTTGCGCCACTTTTTTTATGCTTATTTTTTACGTCCAATTCATTTCGCGCTTGCCTTTTGTTACCTGGGTGCCCTATTGTCGCACCCTGAAGGGTGTGCCCCGACATTTGCTGATGCTCTTGAAAACAGACGTTCTTTTTTGGCGAGACTAATGATACCAATGTACATTGAAGAAGAGTGTAATTTGTGAGATAGACTGGCGCGCCCTTCGGTTCGTGTTCAAAAAAACTTAGCGTTTCTTTGCGCCTTTGCGTGAGAGTTACAAAACTGAAATGCAAACCGCATGGACTCACTTTCGTGAGCAAAAAATCGGGTAATTCGAGAAATTCGTGTTCAAAAAAATATATTGCCGTTTGGTAAAAAAGTCTCACGCGGAATACGCAAAATTCGCAGAAGCGCACACACTTTGTTTGTGCTTGCCATCCGGATGCTGGCGCAAGTGTAGCGTGCGCCTCCGAGTATTCCCCCATGTGATAGCATTTCTATTCCGCATGGCTTCCGCGATTTCTGCGTATTCTGCGTGAGAAAAAATATCTCCAACGGATCACGAGGATTTACACGTATCATTTATTAAAGTGTAGATATTATTATAAAATACTCGTGATACGTGGCAAGAAAAAAAAGAAATTACTGTCTGGTAAAAATATCTCACGCGGAATGCGCAAAATTCGCGGAAGCGCACACACTGTGATTGTGCTTTCCATCCGGACG
>JAGBYN010000134.1 GCA_017628775.1 Bacteroidaceae bacterium | reverse complement strand
CCTGTGAAGGGTGGTGTTTACATCGTGAATGGTAAGAAACAAATCTTTTAATTCAATAATCACAACATGAAGAAAACGTATTTTGCACCAAGCGTAGAATCGATTTCAATCGACACGCAATCTATGTTGGCTACTTCAATCGGTGAAGTGCCTATCGAACCCGAAAATCCAGGAATGCCTGCAACCCAAGAACTCGACAAGAGTGTTTGGATTGATGGTTGGGACTAATGCAATAAAACGGCCGTATTATAGCAATTGCCCCATCTTCGCAACATCTAAATAACCCTTTGTGGTAATTGCAATACTTTTTTTTAGATAGACACGCTCACTCGGTGGGGGTGTCTATTTCTTTTTTAGGTCTATGCGCAAGATGTGCGTGACATGTGACAATGAAAAAAATATGTGTGAGTGGGGAAGAGAAATTTCTGTAATCATCTTGTAAGCGTTTTGGGCTGGTGCGGGGGGGGGATTCGCTTAGTTTTTTAGTTTACATCGCCCAGGTAGGCGGTGATGATGTTGAGTTGGCGGAAAGTGAGTACGCGCTGGTTGCGCTTGTAACCTTCGTCGGTCAGGGCATCCATCAGGCCAGGGGTGCATTCGAGTTCGTTGCGAAATAGGCGCACGGCGGTTTTGTAGGATCGGTCTGGATAATACAACAGGGCCAATTCGCCAAAGTTACAGTATGTTTTGATGCGCGGTGTGGATGGTTTTCGGGGTTTCATGTTGTTTTTTCTTGAATTACGGGTTAAGGTTAAATAAATATCGGGGCGCGTTGATGATGAGAAGAGAATGGGCGTGGATAAGAATGCTTAAAGTATATTATTTATTGCTCAAAGCATATTTTTTGATTAGAGCTTAAAGTATATTGCTTATTGCTCAAAGCATATTTTTTGATTAGAGCTTAATGATCATTGTTAATTGCTCAAAGTACAATCTCATTGCCCATCGCTCAATATTCTCTTCTCAATGCTTAACGCTGCTTGCTTATTGCTCCTTAGCGAGTGCGGTTTTGATGTACACCTTGCGCACGGCGTCGTACTTGATGTGGCCGCGGTAGAGCCATTGGTTGAGCATATTGCTTACGTCGCGTGCGTTGGTTGAGCGTCCGGCATCGCGTCGCATGTTTCGGGCTTGTTCGCGTGTGAATTCGTCGGGGAGGAGGTTTGTGAGGCGTTGCGTGTAGCGGTGGTTGTCGGGGGTGGCTGAGGTGCTGGCTTCAATGAGGTCGCCGAAGAAAATGAGTTTGCACCACAGGTCGTAGTCGATGCTCCACGAGGCAAAGGCTTCGATGTCGGCGCTCCACACGCCCCCGTTCATGATGTAGAGGATCATGGCTCGCCAAAATCCCATTTGCAGGGCTCGCTTCATGAAGGGCACCATGTAGCGCATGTCCTTTTTGCGTAGTTCGTCGATTTGTCGCTGGCGCTCGTGCTCAGCCCAGGTCAGCGCTTCGTGGCAGGTGATGATTCCTGTGGCTTGCTCGAGGTGGTGGATGAAGGGCTTGAGTTGCGCCTTGTAGTTATCGCCGAAGTCGCCATAGATGGGCATTTCGTCGCCAAAGTCGTCGGCCTCGGAGATGATGGTTGAGAAGGAAAGGCGCGTGAGCGTGCCGTTGTTCATTTCGTTTTTAAACTTTAGTCGCGCGGTTTGCGGTGTGGTCGATACGTTGAAACTCCAGCGCAGATGCTCCACGACTTGACTGATGGAAGCCGCCGCCACACGTTCCTGGCCATAGCGTCCGCCATCGTAGGCGGTGCGTATGATTTCGGAAAGTCCGCTGAGTCGGCATAGTTTTTCGAGTTCTTCGGAATAGGTGTAGAGCGAGTAGTCCTGTGCCGCGACGGCACGCTTGACGAAGGCAGGGTTTGTCATATCGGGTTCGACCACGCGTATGGGCAGTTGTGGCGCATTGGGCTTGTCCTTGTTTGCGCCCAACTTCGTGCAATCCTCACGCCATTTGTCCTCCACTTCGCGGTTGGCGCGGTCGGCATTCATGACCGAATCAAGGATGCAATCCGAGGGTATGCGCGTGGCGGTTTTTCCTTCCGTTTGGTTGGCGCAGCAGATGCAAAAGAAGCTCGGTTCGTAGTCCAGATGATCGATGTAGCGGAACTTCACGCCACGCATGAGTGCTCGCCATGCGGCAAACGAACTGATGGCTCCTGCGGCTTGCGTTTTGCTGGGCAGTACGCTCACGAGAATTTCAATGGCTTTCGGCAGATGGGCAGGCATGGGTGGTGGCGTGGCGGCGGTGACGGTGGTTTTCTTAGCGTTGGCTTCTTGACTTGTGGCGCGCATGATGGCACGCTCAAGACTCTCGGGAATGTTGGCCGTGGGTGCGGCTTTCAGGGCGTTTGTAATGGCGCGCAGGTGCTCGTCGGGGGTGAGGTTGTAGCGCGGAATGAGGTTTTGAAGCACGGCGATGTTTGGCCCCACGAGGTGGCGCATTTGCTTGGCGAGGAGGTACACCTGATTGTTGCGATCGCCCTGGCGTGCGGCGCCTCCGCCAATGCATTGTTCGAGTTCGTCAACAATCTGCTCCAGCGTTTCCTCGTCGTATTTAAGCGTGGGCAGGGTTGTGGTGGTTGTGGTGGTGAGGGTGGTGGGCAGAAGCGTGTCATCATCGTGTAAGCCTTTTGGCGCGGTGGCGGCGTGGGGTGCGGGATAGTCGTCGGGGTTGTGGGGCTCGGGTGCAAACAGAAGATCGACGTTGAGGTAAAGCAAATCTTGGCGCGATGGCAGGAAGAAAAGGCGCGCCAGGTTCTTGCATTTGGCATCGCAGGGGGTGGGGAGGATGCTGTTCCAGCGGTCCTGTTCCTGCTCAATCGTGAGGCCCTTTGTGCGCTTCACGATGATGCGCAGTCCGGGGTGCGTGGCGGTGGCATAGGCCATCGCAATGAGGTGCTTTGCTTCGGTGCCGAAGGCCTCGCGCGATTTTTGCCAAACGGCTTCAAAGACCTCGCGTGGCGAGCTTGCGTGCTCGTCCTTGGGGTCGATGTCCAAGCCCATAAAACGCCATGGCTCGAAACATTCATTGTCGCGGTGGCTACGGCCCTGGTTGGCAGGGTTGGCCATGTGCGCATCCGCCAAGGTGGGCGAGTAGAGGCCGTTGAAGAGCGCGGCGGGCAATTGTCGCTTTGCCGCTTCGTCGGCATGCTTGCGGTAGCGATCGAGTAGCTGTTTCGTGCTTGGTGCATCCATCAATCTGACGAGCATTTCGGGGGTCAGGGGTTTGGGTGTGCGGTCGGCCACGTTATTGACATATGCCAAGAAGGCGCCATTGGTGGTGGTTGGATTGTTTTGCATTGTGTGAATATTAGTTTTAGGGTGGTGGGGGGAGTGTTTTTGATTGAAAGAAAATGCGTGAGCGTTACGCCGCATGCTGCTCCTCGTTCTTGCTCGTGGTTGGCTCGTTGATGCCATGAATGCGTTCGTAAAGGCCTTCGTCGTTCATGGCTCGAGCCAGGATTTGTGCTTGCTCGTAGATGGCCATGACCACTTGGTGCTTCGTCATGCTTAATGGGAGCGAAAGGGCAAACTTCATGGCCTTGGGCGAGCGCGTCACCACGACCTGGCCGATGCTTTCTTTCATTTGCACGGTTGAGGGGTTTGTGCCCACCTTATAGAGGTCGAACTGCAATTCGTTGTGCTGATTAACAAACATGCGTCCGGGCGCTTTCTTGGTAAACGTGGCTCGAATTTCTTCGTCGTAAATGATATCAAAACTTTGAATGATGACTTGGCCATTATTTACTTTCACTACGGGGTTGTTCAATGTTTTTTCCATGACTTTATTTCTTTTTTTTAGGTGTTGATAATTAATGCGTTACGCGCAGCTTGTCGTTGGGCCCTGATAGACGTTGCCATGCGTCATGCTTTCGTTTCTGTTGGCGAAGTTAGCACCAAAAAAAGACCCCCGCAAGTGAAAAACTCGCGGGGGAAAGATATAGGGAAAATGGGAAAAGTTATGGGAAAATTTCAAATCACGAACCGCTTTTTTAGTTGGATTTTAGCAGATTCAGGAATGCCGTAGCTAATTCAATGCAATGCATCGTTTTCTTATCGGCGGGAACAACCTTGTGCCATTCGGCATGCTTTTTTGTGGCAATGGTCAATTGTTGCGATTCTTTTTTTAACGTTTCGTAATCAATGGGCACGCGCGCCTCTTTCATGCCCCAATCCGCCATCAGCGCGGAGAAATCCGACATCTTTTCGGGGAAGCGGTAGTATTCGCTCAAAACCTTGTACACCACGTACCAATGGCCTTTATTTGTGAACATGTATTTGCCGTTCTTGTCCTGTAATTCCTGCAATTGCATGATGCAGGCCTTGATGTGCTCGGTTTCGGGCTGCGCTTCTTGGGCAGGCGAGGGCTCGGGGGCGTTGATATAGACGTTCGTGTTGTCGTGAATGTCGAACATGGCGCCGTTTATGGTGATGTTGCCGATGCTGAAGTTCATCGACGCGGCTTGGCCGTTGTCAGCTTTATTCGTGGTCGTGTTTTTGTTCATGGTTGCCAATGTTTACGCTGTTGTTACCGTTGATGTCGAACATGCTTTGTGCGGTGACAGTCATGTTGGTTTGTGGCTCTTTGCGTCCAATTTTTTTGATGCGCTTTTTGATTTCCTTTGAAAGTCCCGCCTCCTTAAACACATCCTCGGCAAGCAAGGTGCGGATCACGTCGGCCTTGTCGTTTTGGTTTGAGGGGTAGTTCTCGCCAAACTCCACGATGCACTCAATGAGGCGCTGAGCGTCGGGTTTGTTCGTGGTCGGCTCGGCGGGCTTTTGTTGCGCCAGGCGATCCTTGAGGTCAGTGTTCTCTTGATTCAGGACTGCGACTTGCTTCTGCAATTGATCGCACTTTGATTTGAAATCTTCACTTTGCGCCAATTTTAGTTCCATGTCCTGAAGTTGGGTTGTCAGAATTCTGTTTTCTTCCAAAGCAGATTTTAGGAGTGCAATCTCATTTTTTAGCTTTGAGCATTCCGCTATTTTTAGTTCCAGAACTGTTCCCCGTTCTTCGGATAAACTACGATAAAACTCACATTGTGACAACAAAATGTCACATTCCTTTTTTATTTCATTAATGCCAGCATGCAGACTTGAATTGAATATATTTCCTTCTGCCACAATGAGATCAATATGCTTCTCAATTTTTGCATTTTTCTTTCCTTCCATGGTCAATTTAGTTTTTAAGGTTGATTTTTCACAAAATTACATATATATTTGAATTTTAAGTTTGCCACAGAAAATATTTTTGTCATATAATAAAAAGTCAACAAAATAACGAGTCAACAAGCTAACCATCCGGATGAAAACTCGTTGACTCGCCGTCTTTTATCTTGTGGACTTTAATCACCTTATTCACTTAGAACATCACCTTCTTGCCGTTTACAATATTAACGCCTTTTGCGGGTTGTGTGATACGACGCCCCTGGAGGTTGAATACGATGTTAGGTTCTTCTGTTATTTGCTTGAGGACAATGCCAGTTGTTCCATGTTCTTCAGCCATTTCTACGATGTTAGTAAATAGACTCCAGTATTTTGTTGATTCGTAAGTAGCTTTTGCACCGAAGGGTACTTTCAAAACACATTCCGCAAGATTTATTAGTTCAAATGTATTACTAGGAATAGGGAATAATTTGTCTGCTGGTATATAACTGATAACTTCTGTCAAAGTATAGCAACTTGAAAAGGCAGATATCCCAATACTTGTCACGCTACTAGGAATGGTGATGGAAGTCATAAGATTGCAATTCCAGAAGGCACAATCACCGATGCTCTTTAAGCTAGTAGGGAAAGTGATGGAAGCCATTCTGTCACAATTAAAGAAAGCAGAAGGCGATATTGACACCGTACCTTCTCTTACTTCAACAGATGTTCCATAAGGCATCTCTCCCTTGTAATTATACAAAGCTTTTCCAACGTAAACAACGCCATTAGGCTGGTTGTCGTACCATGGAGTACCAAAGAAAACGCCCCAATCTATGCTTGTTTCGCTATTTTGGATGGTGAAAGAAGCTAAGCTGGAGCACTCGTAGAAGGCCTCATATCCTATACTGGTGACGCTACTTGGAATGTTGATGTAAGCTAATCCCGAGCAACCGTAGAAAGCCTGTGGAGATATTGACGACGTACCCTCTTGGACTTCAATAGAAGTATCTGCAGGCATAGTTCCCTTATATTTGTACAATGCTTTTCCTACATAAATAATACCATTGTGCTGAGCGTTATACCATGCTGTGCCAAGAAAGGCATCTACACCGACACTTGTCACGCTACCAGGAATAGCAATTTCAGTCAGTACTTTACACTGATGGAAAGCTCTCTCCCCTATGCTCATCACGCTGTTTGGGATATCAATTTTAGTCAGCCATTTGCAATCATAGAAAGCACAACTCCCAATGCTGGTTAATTTATGAGATAACGTAACTTCTGTCAAACCTGAGCAACCGCTGAAAGCACCGTGCTCTATCATTGTAATGCTATTGGGAAGGTTGACAGAAGTTAATGAGGCACAAATCTCGAAAGCATTTTCACCAATGCTCGTCACGCTACTAGGGATGGCAATAGCTGTCAAACCTGTGCAAAAATGAAAAGCATAATCACCAATGCGTTCTACACGATAAATCTTATCACCATGGGTTACGGTTTGTGGAATCGTGACAGAACCAGAATATTCATTAGAATAATCGTCGCAATGATTGCCCTTAAATGTCACCTCAGCCGTCAAATCGTCTGCAGAAGTGATGTTGTAATAAACACCATCAACCTCAAAATCATGGGCAAGGGTTGGGGGGCTGCAGAGCGTTACCGCAAGCACGAGTAGCATTGATTTTAGTTTACGTTTCATCATGAACATGTGATTAATGAATTAATTATATGCCAACAAATTTACATAATCTTTAAAACATAACAAAAAGATAGAGAGATTTTAGTAGGTGGTGCGGCAAGATCTCTGTGTCAGCCTTCATAAAGACCGTCCTTACCCACTTGTTAGCCTATAAATCAACATCGTATAAGAATATCTAGGGAAAAGTGTTACAGTATGATTACAGAATTTTCAACTCCCCCCATGCCT
>JAGBYN010000133.1 GCA_017628775.1 Bacteroidaceae bacterium | reverse complement strand
GAAATCCGCTATTGGCATTTCATTCAAATCCAAGTTGAATTGTTTAATCAAGCGAGCCAACTCACGAGTTGAGAGAACATAATCTACATCTGGATTGCCATTTACATAGAACTCTTCACGTTTGCATTCGTATTTCTTAGCCAAACATGGCATGATAGAAACGACCACCAAATCTTCACGTTTAATGCCCATCTTCTCTGCCCAATAGCTCTTAGCTATAGCGCCGAACATTTGTTGAGGTGATTTTGCCGTTGATGGAACATCGAGCATATCAGGGAAGTTATGTTCAAAGAAATTGACCCAACCAGGACAGCATGATGTCAATATAGGGAGACGAACTGATTTGTCGCCTTCTGTAAATCTCTTGATACGGTCGAGCAATTCTGTACCTTCTTCCATGATTGTAAGGTCGGCAGCGAAATCTGTATCGAACACATAATCGAAACCTACTTGACGCAACACTGCTGCAAGCTGACCTGTTACTATTGTACCAGGCTCCATGCCGAATTCTTCACCAATAGCGACACGTACTGCTGGAGCTGTCTGAACAACGACAGTTTTCTTAGGGTCGTTGATAGCCATCATCACATTGCGAGTGTCATCCACTTCGCTCAAAGCGCCCACTGGACATACTTGAACACATTGACCGCACATCACGCATGGCGAGTCAACCATATCTTGTTCGAACGCTGGAGCCACAACTGCCTGAAAACCACGATTCACCGCTGACAAAGCACCAACGCTTTGGATGTTATTACATACATTTTCGCAACGACGGCACATGATACATTTATCAACATCACGTATAATAGAAGGTGACATATCTACACGATATGTTGATTGTTCACCTTTATAAGGTATCTCACGAATACCGAGGTTTTGCGCTAATTTCTGCAATTCGCATTGACCTGATTTGGCACAAGTGAGACAATCTGTAGGATGGTCGGAAAGAATCAATTCAACAACTGTACGACGTGCGTTGATGACGCGTTGTGAGTGTGTCAACACTTCCATGCCTTCTACGCATTCGGTAGCACATGCTGGAGCGAGATTGCGACGTGGTCTGCCGTTAAAATCCTTAACGACTTCAACAACACATACACGGCAGCCTCCTGGCTTGTTTTCAAAATTCATTCCCGCCAATTCAAAATAACATAAGGTAGGAATATGAATGCCGGCTTGACGAGCTGCTTTCAATATTGTTGTGCCTTCTGCAACTTCTCCCGGTTTGTTATCTATAGTGAGTCTTATCATTTTAATGTTCCTTTCTAATATTATTTTATTGATATTGCACCGAACTTACATTTTTCATAACATGCGCCGCACTTGATACACTTGAGGTTATCGATATGATGCGCCATTTTCTTTTCTCCTGAGATAGCGTCTTGTGGACATACTCGTTTACATGCGCCGCAACCAATACACTTTGTCGAATCTATTTCATAGCTCATCAACGACTTACATGCTCCAGCACGACATTTCTTGTCAACGACGTGTTCTACATATTCATCCCAGAAGTTATCTAATGTAGATAGAATTGGATTTGGTGATGTCTGACCTAAACCGCACAATGCCGTATCTTTAATAACATCAGCGAGGTTACGCAATTCTTGAAGATCTTGCATTGTTCCGTTACCTTTTGTAATCTTGTCAAGAATTTCAAGCATACGTTTGTTACCTATACGACATGGTGTACATTTGCCGCAACTTTCTTCGCAAGTGAATTCAAGATAGAATTTAGCGATAGCCACCATACATGATGTCTCGTCCATGACAACCATACCGCCTGAACCCATCATGGAACCTGCCGCCATCAAGCTTTCGTAATCGATAGGTGTGTCTAAGTGTTTGCTTGTCAAACAGCCGCCTGAAGGACCACCGGTCTGTACAGCCTTGAATTGACGATTGTTCTTGATACCGCCACCTATTTCATAAACTATATCACGAAGTGTTGTTCCCATCGGCACTTCTATCAAACCTACATTATTAATTTGACCTGCCAATGCGAACACCTTTGTTCCTTTTGATTTTTCTGATCCTATGCTTGCGAACCAATCAGCGCCTTTTGTTATAATGATTGGAACATTAGCGAATGTTTCAACGTTGTTGACGTTAGTTGGTTTATTCAAATAACCTGACACCGCTGGGAATGGTGGTTTGAATGTTGGCTCACCACGTTGGCCTTCCATTGAGTGGATAAGAGCTGTTTCTTCACCACAGACGAAAGCGCCTGCACCATAACGCAACTCAATATCGAAGTCGAAGCCGCTGCCCATGATGTCTTTTCCCAACAAACCATATTCTCTTGCTTGACCCAATGCTATTTGCAAACGTTCGATGGCGAGAGGATATTCAGCGCGAATATAGACGAGACCTTTGGTAGCTCCGATTGCGTAGCCGCATATCGCCATTGCCTCGATGATTGAATGCGGGTCACCCTCCATAATGGAACGATCCATGAATGCGCCTGGGTCTCCTTCGTCGGCATTACATACTACATATTTCTGGTCAGCTTCGTTTCTTGCACACAATCCCCATTTAACGCCTGTCGGGAAACCGGCACCGCCTCTACCTCTGAGTCCTGATGCCGTCACCTCTGCGACAACTTCTTCTGGCGACATTTCCAACAAAGCCTTACCGAGGCCTTCATATCCGCCGCGCGCAATAGACTCGCCAATGTCTTCTGGATTGATGAAGCCGCAATTACGTAAAGCTATACGAAGCTGTTTCTTATAGAAACCCATGTGCTTGGAATCAGCCACATGCTGATTTGTCTCAGGATCCACATAAAGAAGGTCTTTAACCTTACAGCCATTTATAATATGATCTTCAACTATTCTCTGGACATCAGAAGGTTTTACTTGTGTGTAAAACGTATTGTCCGGTATCATTTTTACTATCGGTCCCTTTTCGCAGAAACCAAAACAACCAGTCTTGACAACCATAACTTCATCTTGCAAACCTTTTTCCTTTAATATATTATTGAAGTTTGCAACGATTGCGTCACTTTCAGACGATTTACATCCAGTACCGCCACAACAAAGCACATGCGTCTTGGCATCTTTAATCTGAATCAACTCTTCAGAATTTTCACTCTTCTCACGAAGGTCGAGATTTGGTTTGAGCTTTTCTTTTATTTCTCTAAGCTCCGCTAATGATTTTATTTTTGCCATTTTGTTAAATGTTATGTTAATGAATGTATGATGTCACAAATATAAAAATCATTTTTAAATTCTCGACCTATTCTTTATAATTTTTATGCAAAAAAATGCTCTTTACGCCCATTAAAATCAGTACAAAAAATATTTGTTTTTTTATCATCATATAACGAAAAAAAACATTACCTTTGCGGCTTTAATTTTTAATTTCAAAAAACATTAATTAAATCATCAAACAAACAAACAAAAAAATCATGAGAAAATTTTTACTTATGTTGTTGGTAGTGTTAGCAATGCCAGCATTTGCACAAAATGATTACCAATTCCGTATCGCTACATTTATGTCTGAAGATGGTTTCGAAACTCAAAACTATCAATACTCAGATGTTTTAGGCACAGACCTCAAAGGTATCCACGAAATCGATTTATTAGAAG
>JAGBYN010000132.1 GCA_017628775.1 Bacteroidaceae bacterium | reverse complement strand
GTTGAGGGTTGAGAGTTGAGGGGGTAGGGGTAATGGCCGATTTCCATTGTGGCCCGTGGTGGCTTCCGCTACCAATTGAGCTAATCCGTGGCGGTTCGTCATTCTCAGTGTACCTATTTACGCGCAAAGGCTCAAGATTTTGAACGCCAATATCACTGTTTATCGATAGCAAGCCGCACGGTCGTTGTTCTCTGTTCTCTGTTCTCTGTTCTCTGTACTCTGTTCTCTGTACTCTGTTCTCTGTACTCTATAATAATACTTTTACCCCTTTGTTTTGCAACTCCATTCAATCATTTTTAGTTTTTAAAAATAATTTAACGATTACTTAACCACTTTTAGGTTATGAATTTTGAGCTAATCCATAAAGTTTTCGTAATTTTGCAGTCGCTGTGTGCATAACCTGCAATTTGATTGATAAGAAAACAATAAATTATAAATGATAATGAAGAAATTCTATTACGTATTCACAGTAGCGCTCATGCTTCTCGCTGGTGCTACAACTGCATCTGCTCAAGACGCAGAAGCGAATGAAGACTTGGAAAGTGTTATCGCAGACAACTTTAAGGGTTTGAACTATGATGTTCCTGCTCTTGATCCCGAAATCCAAGCTACTTGCGATGAATTGATGAACTTGATGCTCACCGATCCCGCAAAGGCAAATAAGGATTTCTCAAAGTTGATGCGTAAGAATCGCACAAAGCCCGAAGTGCTTGTGGCTATGGGTCACTACTTCGTGATGAGCAGTAAGCCCGGTATGAGCTACTTCCCCTTTGCAAACCAATGCCAACGCCAAGCTTACACGGCAGCACCTACTGATATCCGCGTATTGATGTTCTGTGCTGAAACAGCAATGCTAAGCCGTAACTATGGTGTGGCTGGTACTAAGTTTGACGAAATCTTGACACTCGACTCTACTTATGTTGAAGCGTACAAGCAATCAGCTCGCGTGTATAAGATGATCAACCCTTATTCAGCTATTGAAAAGTTGAACAAGCTCAAGCAGTTTGACCCCTCTTACTATGTAGCAGACAAGGAATTGGGTGATATTTACTACATGCAAAACCAATTTAAGGATGCGGTAGAAGCTTACGATAAATACTATAAGGCTGTACCTAAGACTGCAGAAGACCTCGAAATCCGTGCTTGTATCCGTTACTGTCTTTCACTCTTCGCTGTAAAGAAGTACTTCGAATGTCAAGAAGTGGCTAATGCAACACTTCAGTTTGCATCTGATAATAAGGCGCTCAAGGGTTATAAGTTCTTCTGCGAAGTGGAAAACTACGAACTCGACAAGGCAGAAGAATCAATTAAGTATATCACTGAAAAGCAATTCGCTGACAGTACTTATACTTATCTTGATTACCTCTATGCGGCTAAGTACGCTACAGAAAAGGACGATAAGGAAGCTGCAATCAATTATTACAAGAGCGCGTTGAACGTTGACTCTACTAAGGCTCCTGGTTTTAAGAGCTTGGCAGATCTTCTCCGTCAGGACCGTCGTGCAGAAGAAGCAATCCCTTACTACAAGAAGTATCTTGACCTCGTAGGTAGCAAGAAGACATTGGGTGATGAACTCGGTTTGGCTAACCTCTACCTCGCAGCAAGTAACAAGGATAGCATCGAAGTAGAAGCAAAGGAAGCATTCAAGAAGGATGCCGACAATATCTACGCAGCGATTATCGAAGAGATGAATAATCCTGAAAATGCAGGTAACTATAACCAGGATGTGCTTTACATTCCTTACTTCTACCGTGCACGTTTGTGGATCACTGACCCCCAAGCGCCAGAAGAACTTCCACGCGAATATTACGCTAAGGCCTTCGAACTTATCGGTGATAACTTGAAGTTGAAGAACCAAAAGGTTCAATGTGCTCAATACCTTATGCTCTATCACTTGAAGTACGTTCAATTCAAGGAAGCTGAAGGTGTAACATTCACAGACGAAGAAAAGAAGGCACACGATGCTGAATGTAAGAAGTACTGCGAAGAAATTCTTATGCTCAACCCCGATCATAAGTTGGCACTTCAGGTAATTGGTCTCCTCGAGTAAACAATTCTCACAACTCAATAAAAAGGATGCGTCAAACCAAAACGTTTGGCGCATCCTTTTCTTTTTGAACGAATCTCCCCGGGGCTAATCTGTGTACGCATCTTAACTTGGCTGGCCTGAAGGGTGGGGTGTCGAAAATTGTAAAAATAAATGAGACTTTTTTATCAATCAATTGATATTTCTCCCCTGAAATAAGCGTTTGTTATATAGGAACAATGATTGTAAATCAAAAAAATGTACTAAGTCGTTATTTTAGTATGACTAAAGGCAAAATATTCAGCTGCGTAGCCCTCAAAGCGTGAGTTTTTTTATACTTTTGCAAGTATGAAATATTCAGTCATTGTTCCGGTGTACAATCGTCCTGACGAGGTGGATGAATTGTTAGATAGTTTATGTAAACAAACGTTTACCGATTTTGAAGTGATTATCGTTGAAGATGGTTCTTCAATAACCTGCGCAACAGTCGTTGATACTTATAAAACCAAGCTTAATATCCAATATTGGGAAAAGCCCAATAGTGGTCCGGGTCAAACCCGCAATTACGGGGTTGAACGTGCCAAGGGCGAATGGATGATTGTGCTTGATTCAGACGTTGTGTTGCCAGAGGGATACTTCGCAGCCATTGAAGCTGAACTCAAGGAGCATCCTTGTGATGCTTTTGGTGGACCAGATAGGGCGCACCCCTCATTTACACCGACACAGAAAGCCATTAACTATGCGATGACCTCATTCTTTACTACCGGTGGCATTCGTGGTGGCAAGAAGAAGATGGATAAATTCTACCCACGCTCGTTCAATATGGGCGTACGTCGCGAAGTGTATAACGCCCTCAATGGTTTTAGCGAAATGCGTTTCGGTGAGGACATTGACTTCTCAACCCGTATTTTTAAGGGTGGTTATAAGTGTCGCCTCTACTCCGATGCGTGGGTATGGCACAAGCGCAGAACGGACTTGTTTAAATTCTTTAAGCAAGTACACAACTCCGGCATCGCGCGCATCCACCTTACGAAGCGTCATCCCGGCACATTGAAACTCGTACACTTGCTTCCGGCAGTGTTCACCGTGGGTGTCTGTGCCTTGCTCCTTATGTTTGTGGCAGGGATAGCCGTCGCAGCAGCAAATATGCTCACGCTCCACGCCAATACCTTTGAAGGCCACTCGGGCAGCATGCTCGAAGTAGGCACGCTCCTTGGTTGCGTACTGAGTATCGGCTCGCTTATACCGATAGTGCTGTATAGTCTGCTGATTTTCTTTGATTCTCTGCTGCAAAACCACTCTGTCAAAGTGGCAGCGCTCAGCATCATCGCCTCTTTCGTGCAGCTCACAGGCTATGGCTCAGGCTTTATTCGTGCCTGGTGGCGCGAATGCGTGCTCGGCAAGGGTGAATTCGAGGCTTTCAAGAAGAATTTTTATAAGTAGATGAATATAAGGTCACGTTACGACACACATGATTAACGAACATACCAAGAAACTCACCATCACGCAACTTCCCGAGGATGAGCGCCCGCGTGAAAAGTTGGTACAGTTGGGGGCTGAGTCCTTAACCAAAGCCGAATTATTGGCCATACTCCTTGGTACAGGTACCCCAGGTGAGAGTGTGGTCAATCTCACACAGCGTATGTTGACGCAGGTTGATGGCAGTTTGGTAGAGCTGGGTAAACTCAGTCTGGAAGAGTTGATGAAGTTTAAGGGTATCGGCAAGGTTAAGGCGATAACCATTAAAGCAGCTTGTGAATTGGGTAATCGCCGCTCAATGGAAAAGGCCGTGCAGCGCCAGACTTTTAATACCGCTGTCGCTGTTGTTGACTATCTGCGTGATCGCATGCGCGAGCTACCCCATGAGGAATCACGCCTTTTAATGCTTGATAATGCCCTTCGGCTCAAGGCGAATGTCCTGGTCAGCAAAGGTGCGGCCGATTGGACGATGGTGGACATCCGCACCGTGCTCTATGAGTTGATACAACACCGAGCAATTCGTTTTATTCTCGTACATAACCATCCCAGTGGGTCCAAACAGCCCAGCAGGCAGGACGATGATTTAACCAAACGCTTGAAAGCTGCGGCTGATGCCATACAGATACCAATGATTGATCATATTATTATTGCAGAAGATAACTACTACAGTTATTCAGAAGAAGGACGCTTGTAGTCCTTGGTGACGTGAAAAGAGTTTAGAGTTTAGAGATGAGAGTTTAGAGATGAGAGAAGAGGCTTCGCCTCGTTAAGAGGGACCTAAAGGTCCGTTAAGAGGTTAAGAGAGATGTAGGGGCCGATCCCCGTGTCGGCCCGTCGTCAATCAACTCACGAATCGTGTCAAGCCGTGTCGGCCCGTCTCAATCAACGTACTAACGAGGGCTTAG
>JAGBYN010000131.1 GCA_017628775.1 Bacteroidaceae bacterium | reverse complement strand
TCCTTCAGAGTGCATACCTACTGAGATTCCTACCGCGGGTGCGCCCATTGGCGTACCCGCGGTTACTAAGCGGAGACGCCTTCAGCGTCTTGTGGGCACAAATTATTTTGCACAACTATTCCATTACCAAAATAATTTACTACCTTTGTCCCGAGTGCGGTCTCTATCCGCATGCAAGACATATAGATAAATAGCTCAATCGCCTCTGAATCACCACCTCGGAAATTGAACGAGCCCACAATTATCTTACCAACATTGGGAGTATACGCAATACGCGTAGACTTCTCTCATAGTTGGTAATGGTTTGTGGTGAACCAAGAGGCGTATGACGAGAGTCTGCGCTTTTTTTGTAGTTAAGCGTAGAGTCGAAAAAGCAACACACTTTATGTTTAACTAATATTTTTTTATTATGAAAAAATTTCTTTTAAGTTTATTTGCAAGTTTTGCTTTAGTATCAACTGTTAATGCTCAAATCTTAAGAGCAGAAGAGTTAGAAGACTATGCTAAAGAGAAGTACGGAGAAAATTGGATTGATGCCGCAACTAATTTGGCAAACACATTATCTCTTGACAAAAACAATGCACTTACTTATACACAAGTAATTGAAACCCCTGGCAAGACAAAAGAGCAATTGTATATATTGTTAAATTATTGGTATAGTGCTACTTTTGGAAGCGGCAAGGCTGTAATTCAATTAAACGACAAAGATGCAGGGGTTATTATCGGTAAAGGATATATAGAGTCCATTGCATCTCGCACTGGAGGTATGAACCAATATACTGTGCATCTTGAACCTGTCATAAAGACCGATATAAAGGATAATAAAATTCGTATAACTTATACAGTACCCTTTTATTCTGTAGTTAAGAAAGTTGGAGGCGGTTTCTGGGGTAATCCAGCTCAAGCGACACGTTCTGATGAAAATTGGGTGTTAGACGAATGTTTTCCATTTGCAAAGAAGGATAGTCACAAAAAGACCTCTTCAAAAGCATTTGTGATGGCACATGCATATTCTAATGTTGTCATGGACAAAATAGAGGAAGCTGTTAAGAGCGGACTTGTTGGAAATGAAAATGAAGATTGGTAAATAATTTTTTAGACAGACAAAATTTGTCTCAAATTCTTACCTCATTTATGAAAAACGGGGCACTCGCCCAAATTTAGGGCATTTGCATTTCGCTCAAAATTGTATTATCTTTGCAATGCAGGAAAGGAGGTTTTGCCCAGGTGGGTAAAACCTCCTTTTTAAGTATCTGATTATCAGTGTGGTTTTTCAGCAATTTTTTCAGAAAAAGGTCCTTTTTAAGGGAAATTATTCGGCACCTTGTAAAAATTAGGTGCCGAATAATTGAAAATAGGTGCCGAATAATTTTTCGCAGATCGGTTAGAATGTTAAATCTTCTTAATAATTGTTAAAGCACAAAGCAGCGGATTTTACAATTTGAGCCTAACCTCGATCTTTGAGAATCGAATATTTTGGACAAGAGGGACTCACACACGGAAATAACGCAAGCAGGACCGATTATTTCACTTTTTCAAGCGATTTCAAGAACGGCCATAAACCGCTATATTGCTAATTTATAAGGAATAACGTGGAAGATTGATAGATTCACGAGGAGGAGGTAAAAGTTGTCAGAAAAATAAAGTAATGATATAGCAGTTCCCCCTTTACCACAGCCCCCTCCGCCCATTGGGCATTTGACCTCGCAACCTCGGTCTTCCTCCTCCTCGTAAGGCATAGTATAAACAAGTTTATCCTCTGCTCTTACTTCGAGCCTCGGCTCCCCTAACTTTGGGGAGGAATTTTATATACTTCCATTCGTATGCTATTCACAATTGAAAACTTGAACGGGATACACTAACTAAAAATGTCCCCATAAGTTAGGGATTTCCGTCCCCCGATAACGGGGAAAATGAAGGGGGTCGAGCAACTTTTGTTGCGGAGGGGGCTGTTAAAGTTCTTTGGTCAACTGCTATATCATTGCCAAAAAAATAAGTAAATTTGCCTTTGAAACTCAACTCCGCATTTACTCAAACTTTATAATCTATGAGAAAGAAACTCTTCCCCACCCTCCTGCTTGCTATGGGCACCCTGATGTTTACCGCCTGTGGTGGCACAACTGCACCCAGTGAGACAACGCAAGAGGGCGACACTATCACGACCGACACCATTGTTTACGAGCACGACTACCTCGTGAAAGTGGGTGACATGGCCCCCGACTTTTCACTACCCATGACAGACGGCACAACCTTTACACTTTCCGAGCAGCGTGGCAAGGTGGTGATGCTTCAGTTCACCGCCAGTTGGTGTGGCGTATGCCGCAGGGAGATGCCCCATATCGAAAGCGAGATTTGGCAGCGCCATAAGGATAATCCTCAATTCGTACTCGTAGGGGTTGACCGCGAAGAAACGAAGGATGTTGTTGATGCTTACACGAAAAAGGTGGGCACGACCTACCCTATGGCACTCGACACTGCCGCCAATGCCTTTGCAAGCTATGCCCTCCGCCAGTCGGGCATCACGCGCAACGTGTTGATTGACCGCGACGGTAAGATTGTTAAACTCACGCGCCTCTATAACGAAACAGAGTTTAGCAGTCTTGTTCAGGCGATTGATAGTTTGTTGGTTGAGTAGGATTCATTAGTTCACTACTTTTTTTAGAGAACACGAATTTCACGAATAACACGAATCACCATGCGGGATACATTTTTTGCTAATCGCATTCGAATAACACGAATCACCATGCGGGACGTTATTATAACGCAAAACGAAGGTCGCTTAAGTCAATACCACAAATTTTACAGTCCGGATGGTATTCGTGAAATTCGTATGCGATTAGCAAACCTTTGCTCGTATGGTGATTCGTGAAATTCGTGAAATTCGTGTTCTAAAAAAATAAAGAGAAATTTTACCAGACACCAATATTCTACAACAAAATATCCCGAATTATGTTAGAAAAGTATACCTGATGGCAATAAGAAATATGTTCTTATGTTCTTCTGTCAAAAAGAAATTCACCAAAATAAAGGAGACAACCTCACATGAGATTGTCTCCTTATTATTTTATTCCCAACGCCTTATCGTCTGTTTCTACGCAAAGAAATTCTCCATAAACACCAGCGAGAGGAAACCGAGGAGGAGGGCGTAGGTAGCGGACTTTTGATAACCATGGGCATGGGTCTCGGGAATCATCTCGTCACTCACAACGTAGAGCATGGCACCTCCGGCAAAAGCAAGCATCGCAGGGAGTAGGAGTTGCGAAATGGCACCTGCAGCATAGCCGATCCACACGCCAACGATTTCTAAACCGCCTATCACCAATGAAATTAAGAGCGTGCGCCAGCGACTGACACCCAAGAGAAGGAGCGGAGAAATGACTACCATGCCTTCGGGTACATTTTGCAAGGACAAACCTGCCGTTACCGCCCACGCATTTGAGATCTCCTCAGAGTTAAAACTGATGCCGGCAGCTATACCTTCGGGTAATTTGTGCAGGGCAATAGCAAGCACAAAAAGCAACACACGGTTGAGTGAAGCATTCGTAGCATGCTGTTCGGGGTCAAGACCTGTAATGTGGTGAAGGTGAGGAGTAACGTGGTCTAAAAGATTGAGAAATAGTGCTCCGAGCATTACACCGCCAATAATCATCCACCACCCACTGAGGTCAACGGCTTCGCAGGCGGGAAGGATGAGCCCTACGACAGACGCGGCAAGCATCACTCCGGCACAATAGCCCATCACGGTATCGTTCCAACGATGCGGGAGTTCCTTAATGAGGAACCCCAGCAACGAACCTATTAGTGAAGCACCACACAGGGAGAGGGCGCTGATCCAAATGGAGGACATAAGGGAAAGGAGAAAGAAGAAATGAGAAATCTGCGAGTGAGCGAGAGCAGCGCCAAGTTTACTTGAGCGTTGCCGAGCGTGAGCAGATTCAAGACCGCAAAGCGGGATTAAAGGAGAAAGTCTTTGCAGAGGAGACTCACAGAGTACAACTTCCGAGAAGGATGCTATCGTTTAACTCTGTAACTATCTCGTCTACTTGTACCTATAGACTCGTCTACTATCTTTTAAAATTTCAACACCGCCGCACCCCAACTGGGCATGGTGACCTTCGTAAATCCATCGACCTCAAGGTTGATGACTTGCACCTCATCGGTGAGCAAGTCTGTAGCGCAGTGTGTACCCTCGGGGAGTGAGAGGAATTCAAAGGCGTGCTCAGGGATGCGCACACCGATGGTTGTGGGATATTCATCGAAGTTTACAACAACGAGAATGGTAGCATCCTTGCTGCGACGGAGGAAGGCGAAGTTGCGACTGGGATTTAAGCCCTCTTCGCCGTCGTAATTCACGTACATCAAGTCGTAGAAAAGTCCGTTGTTAAAGGCTTCTTCTTCATTACGCAAGCGGAGCACCTTCTTATAATAGTTGTAAAGTTCCTGCTCCTGCTCGGTGAAGTTCTTACCACCGTCAAGGAGTTTGTGGAGCTTCTCTACATGCCAATAGTCAAAGATCGTGGTGCGACCGTC
>JAGBYN010000017.1 GCA_017628775.1 Bacteroidaceae bacterium | reverse complement strand
ATAAGCACCCAGCCCAGGGCAACGCCCTGGGTCTATGGATGTTTGGGTTTGCGCCCTGAAGGGGCAAAAGCATTGCAGTTCAAACTCTTATAATTGCTTTTGCCCTTTCAGGGCGTAAGTCTCGACTGCAACAACACCCAGGGCGTTGCCCTGGGCTAATGGCTTTATCCCCTTTCAGGGGAATCATCCAAGCTGTGGGGCTTATACCATTCAAACATCTTTATATTCATAGAGTTAGAGGCGTTTACCGGACAGCAATATAAAAAATACGAGTAAACTACTTCACGCTCGTTTACTCGTATTTATCCCTTTATCCTTTTTGAGACATTAAATCAAGCCTGCTGTTAAAATAGCAAGCAAACCGAGTGCAATGAGTGCACCAACCAATCCAAAAAGGACCTTGCGAGCCTGCTGCTTTTCCTTCATAGCATGAGCAGACTTGCGCGCATTATTCTTTGCTGACATAATAATAAATTTTATAGTGTTATTAATTTAGGTTTTGAGGTTAAGAGAAGCCTATGGCTCGTTAAGAAGTTGAGAGGTAGGGGCCGATCACCGTGTCGGCCCGTCGGCAACCAACGTACTAACGAGAGTTGAGAGAGGAGAGAAGAGGCTTCGCCTCGTTAAGAGGGACCTAAAGGTCCGTTATGAGGTTAAGAAAAGCCTGTGGCTCGTTAAGAGGTTATGAGGTTAAGAGGTTAAGAAGTTTTGAGATTAAGCGATTATAAAGCGACCAGCATCCGGCAATTTGTCGTTTGGGGCAAACTTTCTCTACCTAAATTATTGTTCTCCATCCTCTCTTATCGACTCGCCTCCTTATATATTATATATAATGAGTATTAGGCTTCGGTATCTACGCCACCTTCTTCCATCAGGTAAGCCTTAATAAAGCCATCAATCTTACCATCCATCACACCGCCGACATCACTGGTTTGAAATCCGGTTCTATGATCCTTAACGCGCCTGTCGTCAAACACATAACTACGAATCTGACTTCCCCATTCGATTTTCTTCTTACCGGCTTCAATCTTAGCTTGAGCTGCCTTACGTTTCTGCAAGGCACGATCGTAAAGTTGTGAACGCAACAAGCGCATGGCATTTTCACGATTCTCCAACTGCTTACGGCTCTCGGTATTTTCAATAAGGATTTCTTCTTCCTCGCCCGTATCAGGATCTTGATACATATATCTTAAGCGCACACCCGTTTCCACCTTATTGACATTCTGACCACCAGCACCGCCAGAGCGGAATGTATCCCAACTGATACGCGCGGGATCAACATACACTTCGATAGAATCATCAACAAGAGGCGTCACGAACACTGAAGCAAAACTCGTCATACGTTTGCCCTGCGCATTGTAAGGCGAAACACGCACCAAGCGATGCACGCCATTTTCGCTCTTTAAATATCCGTAAGCCGAATCACCTTCAATCTCCATGGTTACGGTTTTTATACCAGCTTCATCTCCATCCTGAAGGTTAACGATGGTCACCTTTCTGCCACTGGCTTCAGCATAACGCATATACATACGCATCAGCATGGAAGCCCAGTCCTGACTTTCCGTTCCGCCTGCACCAGAGTTTATCTTCAGCACACAATCCATCGAATCTTCCTCTTGGCGCAACATATTTCTGAGTTCAAGTTCCTCAATGGCCTTGAGTGCATTGGCATACGCCTCATCCACTTCCTCTTCCGTTACCATTTCTTCTTTGTAGAAATCAAAAGCAATGGCGAGTTCATCAACCATTGTTTTCACTTCTTTGTAGCCCTTAATCCATTTTTCCAAGCCCTTCACCTTCTTCATCTGCTCCTCAGCCCTCTTGGCATCATCCCAAAATCCAGGATCTTGTGTTCTTAAGAGTTCTTCTTCGTGCTCAATGATTTTTGAGTCAATATCTAAGTATTTATTCAGCGCTTCAACGCGCCCTACCGTTTCCTTTAATTGTTCTATCGTTATCATACTTTATTATTCCTCATACATTTTATTGATGAGGTCGGCATATTTGTCGTAAACCACACGACGCTTAATCTTCAATGTGTTTGTCAACTCACCCGTTTCCATGGTAAAGGGTTTGGGCAACAACACAAATTTCTTAACTTTTTCGTAGCTGGCCAAGTCTTGTTGCAAGGTGTCAAGGCGCTCTTTAATCATTTGATTGATTTGAGGATTGGCGCACAACTCTTCATGAGTAATGCAAGCCAGGTTATTATCCTCAGCATATTTCTTGAGCAGTGCATAGTCGGGCACAATCAAGGCCGCCACAAACTTTCGTTGGTCAGCTACGATAACGGCTTGGGTATTGAAACGGTCCAAGGCGATTTTCGACTCAATCATCTGTGGTGCGATGTATTTACCATTTGATGTTTTAAACAAGTCCTTAATGCGCTCCGTCAGATAAAGCTCGCCATCCTTCATATACCCTGCATCGCCGGTATGGAACCAACCTTCGGCATCAATAGCCTCAGCGGTTTCCTTAGGTTTATTATAATAACCTGGTGTAATGGTTTTGCCTCGCAAAAGGATTTCATTGTTTTCGCCAATCTTGATTTCCAGGTCGGTCACCAAACGTCCTACCGAACCGCAAGTAAATGGCTTACCCACCACATCGCACGACACCGTAGCTGTTGACTCGGTCAACCCGTAGCCCACGAGCATATTGATACCTGCTGCATGAACAAAGGTTTCAACCTCAGGCGACACCGCCGCACCAGCCGTTGGGAAGATATGTGCATTTTCAAGACCTAATGTCTTACGAAGCAACTTGATGATCGTTCTGTCGTAGAATTCATACTTCAACTTCAAACCTAAAGGTAGAGGCTTGCCCTTTGAAGTATATTCCAACCAACAACGTGAACCAACGTCAATAGCATTCTTAATGAGCTTACGCTGAACAAACGACCCCGACTCCATCTTTTGCAACACGCCTTGATAAACCTTTTCCCAGAAGCGTGGCACAGAGCACATGCAATGAGGATGAACCTCGGTGAGCGACTTTTGAATATCCAGCGGACGAAGGTTCACCGCCAAGTGCATACCCTCAGCCAAGCACCAATAACTCCAGGCGCGTTCAAACACATGAGCAAAGGGGAGGAAGTTGATGGCCGTGTATCCTTCATGCATGGGCACAGCCAAATTATTCACACGCAAGGCCTCACGATACATTTCATGGGTAAGGATAACGCCCTTGCTTTGTCCCGTAGTTCCACTGGTGTACAAGATATTGGCATAATCCTTGTCGCAAGCTGCGCTTTGACGTTGCTTGATCTCTGCATCAAAGGTCGTGTCATCCCATAGCTCAGCTAAGAACTCATCCAGATACACCGACAAATGGTCGTTGGGATTTTTCTTCACCTTCTTATCAAAAATAACAATTTTCTCCAAGGTTGGACAAATCGAAATTACCGAGAAGGTGGTGTCATACTGTTGCTGTTCGCCCACAAAGATATAACGAATTGAAGCGTCCTGAATGATATACGACACTTGCGCAGCACTACTCGTTGCAAAGATAGGCACAGTAATGGCACGAATAGCATACGCACCAAAGTCAATATACAAACATTCAGGTTTGTTTTGAGAGAACACCGCGACGCATTCTTGAACGCCAACATTAGCCTTTAGTAATGCCCTGGAAACAGCATGTTTCGTCTTTGCAAAAGTATTCCATGAAATCTCAACCCATTTATCAAGGTCGTAATCGCGGTATGACATTACTCGCGTATCGCCATACTTCTCAGCTTGCTCTTCAATAAGCGTAGAAAAATGTGAACGGTTTAGCATAGTTCAGACAAGGTTTTTAATTTAAAAGAGAACCCTTGAAATAGGCATCACTAATCCATGCCATTCCTAACAATTCCCCTATTTTAAGCAAAGTTATTGGTTTTTCTTGTAAATAAATGTTTTTTTCTTTATTTATTTTCGTACTATTGTTAAAAATAACCAAATTTGTAACACTTTTAAGGCACATAAAGGCTCTGAGCAACACGAAATCACAGGAATAAGGACCTCTGCTTCACCAAAGATCTGCCGGCATGGATTGCTTTTCACTAAATCCTGTTTACTTCAAACGGAATCCTCTTTAGTTTCAACTAAATCCCGTTTAGTTTTAACGGATTCCGGTTTGCGCGCCACCAACTGCCCATCACTTCAAAAACGGTATGATTACACTATTACAACGCCTCATCAATATTCCATCAATCAGTCGTGAGGAATCGGCTTGCGCCGACGAACTGGCCTTGTTCATGAAGAGCAATGGTTTGCAGGCGCATCGCCATGCCAACAACCTTTGGTGTGTTGGCTCAACGTTTCTGCCTCACCGCCCCACCCTCTTGTTGAATGCCCATATCGACACTGTAAAACCGGTATCGGGCTGGCAGCGTTCTCCCTTCACCGCCACACTTGAAGGCGATCGCCTTTATGGTCTTGGTGCCAACGATTGCGGAGGTGGCTTGGTGGCTTTGCTCTTTGCATTTATGCAGCTGCAGCGCGAGGACGACGGCACCCTGCCTTACAACCTTATTTATTTAGCCTCAGCCGAAGAAGAAGTGTCGGGAAAAAATGGTATTGAAAGCGTACTCCCGCTTCTCCCGCCTATTGATGTTGCCATTGTAGGCGAACCAACCGGCATGCAGCCTGCTATAGCCGAGAAAGGGTTAATGGTGCTGGACTGCACCGCTCATGGCAAATCAGGCCATGCTGCACGCGAAGAAGGTGTTAATGCCATCTACAAAGCCATGACCGACATAGAATGGCTACGCACGCACCGCTTTGAAAAAGTGTCTCCGTTATTGGGCGCCGTAAAAACAAGTGTCACACAAGTACAAGCGGGCACCCAGCATAACGTTGTGCCAGACCGCTGCACCTTCGTTGTTGATGTACGTACCAACGAGTGCTACAGCAATGTGGAAATACTCACTGAAATTCAGAAGAACTTAACCTCAGATGTGGTAGCCCGAAGCACGCGTTTAAACTCATCGCATATCGACATCAACCATCCCCTAATTCAATACTGCATCCATCAAGGCAAAGAACCTTTTGGCTCGCCCACCTTATCCGACCAGGCATTGATGCCCTTCCCCTCATTTAAGTTAGGTCCTGGCAACTCTGCGCGCTCACACACGGCCGACGAGTACATCTGTCTTTCGGAATTGAAAGAGGCCTTGAATTTCTATATCGCACTTATCAAGGGGTAGAGTTGAAAGTTGAGAGTTGAGAGTTTAGAGTTTAGAGAGAATCCATTCGGCATGTAGGGGCCGATCACCGTGTCGGCCCGTTGTCAATCAACGTACTAACGAGGGTTGAGAGAGGAGAGAGGAGGCTTCGCCCCACCTATATTTCTATAGCATCTATAACCTCTATAGTTTCTATCGCTACGCTTGCAAGACGCCAAAGGTATCTCCGCTCTGCAACCGCTTTGGTTGGCCAAAGCGCCTACCCTCGGAATGAAGCAGATGATTATTTCATATCACTAACCCCACAAAATTCAAAGAATTATGGCAAAAAAAGAATATATCCAAGCCAACAAAGATTGGCTCTCAGCAAAAGCCAACGAAGAAGGTGTCATGCCACTACCCAAGGGCATCTTCTACAAAATCCTTAAAACGGGCGATGCTTCAGCCCCAAAACCTACACGCCGCAGCATCATTACCGCACATTACGTGGGCAAGACCATCAACGGCAAGAAATTTGACAGCAGTTTGAGCGGTGCGCCATTAGCGTGCCGACTCTGCGACCTCATTGAAGGGTGGATCATTGCCCTTCAGGAAATGCACGTTGGTGATAAATGGGAAATCTATATCCCCGCAGAAATGGGATATGGCAAGTTTTCACAACCAGGAATACCCGGAGGATCAACGTT
>JAGBYN010000130.1 GCA_017628775.1 Bacteroidaceae bacterium | reverse complement strand
TTAAAGGGAGCGAGGGGCAAGCAAAGGCGTACTCACCCAGGGCGGAACCTTGTTGCGGATTCACTCTCACCGCTTCACATTGCTGATACGGATTTCCGTGATGAGGTTGTGTTGCGACTCCATGTCCATACGGTCAATGAAACCTTCGGGGTAGGTCAACTTCAGGTAGGGGGAACCCGTGTTTTCGTCCACGAGAAGTGAAACCTGCATACGACCCTCGGGCGAGTAGCGGTTGGCGTCAAACACCCCTTGGATATGGATTAAGAATTCCTCGCGGGTGATGATGGGGTCGGCGAGGTTGGGCGAGGTGTAATGGAGGTTTTTGTGAATGACTTGACTGAGCGGGAAGATGTGTAGGCTTTGGAAGGCCTCGAAAAGGATTTGTGTGAGCATCCCATGCTTGTATGCTTCGCGTGGTTGCATACGTTGTCCGGGAAGCATTGAACCGTAATGCAACTGCGCCGTGTAGGAACCTCCTTTCAGCCAGCGACACGGGTTGCCCTGCTCATCATAAAGCGAGACATAAACCATGACGGGAAGGTGGCCCGTTTGGTAATAGTGCTCCAACCCCGGAGTGATGTCTTCCGTCCTAAAGCGCTCTACGGCAGTATAGTTTTCGTCCGTCTTTATCCACATACAGCGGTGGCGCGTTGCCATAAAGTCGGGACCGTCAGCTTCGTGCGACGGCTCAATCTCAGGTCCCAAGAATTGCTTCATCACCTTCTTGGCAAAAGCAAAGCGCTCGGCTTCGTTCATCTCCAGTCCCACGTCTTCCGCCTTACACTTGTGTGTGAAACGTCGGGGCGCTCCTCGCTGCGTAAGCGGAGTGAAGGAGCGCACTTCTGTGCAGGGACGCTCGTTGAAATTGACTTGCACGCGCATCTTTCCCATCATGATCAGTGTGCCCTCAATGGCGGTTCCTGGAGTCAGGCGCTGCTCGCCATCAGAAATTTGAAACGTTGGGATGTACACAGAGAGGTCGTGCTTCTTGCCGTGGCGGAAATTGCGGTAAGGAATGCCCACTTCCACTTCGTAGAACGACGGTTCGCTGAAGTCAAACTCGTTGTAAGTCGCTTGGATGGGTGCTCTGAAACGGCAGATTTCGGGGTGCGGACTATCAATTTGCAGGAATGAGTGAAGCGGTTGTTCGCCCTCCAGGTGGGGAGTACGGCCTGACGGTGAAACGAGGGACGCGTTGTAGGCGACGGCGTAGAGGTCGAACACGTAACACTGTCCTTCGAAATACTGGTCGCGGTTTTTCAGATACTCCGTGTCATAAAATGTAACCAGCGTAGAAGGATCGTCCAAGAAGTGAGCGCGGATGGTTGCTTCCGCCCCTCCTTCGTGTTCAAACACCTTGTCCACACAAAGGTAGTGCGTGCGCGAAGAGTCAATGCGCGGCATAATGCTGACCAAACGGGGCACGCTTTCGTCAATGTGGAAAATGACTTGAATGGCTGGGTCTCCATCGAGTGTGAGCTGGTGGTAACACTCCACTTGATGCTCATGAGAATCTACCTTGGGGAGTGAGACTAAGTTGCCCCCGATGGGGAGACCTGTCTTTAAGCACTTGATGGTCCACTTTTCCAACATCGCCTGTGCAGACTGGCGCTTGTCTTTAATGATGCCACTCCAAATGTCCTTTCCCCACGAGAAGTCTCCCTCATATTTAGTCTTGGTGCAGTTCTTTCTGATCATTCCAAAAACAATCAGTGCTCCCACATACATGGCAGAGAGGCAGGCTTGAAATTTCTCCTCTGCCACTGAAAGGTCGTAATGCTCACACGCGAGATCGTAACAACAGTAGCAAAGTACCAACCATTGAGAATGCTTGTCGGAATCGCCCGTAAACCAAAGGCCTACGGCATCTTCGATATATTCATCCATAGCATCCTCTCCGCGGGGCGCAGCCATGAGGTCGAACAGCGAGCGCGCGTCAATCGGTTCCTTCTGCTGAATGAAAAACCATGCAGCACCCACTCCCAACGTCAGGCAAAAGCGTAGGGCGGTCTTGCGGCGGTGCTCCTCAGAAAATTCTTTTCCCTCCGTGTCAAACCAAGTGTCTAACGAGACAATCATGAGTTCATTGAGTTCTGGAAGAAGCGTCAATAATTTCTGCCCGAGTTTGACGTCGGCGTGAGGAATGTAACAGAAATCATTCGCTAATTGGAGGAGCTGATGAATAACGCGTTCGTCTCTCTCTGTAGTCATAAGTGGTGCAGCTAAAGTGTTTTTGTGGTTGTATAAAAGGTGGTCGCAAGTATACGAAGCACCGCCTTTTAGATTTGCTCCCCCAAAGTTAGGATTTTCTTGTGGGTTAGTGTTGTGCGAAGGGTGGATTATTTAGAAAAAAGCGTTCGCCCAGGATGGGGGGCTCCTGGTAGGTGCGAGCTTCGTCAACGCCATCCAGTGCGTAGAATTGAGAGTTGTAACTGTGTCCAAGTCCCTTGCGTTGAGGGAATATGTACAAAATCCAGTGGCTCACCTTTCTGCCGTTCTGCATTTCCTGGAGGGCGGTGGCGTAGTCGCGTTCCTGTGCTTCAAGGAAGCGGTTAAGGTCGTAGACTTTTTGCGAGGAAGGCATTGCTATATTGAATAAATTTCATTTCGGAAGTGTAAGCATAAAATAAACAGCGGGCAACCCATTTGAGAGTTGCACGCTGTTTTTCTTTATACTTGGTCATCAGAGACTACTTCACTTCTTCGAAATCAGCATCCTGGATGTTTTCCTTGCCGGGCTTCTGTGAAGCGCTTTGGTCAGCACCGCCGGCGTTGAAGCCTGCGTCGGGACCGGGTTGTGCACCTGCTTGGCTGTACATTTCTGCGCTTGCTGCCTGGAATGCTGTGTTGAGTTCAGCGATGGCTGCGTCGATGGCAGTTACATCCTGTGCCTTGTGCGCATCCTTGAGCTTAGAGAGGGCAGCTTCGATGGGCGCCTTCTTATCAGCGGGAAGCTTGTCACCGAGTTCCTGAAGTTGTGTTTCAGTTTGGAAAATCATAGAGTCAGCCTGGTTGATCTTCGCAATGCGTTCCGCTTCCTTCTTGTCAGCTTCTGCATTTGCTTCAGCTTCAGCCTTCATGCGGTCGATTTCTTCCTGGCTGAGACCAGAAGATGCTTCGATGCGGATGGTCTGTTCCTTACCTGTAGCCTTATACTTTGCAGAAACCTTGAGGATACCGTTGGCGTCGATGTCGAAAGTAACTTCGATCTGGGGCACACCGCGACGAGCGGGAGCGATACCTGCGAGGTTGAAGCGGCCGATTGACTTGTTCTGCGCAGCCATAGGACGTTCACCCTGGAGTACGTGGATGGTCACTTCGGGCTGGTTGTCTTCAGCGGTTGAGAACACCTGGCTCTTCTTACAAGGAATAGTTGCGTTTGCTTCAATGAGCTTTGTCATCACACCACCGAGCGTTTCGATACCCATTGAGAGGGGAGTAACGTCGAGAAGCACGATGTCGCCCACACCTTCTTCCTTGTTCAAGATAGCACCCTGAATAGAAGCACCTACAGCCACTACTTCGTCGGGGTTTACGCCCTTTGAGGGAGCCTTGCCGAAGAAGTCTTCAACGAGCTGCTGGATAGCGGGGATACGAGTAGAACCACCCACGAGGATGACTTCGTCGATTTCAGACTTTGAGATACCAGCGTCGCGGAGCGCCTGTTCGCAAGGCACCTTACAAGCCTGGATGAGGTTGTGAGCGAGCTGTTCGAACTTCGCACGAGTCAAGTTGCGCACGAGGTGCTTAGGACCAGAAGCAGTTGCTGTGATGTAGGGGAGGTTAATCTCTGTAGCGTTAGAGCTTGAGAGTTCGCACTTCGCCTTTTCCGCAGCTTCCTTCAAGCGCTGCATTGCCATGGGGTCGAGAGAAAGGTCAACACCTTCTTCAGCCTTAAATTCAGACACAAGCCAATCGATAATCACTTGGTCAAAGTCATCACCACCGAGGTGAGTGTCACCGTTTGTCGAAAGGACTTCGAACACACCGCCACCGAATTCGAGGATTGAGATATCGAATGTACCACCACCGAGGTCAAATACGGCAATCTTCATATCCTTGTGTGCCTTGTCAATACCATAAGCAAGCGCAGCTGCGGTAGGTTCATTTACAATACGTTGTACGTTAAGACCTGCGATTTGACCAGCTTCCTTTGTAGCTTGACGTTGTGAATCAGAGAAGTAAGCAGGAACGGTGATAACAGCGTCGGTTACTTCTTGACCGAGATAATCTTCAGCAGTCTTCTTCATCTTTTGAAGTACCATTGCTGAAATTTCTTGTGGCGTATAGTTACGACCGTCGATAGCAACGCGTGGTGTGTTGTTTTCGCCTTTCACTACATCGTAGGGCATACGAGAAACTTCCTTAGCTACACGATCGTAAGTTTCACCCATGAAACGCTTAATTGAATAAATCGTGCGCTTAGGGTTTGTAATCGCTTGACGCTTTGCAGGGTCACCTACCTTACGTTCGCCACCTTCAACGAATGCAACGATAGAAGGCGTTGTGCGCTTACCTTCAGCATTAGTAATTACAACAGGTTCGTTACCTTCAAATACAGATACACATGAATTTGTTGTACCGAGGTCAATACCAATAATCTTTCCCATAATCGTTTTTATATTTTTAATTGTTAATATTTCAATTGATAATAAAGTACGCCGTAGTTGGCGTTCACCCTATTAAGTAACAAGAAGTGTGCCAAAAACATTTCGACTTAAGAAAACGCAAGAAAAACCACTGCCATTTTGTCAGAATTTCTGCCAAAATGGCAAAAAAACGATACAAACAGAAAATATTTTAGACCTTTAGGCAAAAAACATCACCACACAATCCTAATACTCCGTCTGAATTTATGTCACAATCACCATGGTCAATGTCATTGCAGTCATCTTTTGTTCCATTATTCATATAAACGTAAATCTTGATTTTACTTTAATTCTATCTGCTAAACGCTCATCCAAAGCTCCACCTACCAGGAAATCAAAGTAAGTGTTATAGATTATAGATGTAATTACAATTATTAGGATCAAGCTTGAATTTCTTGAATAGTAAAAAGGTAGCAACGTATTGAACATTTTTAGTGTGTTCGCACGTCACTACCTTTTTTAAATTATTAATCTTATTGTGTATTAACCTCCGATGCAGTGCGTTAATATGTAAACACGCGCATATCAGTAAAAACAACAGAGAAATGATGCATGAACACATCATCTATCATCCTCAAAAGAATACTTCTAAATAGATTTTTTTAGGCCATACTACCACCTACGATATCAAGGAGTTCAGCCGTGATTGCAGCCTGACGTCCTTTATTATACTGAAGTTGAAGTTGATTGAGTAATTCATCAGCATTGTCAGTGGCCACTTGCATGGCTATAATACGAGCAGCATGCTCAGAAGCTACGGAGTCGAGCAATTTTGTATAGAGTTGAAGATTGAGAACTTTTGGGAGTAAAACTGCCATTACCTCTTCAGGAGAGGGTTCCACAATATAGAAATTATTATTAACCGACTCCGCTTGCGGTGCATTACTGTCAATGGTTTTAAGGGGCAGATATTGCTCGTTCGTATAGATCTGCACAGCACTTGATTTGAAATGATGATAAAGCACATGACATGCATCTATATCCTTACTGAGGTAAAGATGCATAATATCGTGCGCAATTTGCGCGGTGCTTTCGTAGTTAGGGTGATCCACTAAAGTGCAGCAATCAACAACATCACTTAAATTAAGTTTTCGGCACGCCTCCAGGGCTTTTTTACCAAAAGCATAGACTTTATAAATTTCTATTTGTTGATGAGCAAAAGCCTCGACTTGATGTTTTAAATTCTTAATGATGGTGCTATTGAAAGCGCCACATAAACTTGAATTTGAGGTAAACACCACCAGACACACGCGCTTTACAGGACGTTCACTGGCAAGAGGCGTTGTAAAATTTTCATCAAGCGTAGCATTAAAACAAGCTAAAATTCTGGATATAGTCTGTGCGTAGGGGCGCAAATTCTCAATGCGTTGTTGTGCGTGATGGAGTTTCGAACTTGCCACCATTTTCATAGCACTGGTGATTTTACGGGTGCTCTTAACGGATTGTATTCTTAATTTGACCTCTTTAAGACTTGCCATAACGTTTTGAAAAAGTATTGTTAAGAAATAGGGATGAATAAGGTTATCGGGGAATTAGCAAAAAAAGCAAATGAAAGCATAAAGATGTACCTTACTTATCCACGCCCCCAATTATTATTTAACCTTAATAAGTGTGAGGCTAAAAACAAATTAGCCTCTACACCATCTGTCTTAGAATTTAGCAACTTCTGCTGCTACTTTCTCAATCGTTTCGGTAATCTCTGGGGTGAGGTTTCCTTTTTGAAGTTCACCCAATACACTATCTGCATAGTTTGTGCGCAAAATCTGTAGGAATTGCTCTTGAAAATCTCTCACCTTTTCGAGTTTCACATCTTTCAACAGTCCCTTAGTGCCGCAATAGAGAATAGCAACTTGTTCACCAACAGGCATAGGACTATATTGATTTTGAATAAGCAATTGATTATTCTTACGTCCGCGGTCAATGGTCATAGCAGTGACAGCATCCATATCGCTTGAGAACTTAGAAAAGGCTTCAAGTTCGCGATATTGTGCTTGATCTATTTTCAACGTACCTGCAATTTTCTTCATTGACTTAATCTGTGCCGCACCACCTACACGACTCACGGAGATACCAACATCAATTGCAGGTCGGAAACCTTGGTTAAAGAGATTTGTGTCGAGATAGATTTGGCCGTCAGTGATTGAGATAACGTTAGTAGGGATATAGGCCGAAACGTCACCTGCCTGTGTTTCAATAATAGGGAGAGCAGTAAGTGACCCACCACCCTTTACTTTGCCTTTAAGGCACTCGGGCAAGTCGTTCATCTGCTGAGCCACTTCCTGCTGATTATTGATCTTTGCTGCGCGTTCAAGAAGACGTGAGTGGAGATAGAACACATCACCAGGATAAGCTTCACGTCCAGAAGGACGACGCAGGATGAGCGATACTTCTCGGTATGCCACGGCCTGTTTTGAAAGGTCATCATATACCACGAGAGCATGCATACCTTGATCACGGAAGAATTCACCTATTGCAGCACCTGCCATAGGGGCAAAGTATTGAAGTGCAGCTGGTTCAGAAGCCGAAGCTGTAACAACAATAGTATATGGCATTGCACCAGCTTCTTTCAATGTATTGACTATATTAGCAACGGTTGACGCCTTTTGACCAATCGCCACATAAATGCAATAAACAGGGTTGCCTGCTTCATAAGCATCACGCTGATTGATGATGGTGTCGATGGCAATGGCAGTTTTGCCTGTTTGACGGTCACCAATGATAAGTTCACGCTGCCCACGTCCAATGGGAATCATTGAATCAACTGCCTTGATACCTGTTTGCAAAGCTTCATTAACGGGCTGACGATAAATTACGCCTGGTGCCTTACGATCCAAAGGCATAAGAAGTTTTTCGCCCTTAATAGATTGTCCGCCATCAAGCGGTACACCGAGGGGATTTATTACACGTCCGAGCATCTCCATTGATACTTCAATAGAGGCGATCTTGCCCGTTCGAGTCACGCTTTGACCTTCTTTAATACCTTCAGACTTTCCGAGCAATACGGCGCCGACGTTGTCCTCCTCAAGGTTCATCGCCACGCCCATCACCCCGTTTTCAAATTCAATGAGTTCGTTTTCGGTTACATTATTCAAACCATAAATACGAACTACACCGTCTCCAACAGAAAGTACCACCCCAACTTCTTCTAACTGAATATCAAGATTGATGTTTTGAAGTTGTTTCACCAAAACCTCTGATATCTCATTGGGTTTAATCGTATTTGACATAAAATAATTTCTTTATATTAACCATCACTATGTTTAAATAAAAATTAATCAAAACATAGCGATTACAAAACTTTATCAATAGCCACAAGGTAATACGGAATATAAACCGAACTAATGCGGCTATGTAATAAACTAAAGTCCTTGCTTTAAGCGTTGTAATTGTGATTTCACAGAAGCATCCAAACGGTAACTATCGAATTCCAAGATAAACCCACCGATAATGGAAGGTTCAATCTTGACATTAAAATCAACATGACCGTCTAAATACCTTTGCACCAAAGATTTCATTTGCTCAATAACTGAAGCATCAACAGCTACAGGTACGATAAAATTACTCTGTATCACATTGTGCTCCTTTTGATAAATTGAAACGTATGAATAAGCCATGTAAATCAATTTGTCGCATCGCTTTTGTTGAATAATAAATTCGACAAAGCGAGTTAACGATTTGGAAACCTTATGATTATCACCTAATGCCGTGAAAATTAATTGCTTCTTTACCTCGACCTTAACAAGAGGATTTATTATAATTTCCTGAAACTTCTTGTAAGCCAGATAAACTTGTATAATGTTTTGGAGTTCACGATACACGATGGCATCTTCAGCATTAACTACGGCAAATTTATACAACGCTTTAGCATACCTTTTAGAAACACTTCCCATGTCCATAATCCTATTTTTTATGATTTAGGGACCAGAACCTCGTCAAGCAACTTTTGAATGTAACTTTGCTGACTTTCAACTTCAGACAATTGATTTCTTAGAATTTTTTCAGAAATTTCAATTGACAAATTAGCAACAATGCTATTGATCTCCTTCAAGGCATTCGCCTTTTCAGCCTGGATTTGGTTTTTGGCTTCTTCAAGGAGCTTAGCGTTTTCTAACATTGCCTTTTGCCGAGCATCCTGAATGATGCGTTCTCCTGTTTCCTTAGCTTTCTGAAGTATTTGGGCTTGTTGTGCGTGTGTCTCTTTCAACATTCTTTCGCTCTCAACTTGAATTTGAGCCATTCTTTCGTGCGTTTCGCGCGCTTTTTTCAAGCTGTCGTCGATGTACTGCTTACGTTCTTCCACCATACTGGTAATAACTGGAAAACCGAATTTTGAAAGCAAACAGAAGACCAGAAGAAAAGCCACCAACATCCAAAAGAGCAACCCTAAATCAGGAGTTAGAATTGAAGGTAGGTTTAAAGAGTCCATATTAAATAATTCTTTGATAGATGCAATGGGCTATTACACAAACAAGCATAACAAACAAACCACAACAGCAAAAAGCGCTACACCTTCTACCAAACCAGCCACGATAATCATATTAGCACGGATGTCGCCAGTTGATTCGGGTTGACGAGCAATCGCTTCCATTGCGGCAGAACCAATCTTACCAATACCTAAACCTGCGCCAATTGCGGCTAATGCGGCACCTAATGCGGCACCTAACTTTGCGATACCTACTGCGAGTAAAAACATAATTTTAAATTTTATAATGATTAATAAATAATTTTAATGTGATTACGAATGATGACTTTCAGGGTGTGATAAACCTATAAACACTGCTGAAAGCATCGTAAATACATATGCCTGAATAAAAGCCACAAGGCATTCAAGACAGTTCATGAAAATCATCATCACAAAGCTCACAAAACTCAAGGACGTACCAATTAATGCACCTAATTGGCAAGTGATGAAGATTACACACGTTAGAGATAATATAATGGCATGCCCACCCATGATATTGGCAAATAAACGCACCATTAAAGCAAAAGGTTTGGTGATGATACCTAAAAGTTCAACCAATGGCATAATAGGTAAGGGTGCCTTTAGAAAGACTGGTACAGGAGGCCAGAATATTTCCTTCCAATATTCCTTATTACCGGATAAATTAACGACCAAGAGCGTTGCAAAAGCAAGGAAGAACGTGATCGTAATGTTGCCTGTTACGTTTGCACCACCTGGAAACACAGGCAGCAAACCCATCAAGTTGGATAAGAAAATAAAGAAAAAACAAGTGAGTAAATACGGCGCAAATTTCTTATAATGCTTTTCGCCGACACTGGGCTTGATTATATCTTCATAAACCATCATAACAAACATTTCAATCAACCCTACAAAACCTTTAGGCGCTTCATGCTTGGTGTCATATTTCTTATACCAACGTGCACACCCGATAAAGATGAAAAGCATCAGAAATGCCACAAGCCAAATCTCAACCACATTCTTAGTAATTGAAATATCGATGGGACGTACCTCCTGGTTATCACCAACCTTTTCGTAAATCTTGCCATTCTTCTCGGCATTGATATAAAAACCTTGGTATTCTTCACCATGAGCAAGGCGACTGCTTGAAAACACATGCCAACCTGAAGTTTGCCCCTTCACGATTACAAGAAGGGGGATTGAAACATGGTGACCGTTGAGCGTAAATACATGCCAATCGTAAGCATCGCTCATGTGGCCAAGTACAATCTCTTTCACATCAATCTTATCTGAGCTCGCCTCATGAGAAGAAGCAAAAGCCTGAATACATGATGAAAAGAAAAAAAGGCAGGATATGGTGAAAAAATATTTTAACGTTTTAATCATAATTACTTTTGTTTTTTACCAACCTTCTCAGTCTTAATGAAGTGTACGTTCGTTGAAACCATCACTATGACATAAAACACCATAAGATTGAATATAAAAACCACGAAATCTTGTAATTGAAAAATCAGATAATAGATTAAAATTGTAAGGATGCTTATCATGAACCTTAACGTAGTGTTAAGCAAATGAAAAGAGGTCAATAATTTTGAACGGCTATGAAACAATTTCTCAAAAGCATACACAGAGAGTAAACTATAGCTGAAATAAAGGACCGACAAAACCGACGTTAACATCAAACAGCGTCGAGGAACGACATGAAAAAACGTAACCTCTACATAAAACATCAACACAGACGCCAACAAAAGCACAAGCGCAGTAATAAGCAATGTGATAAACAATCTTTGCTTCATACCTTTACTTTTTCAAAACGTCACGCAGATGGTCACGACATTGGAAGAGACTTCTACAAAACCCGACGAAATTTGGATCTGCAATGACTCAACACCGCGACACACTATTTCACCTTTTACCAAAGACGAAATGATTGGAGCATGATGTGGTAGAATTTCAAAAGAACCTTTGGCTCCAGGTACCTTAACATAATCCACATCGCCTTCATACACTTTCTTCTCAGGCGACAAAACAATAACTTTCATAACAGAATATTAAATATTTTGCATGATTTTCTTGCCCTTAGCAATTGCATCATCGATGGTGCCGACATTTAAGAAAGCTTGTTCAGGCAGATCATCAACCTGACCATCCAATATCATATTGAAACCGCGAATAACCTCTTCAATGGGAACCATCACACCAGGAACACCGGTAAACTTTTCGGCAACGGTAAATGGTTGGGACAAGAAGCGCTGTACACGGCGCGCACGATTAACGATTAACTTATCATCGTCTGAAAGTTCATCCATACCAAGAATGGCAATAATATCCTGCAATTCTTTGTACTTTTGAAGGATTTGCTTCACGCGTTGCGCACATTCATAATGCTCCTTGCCAATCACATTGGGATCTAAAATTCGTGAAGTTGAATCAAGGGGGTCAACCGCTGGATAAATACCTAATTCTGTAATTTTACGTGAAAGCACAGTGGTGGCATCCAAATGTGTAAATGTCGTAGCCGGAGCTGGGTCGGTCAAGTCGTCTGCTGGCACGTATACAGCTTGAATTGACGTAATTGAACCATTTTTTGTTGAAGTAATACGTTCCTGCATTAAACCCATTTCACTGGCAAGTGTGGGCTGATAACCTACGGCTGAGGGCATACGACCAAGCAAAGCTGACACTTCGGAACCTGCTTGCGTAAAACGGTAAATATTGTCAATAAAGAACAAAATATCAGTTTGTTTGCCTTCGCTTGCACCACTATCACGGAAAGACTCTGCAATTGACAAACCCGATAAAGCTACCGACGCACGTGCTCCAGGAGGTTCGTTCATCTGTCCGTAAACAAGTGTTGCCTGACTTTCACCCAATGCTTTATAATCAACCTTTGACAAATCCCATTCACCACGCTCCATGGCTTCAACAAATTCGTCACCATATTTGATAACACCTGATTCAATCATTTCGCGAAGCAAGTCGTTACCTTCACGCGTACGTTCACCAACACCAGCTATAACCGTAAAACCTGAGTGCACCTTAGAAATATTATTAATCAATTCCATAATCAACACGGATTTACCTACACCAGCACCCCCAAACAAACCAATTTTACCACCCTTAACGTAGGGTTCAAGAAGGTCGATCACCTTGATACCAGTGTAAAGCACTTCTTGATTTGTTTTCAAGTCTTCAAATTTGGGAGCTTCACGGTGAATAGCATAAATGTCCGACGATTTATCCAAGTCTTTTAAACCATCAATTGAATCGCCGATCACATTCATCATTCTCCCCTTAATTTGGTTACCTGTGGGCATAGAAATAGGGCGTCCTAAAGGTCTAACTTCCAAACCGCGGCGAAGCCCATCAGTATTATCCATAGCCACACATCTAACGGTATATTCACCAATATGCTGCTGAACCTCAATGATTATTTTGCGACCATCGGGGTGGATTAATTCTAAGGCATCATGAATTTGGGGTAGAATAACCACTTGATCGTTATTCTTGGGTTCAAAACATACGTCCACCACAGGACCTATAATTTGAGAAATATAACCTAATTGCATTTTATATATTATATTTTGAATGTTTTCAATCTTGTATTTTATCAAATGTTAAGCCAGAAACCGGTATCAATAATTTCAAAAACGATAAGTCCTGTTATCCAACCAGCAAGCACCTTGAACGTTAAATGGCGGAAGTACCATGAAATGGTTACACCTTCCATCTTCATTAACGAAAAACCTGACACGGAACCAATCGTCAATAAAGAACCGCCAAAAGATGTAGTGTAGCTTAATAAGGGCCAGAAGACTCCGTCAACTGAGAAATAACTCTGGAAAGATGGATTTAGTGCAGCAGAATCCTGAGCGAATAAAGATACGCTGGTGATTAAAGTACATACATTACCGAATAAGGCAGAGAGAAGACCTAATGTCACATTAAGACATGATGTACTGGCCACCGAGTTGGACAAATAAACCAACAAATCCTTTAAGGCACCAGTTTCAACAAGTGCCGAAAGCGACATGTAAATACCTAAGAAGTACAGAATATTCTGAAGCGTATCATATTGGAGCGCTAAAGGTTTGCGCATATTTGACATCTGTCCTGCTGATAATAAGGAACTATTGAGCAATTCATGTACCATCCACACGAAAGCCAATACGCACAACGCACCCACAAAAGGAGGTAATAGCGTGATGTAATGAAACACAGGCACGAAACACAACCCACCAACACCAGCAACAAGCATCATCGTGCGTTGCCATCGCTTTAATAACGAATCATCGCCTCGATAAATTGGCGTTGTAGATTGGAAAGTAATCGTACGCGGAAGTTTTCTTGATATCAATAACAAGACAACTGTTAAACCGATAATTGAAGGCACAAGCAATTTCGTGGTCAACATTATAGGTGACACCAACTCTTTAATCCACAACAACATCGTGTTTGAATCACCTATAACGGTTATAGCACCTGCCACATTTGCCGTTATCACAATCGCACCACCAAACATCCACCGCAAGCGTTCTTCTTTAACTAACACGCGAACGATGCCTAACATTAAGCAAACGGTTGTTAAGTTATCCAAAATAAGCGACAATAAAAATGTTGCTAAGCACAACAACCAAAAGAACTTCCTGGCTGAACGAATTCTTAACCAGTCCTTTAAAAAGTCAAAACAACCATTATTTGAGAGCACTTCAATGATTGTCATAGTCGACAATAAATAAAAGACAACCTGAGCAGCTTCGTTGATATACCGCACAAAAACATTCTGTGCAATAAAGGACTTTGCCAAATGCAAATCACTATCTTGATTCTCACTCAGGAACATAGAAAAATCAAGACCATGTTCATTGGTTACATAATCCGTACCATAACCTATATAAAGCAACCAACAAAGAACACCAGTAAACATGGCAACGGCTGCCTTGTTTATATGGTGGATGCTTTCTGTTGCAATAATAAAAAAACCAAGAAGGATTACACACAGAATAACAATTGTCATGAGACTCTTTATATAAGTTTAGTTTTTAATCAAAGTTCTTGTAAAGTATCTTTTAATAAAGCGGAGATGATTTATAAATAAGTACTAACCTCACAAACACACCCCACCCTATTTTAAACGCATGCAAAATAAGTGATTTTTTTGCAATCCACAAATTTCAAATACAACAAAAAATCAATTTTGAACCTAATTTGCGAAAAATCAATCTAACTTACGATTTTATAAGTCGAAGAAATTCTTGGCGCAATTCTGAATCAGAAAAAACACCACTAAAATCAATGGTTGTCGTAACTGAATCGTCCTTTTCTACACCACGCATTTGCATGCACATATGTTGTGCTTCTATAACAACTATAACACCAAGAGGGTTTAAATGATCTTGCAGAGCTTCAACCAATTCATGAGTCATGCGCTCCTGAACTTGAAGGCGATGACTGAACACATCTACAACACGAGGTATCTTTGAAAGACCTACTATCTGTCCATTGGGCATGTAGCCAACATGAACCTTGCCGTAAAAGGGAAGAATATGATGCTCACAAAGGCTATAAAATTTGATATCTTTAATGATAACCATATTTTTATAATCCTCTATAAACTTAGCTTTCTCAATAATAGAATTGGGATCCATTGAATAACCTTTGGTTAAATCTAAAATTGATTTTGCTGCTCGTTCAGGCGTTTTCAAAAGCCCTTCACGTTCAACATCTTCACCTATAATTTTTAAGATTTCTCGATAATGATATTGGAGTTGTTCTAATTGATCCATTTATATAGTTTTAAAAACAACAGTTTCACCTAAAAACGATAAATACACACTAATATTGAGGGAGCAACACCGTGCATTTTACAACGCGTGCTTCATACGTAAAGTTTGCCTGCTTAATTTTCTCAATCAGCAACAAAGCTTCTGAACGTGTTGCAAAATCGCCTGCACGTACAACCCATCTTGGCGAAACAAAATTAGTGTAAGCCTTATGTTCTGGAAATAATTCTTCAAATTTACTTTGAACTTTCAAAGCTTTTTCTTTATCGGTGCGAGAGTTTCCAGCCGAAAATATCTGAACACGAAAGCCCTCTGTCTTTTTGTAGGATTTCGCTATAGACAACGTATCAAACTGAAGAGAGTCGCGTGGACTTAAAACCACAGGCGGTTGAGTTGTTATGGTTGAGTTTGTGGGGATCTTAACAAACAACGCATTTACTATACTATCAATTTTTGAAGAATGATTGATAATAACAAAACCACCCTTGGGGGATTTTTCTTTCAACATCTGCGTAAATGTTTGCTTTTGCTGGGCATAGAGAAAAATACCTGATTGCGAGATAATTAAACAAACTAAAAGTAAAATCCCTTTCATGATTTGATTGATTAATGACGATTAGTAGATGTATTAAATAAACGAATAGATGAAAACTGAAGTTAGAAAGCCCCTATTTAGGGGTCAGAACAATCTTCATGCAATCATCTATCCGTTTATTATATAGCTTTGATTAAGAATTACTTCCAAGCATCAACAATAGCGATGAAATCTTCAGCCTTTAATGAAGCACCACCAATTAAGCCACCATCAATATTGGGCTTAGAGAAAAGTTCAGGTGCGTTTGAGCCCTTGCATGAACCACCATAAAGAATAGAAGTATTTTCTGCAACTTCATTGCCATACTTTTCTGCAACGCATGAACGGATGTATGCATGAATTTCTTCAGCTTGCTCAGCTGTAGCAGTCTTGCCTGTACCAATAGCCCAAATTGGTTCGTAAGCGATCACGATGTTTGACCATTGTTCAGGAGTAAGGTGGAATACAGAACCATCGAGTTCTGCCTTACAAACTTCATTTTGGCGATTTGCTTCGCGTTCTTCAAGACTTTCACCAATACAGAAGAGAATCTTCAAACCATTTGCAAGAGCCAAATCAACCTTTTCCTTCAAAATTTCAGGAGTTTCGTTGTAATATTCACGACGTTCAGAGTGACCCAAAATAACCCATTGTGCACCTGTTGATTTTACCATCTCAGCAGAAACTTCACCAGTGTAAGCACCGCTCTTCTTATCTGCACAATTTTCAGCACCGAGTTGCAAAACATCAGCATTGATAAGTTGCGCTACAGGTGCAAGATGAATAAATGGTGTACAAATAACCACATCACAATTTGGCTTATTGTTCTCCAAAATAGTATTCAACTCTGTTGCCAATGCAACACCTTCTTGCAAGTTCTTGTTCATCTTCCAATTACCTGCTACAATTTTTTTTCTCATAATTTTTTAATTAACGTTTGTTATTAAAATAAATTGCTTTCTCTTGTATAATGTTTGTTTTCAGATATTTATAATCTTATTATTTTGAATCACCAAACAATCCTCGCATATACTTTCGGTGTCGATATATCTTATTACCAACCCACAAACCATCAATAAAGATAATCAACAAGAGAGGTATAAAATAAAAGATAAAAAAATCGGTTATAAAAGACGCAAACGATTGTTTTTCTGTAGAAACAGATTGTTGCTCCAATGGTGCATGAACCAAATATGAGGGCAACTCATTTTTACCCCACATACCACGAATACGACCTTGCATAACGAGAAGTAAGCTTGGATTAGAACGGCCCATAGTTTTGAGCACACTTTCATCAGTCATGTAAATCGGATACATAGCGCCCGTCCTATCCTGCCAACTTGAATATTCCGTAAATGAAGAAGCCGATAATGCGATAAATTGGTAATGATGATCAATCGCATAATCATATAGATCGTTAATTTCATCTGCCGAACTATCATCTGCAGTTGCAATATTCGGCAATATCAAAAGAAACGAAATAGAGGTATCATTGATCACACACGGCGTCATATCCTGTCCAAGAGAATCAGACACCGAAAAATTAATAATATCCTCTTTTAAATCATCTCCTACCCCATTATATGCACTCACTAAATCAACACCAATCTTATAATCTGTGAAAGAATACAAGGGAGAATAATAGAAGCTATATAAAACCAATCCAAAAATATAGCAAGTAGAATAAATTGAGGTTATCCATTGACTTTTTTCCGTTATCAATCTTCGCATACGACGAGGATAACACATAACGAAAGCACTCAATATGAGCAACACAATATTCTTAAGCAAGGTTTCTGAATGAGTTAGCTCAACAACAGAACCAAAACAACCGCAATCTTGAACTGGATTATAGATGTAAATAAACGTCGTAACAACGGTCATCAAAATCATAAAAAGAAAGGCTAAAATAGCTGTAGACTTCCTTCTTGATCCTAAAAACAAATTTAAGCCGATATAACATTCAACGACAGCAAGAATACCTACCGAAATCTTAAAAAATACATTTTCGTCGGTCAAAGGCCACCCCAAATAGTCGGTATAAGATTTTAACTTATAAACCATGCCCATCGGATCAATAGCTTTCGACCATCCTGAGATCAAAAATATTGAAGCAATAAGGAATCTCGCAATATTAACGGCTAACCATTTGAACCAAACTTTATTCAGTTTCATTGGATTGGTTTTCTAAGACTAACTTGATCAAACCAAATGCAGCATAATTCATCATATCCATATAATTGGCATCGACGCCTTCACTAACTAAGGTTTGCCCATCAAGTAACTCTATTTGCTTTGTTCGATAGATTTTCATTAATATCAAATCTACATAACTGGAAACACGCATCGACCGCCAAGCCTCATCGTAATCATGATTCTTATCGATCATTAAAGACAAAGATTTGTTGGCAAAACAATCATACTTTGCCATGGCATCGACAACAGACAAATCTGCTGTATCTGAATAACCCAAATCCAATTGAATCAAACCTATAATGCTGTAATTGATAATTGCGATAAATTCGGGTACAATCCCTTCATCTATTTTGCTTTCTTTATGTTGTAACGTACGAATTCTATTTGCTTTTATAAATATTTGATCTGTTACAGAAGAAGGCCGAAGGATTCGCCAGGCAGAGCCGTAGTCGTGCAATTTCTTCTCAAAAAGAGTACGACACATTTGAATTACTTTTTCAAACTGACGATTGGTAAGTTCTAAATCCATACTTTGTAGTCAATAATAACCGCAAATTTACAATTTATTTCTGTACTTTAGATATTATTCAACAAATATATTCCATTCGAACCACATTTATAGTTGACTTTTGTCAACAATAACAGACCACACATTATTCATAATCACACGATATTAATTCAAAGGAACAAATAAGAGTACATATCACTAAACACATTTGGTTAAAACACCACGATTTGCGTTTGTAATATATACTCTTATTTTTATTAGTGTATAGGATGGTCTTCGTTAAAAGCCCGCATACGCTTTTCTAAGATTGGATATAGATCATCACACATACGACTTGTACATGCACGTACACCAGGTTGGAGCGAACCTGTTGTGTCAAGGTTGATGCTTGACACGCCATAAGCAATTAGTTCCTTGGCGAGTTCTCCACCCGTAAGTCCGGGGTAAGAGAGCGAAAAGAAGAAACCATCGGCAATTTCTTCGGTCACGTCTGTGGGATAAGTGATGATGAAACCGTTGTCAGTAAAGATTTTCTTCATCTTACGCGCACGTTCTGCATAGGCTTTTGTATCATCAACGAAATTTATCACGCCTTCAGTGGATAGACGGAGCATTTCGGCATAAGCATACTGAGTACTGGCAGTACAACCTGAAGTAATCATATACTGAATGCTGGCAGTGAAAGTAGCCCCAAAGACACCACTATCGTTATAGCGCTTTGCAAGTGCGGGATATTGACGATCAAAGAGCTTATCACTTATACACACAAGAGCAATGCGTCCTCCAGCATAAGAGAAGATTTTCGACGCTGAGAGCATAAGGATGTAATTGTCCGTATAGCGTGCTACAGTACGCACGAAGGGCGCTTCAAAGGGTTTTGACAGATCGCGGCGACTATCCATAGCAAAATATGCTAAGTCTTCAAGGATAATGATATCGTACTTCGTTGCAATGTCTCCAATAATCTGAAGTTCTTCTTCTTCCAAAGAAATCCACGCGGGATTATTGGGATTAGAATAAATAATAGCAGCAATATCGCCATCCTTGACTTCCTCTTCCAACTTTTGGCGAAGCGCTTCACCTCTATAAGGATAAATGTCAAAGTTCTTCCACTCGATGCCAAGAATGCGGAGTTGTGACTTCTGAATAGGGAAACCAGGGTCAATGAAGAGAACTTTATTCTTTTTCTCATCACGCTGACAACAAGCGATGAAGGATCCAAAACTTCCAGCTACGCTTCCCACCGTGGGAATACAGGCACGCGCTGAAACGTCAATGTCCATAAATGCCTTGACAAAGCGACTTGCTTCGTGCTTCAACTCGGGCACGCCTGCGGCTGCTGGATATTGATTATTTGCTCCGCGGTCGA
>JAGBYN010000129.1 GCA_017628775.1 Bacteroidaceae bacterium | reverse complement strand
CATCCTTTACTTTGGCTGTCCGCTAAAAATGGGGCATATTGCTCTAACAGGGATGAATAGACGCTGGAAAAGAACTCCTGAGGGCGACGCTTGTTAGCTTCTGCAAGGGTGCTACGACGCACCACATAGTCAATGCCAAGGTGGTTGAGTTTGGTTACTTCAGCCTTCATTCCAATTTCGAGTTCACGCAAGGAGTCGTAGTGTCGTAAGACACCAAAGAGCATAATGATTAGGTGTGTCCAACCATCAAGACGCTTAACATACTTCTCACTACCAAGGGTATCACGACTGATTTGTTTAATTTTTCGCTTGTCAAGCAAATTTATAACTTGACTATACACCGGCTGTCCGGTAAAATATTTACTTTTGCTCATGTTTCTGGGTATTTTAGGCAAAAACAAAGAAACAAAAAAGAAGCTGAACTCCAAACATGGGATTCAGCTTTTTCTATGTCAAAAAAATAATTTTACCGGACAGCAATATTGATTTATATATGATTTAGTCGTTAGTTTTCTTGCTTGTTTGAAATTTTTTTCCTAACTTTATACTATGAAAGAGAAAGTTACGGACATACATGAAATACTCCATGAAGTGTTGCAAGAAATGCAGACAATGCGTAAAACCATTGATCTGCAGTATGCTGAGATCTTAAACTTAAACCGTAACATAGAAGCTCTTAACAGAAAACTACGAAACAAAGATGAAGAGATAAAGAAGTTAAATGAAAAGCTCTCTAAGTACGAGAAACCCTCAAAAACTCTGATAATAGCAATATTCCTCCTAGCAAGGATTCTATAAAAGACGAAAAAGTTCGTAGAACAAAAAACCTTCGAAAGCAAAGTGACAAGAAGGTTGGCGGACAGGAGGGACATGAAGGTAAAACCCTTATTTTATCAACAACTCCAGATGAAACAGTAGATGAGATTCCTAATTATTGCACAGAATGTGGAACATCTTTGGATGATACAGAACGTATTCTTGATTATGTAACACAAGTCATATCAATTCCTGAGCTCAAACTGATAGTAAAACAAGTTAATCATTACGTATTGGTTTGTAAAAAATGTGGTGAGCGCATCCGTACTGCGCCAAAAAAACGTTCTAATAATGTTGTATATGACGCAAGTGTTAAATCACTTGTGGTATACCTCAGTGTTGTGCAGTTTCTTCCTTATGGGCGGATTGCCAATATCTTTAAAGAACTATTTGGAATAACTCCAAGTGAAGGATCACTTGTTAATTGGGTGATGGAAGCAAAGAAAAACGCACAACCTGCGTTAGAAAAGATAAAGGAATATATTATGTCTTCTACTATCGTAGGATTTGATGAAAGTGGATGCTATTGTAATAAGAAACTTGATTGGGCATGGATAGCGCAAACTGTTTATTATACCTTGCTTTTTCGAGCTAGCAGAAGAGGTGCTAAAGTTTTAGAGGAAAAATTTGGAGATGCCTTAGAGCGTATGATTGCCGTAACAGACCGTCATAGCGCTTACTTCGCGATAAACTTTCTAAACCATCAAGTTTGTCTTGCTCACATTTTAAGAGAATTACAATATCTCTCAGAACTTGATACAAAGCAAAATTGGTCAAATAGACTTTCTTCCGTAAAGCAATACATGAGCGCAATGTAAAGCCAGATGCTATTATAATAGACAAGAAAACTTGGTTAGAACAATTAGATACACTTCTAAAAGAAAATATAGATAATCTATCTAAAGAGTTCACGTCCTAAAGAAGGGATTGATAAAATGCAGAGACTATATTTTTAACTTTCTTGAAGTACCAGCAATACCGTCAGACAATAATGCCAGTGAGAGAGGAATCAGAAAATTAAAAATCAAATTAAAAAATGCTTGTACTTTCCGCTCAGGAATGGGGGCTGATGCTTTCTTTGATATTCACTCAATTATAGAGACAGCAAAGAAACATAAACAATCACCACTTAATACTATTCAAGCCTTATTTCAGGTTTGAAGCTTTCGCATGCACTTTACCGCTGAATAGTTACCAATTAATCTATTACTATTAAATTATCTTAAAATCTGAATCTTTTCAAATTCTATAATTAATTTTGCAGTAAACAAAATACGGAAAAGATGATTGTACGATATATTTGTGTATTGCTGTGCATGATGATTGCATCGGTTGCCTCTCATGCACAAATCAATACGGAGCAAGTGACGCTCATGGGTAGGCATGCACTCTTTTTTGATGATTACCTCACTGCCATTCGTTATTTTAACATGGTGATTGAAACGAAGCCCTACCTTGAAAAACCTTATTACTATAGGGCATATGCTAAGTTCAATTTAGAGGATTTTAGGGGAGCTGAAGCTGATTGCAACCAATGTTTGGAGCGAAACCCCTTCCTGACGGAGGTGTATCAATTGAGAGGGTTGTGCAGAATTCATAATCAGGACTTGGAAGGAGCTGTGGCCGATTATTCAAAGGTGCTTGAGGATGATCCAGCCGAGGCGGTGGCACGATACAACAGAGCGCTTTGCCTAATGGAACAGAATAAGAACAAAGAGGCTGAGATCGATATCGACGAACTGCTGAAGGTGGAACCAAGACACGGACGTGCACATTTGATCAAGGCGCAATTACGCATGGTGCAAGAGGACACGCTACATGCCATTCATTGGGCAGAGAATTTACTAAAATTGACACCACAAGATGCTGAGGTGTGGAACTATCGTGGACGCTTGGCCATGATGACTGAACATTTTGAAACGGCCGACACATGCCTCACGAAAGCTATTGAACTGGAACCCCAAATTGCACACCATTACATGATGAGAGCCCAAGCGCTGCATGCTCTGAATCAATTTGACCGTGCCATTGCCGACTATGACGTGGTGGTGAAATACGTGCCACATCATTTTGTGGCACACTATAACCGTGGTTTGCTACTGGCTATTATCGGCAAAAACAATGAAGCCATTGCAGACTTCGACTATGTGCTTAACGAGGAACCTTCAAACACATTGGCACGCTACAACCGTGCGTTGCTCTTTGAAAAAACGGGGAATTTTAAAGCGGCAGCAGACGACTTAACCTTGCTCATCAAAGACTTTCCAAACTTTGTTTATGGTCATGTGATGCGTGCCGAATGCCGCCGCAAACTGGGTGATGTGAAAGGTGCTCAAGCCGACGAAGCATTCGTACAACGTGCTGGTTTGGACCTTAGGTATGGTAAAAACCAAAATAAACAGATACGTAAGGTAGTGACGCAAACAGAAAAGACTTTAGCAAACTATCAGCAACCTGTAATGGATGTTGACACCACGAAATCGCTTCTTAACGAACTCATTGGCAAGGTGCAAAACTTAAAGCACAAACGCGAACAGTTAGGCGTGATTCATCCTGCCATCGCAGAGGGTGAACAAAGCGAGTATTTTCATAGTGACATTAATCGCCAAACTTTGTTGGATGAAGAGGGCATGCGAGTTATTCTTACGGCAAATGTTGTGCACACACAGCTATCCAACAATATGGCAGAACGCGCTATGCAAAAAATATCAGCAGCTATTGGCATGGGGAAAGATTTGCACGAAAATTTAATTTTACGAGCCATTGTTCACACCCACAACTACAATTTTGTTGATGCGCTCGATGATATCGAAGGGGCTCTAAAAACAGACTCCACATCACTATTTGCACGTATGCAACGCATGTATATCCATATACAATGGGCACAAACAGAGAAGAAAAATGCTGAAGCACGCCGAATGCACTTACTTTTGGCAGAGCGTGATGCCAACGACATACTGAAGTTGACAAACGAAACATGGGCACCCGCTTTCTATAACTTGGCGGTTGTTCAAACATTGTTAGACCAAAACACAAATGCCATAGAAAACCTTACGCAAGCAATAAACATAGAGCAGAACTTAGCACCTGCTTACTACAACAGAGCCTTGCTCCTTCAAGATATAGGCAAACATAAGGATGCTGAATTAGATTTGAGCAAGGCTGGCGAACTCGGAATTTACAAAGCATACAGCACATTGAAATCGGTTCGAGAGAAATAGATGAAAGGGGAAAGGGAAAATCTGCGATTAAGCGAGAGCAGAGGTCAAACTTGTTTGAACTTTGCCGAGCGTGAGCAGATTCTGGCGAAGCCGAAAGGAAAAAGGAGAAATCTGCGAAGCAGAAAGGTGAAATGAGAAATACCATTCGGATGTTATTTTAGAATACAGATAACAGAGCACAGAGTACTACTCCATTCGGATGACTATTACTCACTTTCTCCTTTCTCATCTCTCCTTTCTCATTTCTCCTTTCTAAACCTCTCGTCTACTCGCACCTATAAACTCGTCTACTAAATCAATAAATCACTATTATGATAAAACATTTTATTTTCTGCATGGGCATTGCCATTCATGCTATGTCATGCCAAGCTGAAACACAAACAGCTGCAATCGAAAGAGTTGACTTAACACAAGCCGCCGAACAAGCTGTGCAGTCGGTGGTTTACATCAAAGTAACTACAAATGCTAAAACGCAAACTGTACCCTACCGTAGTCCGTTCGACGATTTCTTTAACGATTTCTTCGGCCAACAACCTAGCACACAACGTGAACGACAAATCCAAACGCCAAAGAAAAGCAGTGCTGGTTCGGGCGTTATTCTTACAGAAGATGGCTACATCGTAACCAACAATCATGTTGTTGCTGAAGCTGATGAACTTTTAGTTGTGTTAAACGACAACCGTGAATTTAAAGCACGCATCATCGGACTTGACGAAACAACCGACCTTGCGCTACTTAAAATCGAAGCTAAAGATTTACCTGCCATTGAAGTAGCAAACTCTGCCGAAGCCAAATTGGGTGAATGGGTTTTAGCAATAGGTAATCCTTTCGGACTCACCGGAACCGTTACTGCTGGTGTTATTTCAGCTAAGGCACGCACCCTCCATGCCACAGGTGGCATTGAGGCATTTATCCAAACCGACGCTGCGATTAACCCTGGCAACTCGGGTGGAGCACTCGTCAACGCCAAAGGGCAACTCATTGGTATCAATGCCATGCTCTATTCGCGCACGGGTTCATTTAGTGGTTATGGTTTTGCCATCCCAACCACAATTATGCAACGCGTGGTGGATGATTTAAAACATTTCGGTACAGTGCAACGCGCCGTTCTTGGTGTGCAGTACGTCCCTGTGAGCGACTATGTTGAAATGCAAAAAGAACGCGGAAATGAAGTAGACTTGGGTACGGTAAACGGCATTTATATCAACGAAACCACCCCAGAGAGTGCTGCGCACGAAGCTGGTATCAAACAAGGAGACGTGATTACGCACATCGGCGATATGGAGATAACAAGATCGGGTGAACTTCAAGAGGCGCTCGCTACACACCGCCCTGGTGATAAAGTGAAAATCACTTACCTTAGGGAGAAGAAGAAACACACCGTCACTGTTGAACTTAAAAACGCACAAGGCAACACAAAAATATTGAGCAAACTCAATGAAGATCAATTAGGCATTGCCTTAGAAGAAATTAGCATAAAGGACAAACAGGCACTCAACTTAAACTATGGTTTAGTGGTGAAACACTTACGCGAAGGTAAGATGAAGAAAGCAGGCATTACAAAGGGCTTAATCCTGATGCAAGTGAACGATAAAGCACTAAAAACAATTGCCGATTGGGAGGAAGCAATTAAAGAGGCTAACCTTTCAACCGACCGCGTACTTTGGATCAGAGCCAAAACACAAAGCGGACTCAACAAGAGCTTTACAGTGGAACTTGATGAATTGAAAAGCGAATAGTAAACAAAGACGATAATAAAAATACAGAAAAAAGAAGAAGGCGAAACAAACCCGTTAGGTGCTTGTTTCGCCTTTCTGATTGTATCAACATTAAAGTCAAAACGCTAAAACTTTCAACGCTAATCTCTCCCCTTCTTGACTTGCATCAACCAATTATGGAAGAAGGTTTGACATGCAACGTGCCATGAATAATCGACTCCGTTTTGAGTATCGCCGTCCTTGTAATAATGTTTAGGAGGAAGGATGGGAAGATTCTTGCTAAGATCTCGCAAATACTCATTATGCAAGGTGTGGGGTTCGTACTCTAAATGGCCAGTAATGAAGATTTCGCGAATGCCGTGTGCACATGCGAGTCCGACACCACTTTCTGCGCTTTGTGCCAAGATGTGGCATTCAGCAGGAAAATCATTGGCGCGCACCTCGGTGTGCCTACTATGCGGCATGGGGAAGGTGGGCGACAAATTATTAAGCAAGGGATGGGGCATCATGGCTTGATGCTGAAAAATGCCAAACATCTTTTGGGGTAAGGCATACTTGGGTATGCTGAAATGGTAATAAAGTGCTGCTTGAGCGCCCCAGCACACGTAAAGCGATGAACTCACATGGGTTTGTGCCCATGCCATGATTTGCGTTAATTGTGGCCAATAACGAACCTCCTCAAAAGGTATATTTTCGAGTGGAGCACCGGTAATAATAAGACCATCGTAATGGCCGTCGGCATACACCTCGAAATCTCGATAATAGCGTTCGACATACTCCTGCGGTGTACATTTATATTGTTGATTAGCTATTTTCATGGGGAGCAGTTCAACATCAACATCAGCAAATGCTAAACTGCGCGCAAAATCCTCCTCCGTTGTTGGCTTTATGGGCATGATGTTGAGGAAGAGTATGCGCAAGGCCCCGGCGTGAGCTTCTTCGCTACTAACGTTGGGAATATGAGATAAGGGTAAATTCGTGTATAACATGGTTGAGCGTCATTTAGAGTACAGAGAACAGAGAGTAGTGAGTAGTGAGTAGAGAGTAGTAGGCATCCGGAGGGCGCCTTTCTCCTTTCGGCTTCGCCAGAATCTGCTCACGATCGGCAAAGTTCAAACAAGTTTGACCTCTGCTCTCGCTTAATCGCAGATTTCCGATTTCACCTTTCACCTTTCCACTTTCAGATTTCTCCTTTCTCCTTTCCCTTACCAAACGTCGGCACGCTTAGCCTTAGGCAAATAAAGTTTGTTGCTTTTCTTAATATTGAATGCATCGTACCATGCATCGATGTGTGGCAATGCGCCATTAACACGCCAACGTGCTGAAGTGTGGGGATCGACTTTATTGAGTTGTCGAATGCGCTCAGGGCGTATGTTTTGTGCCCAAATCAAGCCATACGACAAGAAGAAACGTTGTTGAGGTGTGAAGCCTTCAATAAGACTTGTGTTTTCGGCTCCCAACGCATGTTGAAGCGCATGGTATGAAATTTTGAGACCTCCATGGTCGGCGGTGTTTTCTCCCAAAGTGAGTGTGCCGTTCACGTTAAGCCCGGGAAGGTCTTCAAGTTTTGAGAAATAGTCCACCAACACTTGTTGGCGTGCCGCAAAGTTTGCTTTATCTTGCTCTGTCCACCAATTGTGGAGGTTTCCATCCTTGTCGAACTGCGCACCTTGGTCGTCAAAGCCATGTGTCATTTCATGGCCAATAACCACACCAATAGCGCCATAGTTTACCGCATCGTCGGCCTCTGCATTAAAGAAAGGCGGTTGGAGGATACCTGCAGGGAAACAAATTTCGTTTGTTGTGGGGTTGTAATAAGCATTGATGGTTTGTGGTGTCATGTGCCATTCATCTCTATCCACCTTTTGATTAACGCGCTTCTTGAAATCTTCTTGCAAAAGGAATTCAGAGGCTTGTGCAAGATTTTCGTAATACGAGAGTTGCTCGTTAATAGTAAGGCCATCGTAGTTTTTCCATGTATCGGGATAACCCACCTTAACATGGAATGCATTGAGTTTTTCGAGCGCCTTGATTTTGGTTTCTTGGCTCATCCACGCTTGCTTTTCGATGCGTTCTTTAAGCGCCAATTGCAAGTTAGCGATCATTTGCAACATGCGTTGCTTTGACGTTTCAGGGAAATAGGTTTGCACATAAAGTTTACCTACGGCCATACCTAAAACACCTTCAACGGTGTTGAGCGCTTGCTTCCAACGGGGTTGTTGCTCTTGTTGGCCGCTCATGAACTTACCATAGAACTCAAAGTGTGCATTTGCGAAATCATCGCTCAATGTTGTTGCGGCATCGGCAATAAGCTTGTAAGAAAGGTACACCTTGAGGTCGCTGATGGATGCCTCCTTGATGATTTTACAAATTTCCAGAACGGGTTCGGGTTGGCTCACGCAAACTTCCTTTACAGAAGGGATGCCCATTTGGTAGAAAAGCGTGCTCCAGTCCATGCCTGGATAATCCTTTTGCAATTGGGCATACGTCATTTTATGGTAGTTGGCCTGAACATTGCGACGCTTAGTGGCATTATACGCATGTTTGGCAATTCTCTTTTCAATACGAAGCACCACTTGCACATTTTTTTCGGCCGTTTCGGCATCAATGCCCGACAACACAAACATTTGCTTGATGTATGTGCTATAAGCTTGAATGACTTTGAGGCTATGTTCGTCGGTGTTGGTGTACAAGTCGGGGTCAGACAAACCTAATCCCCCCTGGCTCACATAAAGCAAATTCGTGCTACTATTTTTCAAATCGGCCGTAGCATACACACCCATAAATGCGGGTACGCCAATGCGCTTAAGTTGTGCCAATTGCAAATAAAAATCTGTTAAATCTGCAATATCCTGGATGGCTTGATAACGTGTTTTTATGGGTTCAAATCCCTCACTATTACGGCGCACTGAATCCATGGCGAGGTTATAGAGTGAACCAATTTTTTGCTCGATACTACCAGGCGCATTTTGTTTTTCGGCATAATTCAGGATAAGACTCTTGATTTTCTCACGATTGGCTTCTGTGAGCGCTTCAAATTGTGAATATCTAGAATATTGAGGGGTTAAGGGGTGTGCGTCCATCCATCGCCCTGCAGCATATTGATAAAAATCGTTGCCAGGCTTTAGCTTTAAGTTCATATTTGGTTTTAGGGCATTAAAGCCAGCTGATTCCCGTTCTGTGTTTTGAGCCAAAGCGCCTAACATAAAAAGCGAAGATATGGCACAACATGCTATT
>JAGBYN010000128.1 GCA_017628775.1 Bacteroidaceae bacterium | reverse complement strand
GGTCTACGGCGACGCGAGGGTCTACGGCGACGCGAGGGTCTACGGCGACGCGAGGGTCTACGGCGACGCGAGGGTCTACGGCGACGCGAGGGTCTACGGCGACGCGGAGGTCTACGGCAACAACGATTACATGGTGTTCAAAAATTCATGGTCGAGTGGCCGGTGGTTTACCTACACTCGGTCGAACAAGATGTGGACGGTCGGTTGCTTCCACGGCACGGGCGAAGAACTCATCAAAAAGGCATACACCGACAGCAAGAAAAGCGGCAAGTGCTACAAGGCGATCGTCCGCGCGGTAGAAGCGATCGAGGCGGCGAAGGCCGAAGCGAAAGGCGGTGCGAAATGAGCAGTAAACTTAGAGAGGCGTTGGAAGATGCCTGGAATCTTCTACAGAATATTGACTTTGACAAAGACAGTAACTTAGATGATATGGCTGCATCTGTTATTCAAAAGATTTGTGAAGCCCTTGCCGAGCCTATCCGCAACTGCGATATCGGGACGGCGGAGGAGCAGGTAAAGCGGTTTCGTGCTTACTGTAAACCGTTCATCGTATCTAATAGGATGTGCCGTAATTGTCCTCTATATAAGGGCACAACAAACATTGTAGAGTGCCTTTGCAAGTGGTCGCAGATGCCGTATGAGGAGGTGAAGTGATGAGGGTTGAGTTTAAGATTGGAGATATAGAGGCGGTTGCTACAACTGATGTTGTAATGCCGTGGGGTGTCTCTGACAAAGAGGTTGCGGTGGCAAGGATGGCGATGTTTTCCAGGCTTACAAGTGAGGCTAAGGCAATCGCGATCAAATTGATTGAAGCGAAATATAAAAAAGAAAGCGAGGGGAAGTGATGGAGACTAAAACATTTCATAGGGCATTTAGTGGTGTGCTCGCTCCATATTGTCGCGGAGCAAAGCATCCTGCCTTTGACCCAGCGGCGATAAATTGCAGCTTAATCGCTGACGAATTGCGCCCAAAGGAGTGCGACTTCTCTCTGAAAAATGATGTACTTGAAATAGAATGGATTTCTCAAGAGTGGTGCGAACCTGATAGTCTCGTCAAAGAAATACGTCGGTGTATGTTACACATAGGGTTTGTCGGTGAAGTCCGAATGAAAATCCACCAACGAGGAGAAAGCCTCTATGGTGGCTGTGGTGCGAGAAGAAGATTCGTTATTCGTGAAAAGGAGGTGCGCGATGCAGATTAACCGATGCCCGAAGTGCGGGGGAGAGCCAAGTGTTTTTATCGACGAAGAAGATTTTGTCACAATCTTCGTCGCAATTTGGTGTCCCGACTGCGGCTTGGATACAGGGCGATGTAAGACCTACGACGAAGCCGTGGCGAAGTGGAATGAAATGACAAAAGGAACTAACAAATGAAATTCTCAAAAATAGAACTTGAGGAGATGAGCCCGGAACTGTTTACTTACGAAAAACATGTAATCGCGTTCGGCGATGCACTCGACCTTTCTTATTATGTATTCTCAAGAACGCCCGAGGGGTGCGATATGGAGTTAATACTTGCGTTGCGTAAATACGCCATAGGCTGGTGCAAGGCAGACAGATTGACGGTTAGACCGCGAGAAAAATTATTTGTCGCCATAATGTGCGAAAAAGACGGTGAGAGATTTTGGTTTCATATTATGGAATCTACAAAAGACATCATAATTGGAGAACTTGAAATGAAGGAGAATAAAAGATGAAACAGTTAAAACGAAATGAGTGCGCAATTCTGCCGCTCGTTCTAAGAGGCAAGTGGTACGACATGATTGCGTCTGGGGAGAAGCGTGAGGAATATCGCGCCGACACGCCGTACTGGCATAGGCGGCTTTCTAATTGGGTGTCGAACATCTATTGCCGGGGGCACCTCGTGATAGCTTTTTCACGCGGCTATCGCAAGCCGGATTTGTTTATCGAGGTCTGCGGCATAAACATCTTTCCCGATCGGCTGCACCCAGACTGGGGCGAGCCGACCGGCTTACACTATGTCATAGCACTCGGACGCCGTGTGCAACTCAACGACAACCCTTGAATAACTACGACCTAAAATGAACCTTGAAGAAGTCAACCCAGAAAGATTCCTCTGGGAGTATTACGATCCAAATGGGGTGCAAGAAATTGACGCTGCACTTCGCGTTGCGGCAGGGTTCGGGTACTGCGATGCATCGCGTCTACGAGTCAGACCGAGGTCTGGTCTATACGCGCTCATGGTCGAGTGGCCTGACGGTACGAGGGCCTGGTATCACATTACGCCAAGGATGCTTGAACTTATACGCAAAAGACTTACAAGGAAGACGGAGGCGCTATGATCAAGATATTCTATCCGCCGTGCCAATGGCTTGACCCCAACACGCGAGACGTTAAGGGATGTTTTTTTGCGAGTTTCGCTGCCGCTATGTTAAACCCGCTTCCACGGTCTATAAGCTCCATCGCGGACATCGTATATTCCAGGATGATTGTTGCGCGCCGAATTGTTGGTATCGTAACGGCAAAACCCGCGTTCCGACCCTATAAGGAGATACTATGATCTGCCTATTCTGCCCGATAAAAGACTGCCCTGATGCTGGAATCGTAGACGGCCCCGGATGCTGCGATCTATTCCCTGCGGCAGATGATCTCACGGACGGACAACGCGCGTCCTTGGAAGAGGACTGGCGCGAGGAAGAGGATATGCGCGAGGAAGAGGATATGTTAATTGAGCGCGGCATTTGTCCGCACTGCGGCAAGCCGCTTCATTCTGACCAATGAAACCCGCCATCAAATCCCGTTTCAAGCCCCTTGCAACTCCCCTGTACGGGGCTTTTTTATGCTCTTCAATATCCACATTTTCCCAACTTCACTTGAATCTTTCCCATTTGTGGTCGGAAAATACAATTCTCTTCGGTAAGACTTATCGTATGTACAAGGACGATTGGAAGCACCACGTCCACCTTAAATGCACAAACTATTGCGATGCAAGATGTGATTTTTGTATCGAACAACCTTCATATGGAGATGATGAAAATTCACAAGATTTTATGGCGAGTGCAAAATCTGTCATACGCCAGCTCCATAATCAAGGACATTTCAGAACTCTATCCATTACAGGAGGAGAACCTACTTGTTTTGCACGGCTGAATGAAATAATCGAAGGGGCTAACTATTATAAGCCTACATTATTCTCAATAAATTCTAACGGCGCATTTATGAATAAAATACCTTTTGGAACACTCAATGGTTGGTTCAATTTATCCAAACACGCCATTAATGACCAAGATGTTTTCAAGCGTAGTCGAAACATAGATGTAGTTGAGATACTTAAATTTAAGATGCTACAGCCTAAAGCGAAAGTCCGCATTCAATGTGTCCTTGGTGTAAACGGAGGGCTTAAAACGATTAATGATATTGAGAGTTTTATAAATCACTACGCGGATGTTGCCGACGACTTCTCATTCCGCTCTCTCATTATAGACGGTGAGAATGAGAAGGTTTCAGACCTCTTTATGGAATTTCGCAATCAGATGTTTGATGCAGGAACTCTTGTTGAGCAAGTTATCCAAGATTATTATGTCTACGAAAACTATATATGGTGCAACAAGCCAATTACAATGAGCTGGTCTAATATGGATATGCTAAGAAAGTATAACGAGACTCATAATAACGATAATTTCCTTGAAGAGATTATTGTGCATCCCGACGGAATGGTCACGGGAAGTTGGAATAAAAAGACGCTTATCATCCACAATCCTAACACACCCTCAAAATGCTCGACCTGTTGTTGGCATAATAACGGCTGTCGTTATAAAAACGGCTTGTGTGGTGGTGGTGGTGGATGCTAATAATAAAAAGGAGAAAAAGAAAAATGAGAAAACTAGCATCAATAGTAACAATAGATAAAGTCAGCCCAATACCAGACGCTGACCGCCTTGAAACAGCCACTATGGTTGGCAAGACTTGGAAGGTCGTTGTGGGTAAGGGTGACTTCAAATCGGGAGATAAAGCCGTCTACTTCGAGATTGACTCCTATCTTCCAGCTGATGATAAGCGATATGAGTTTCTTCATAGCCGCTGTCTGCGTAAGTTCACATCTAAAAAAGGTGAAATCCTTGCCGAAGGTGTGCGCATTAAGACCGTTAAGCTTAGAGGTGTAATCTCTCAAGGAATGCTTATGCCGATTGCTAAGTTTCCTGAAATAAGCGATGTGACTGATGATACTGATCTTACAGAAACTCTTAAGGTTAAACACTACGATGAGATAGAAGAAGCCCTACGCCCCTTCTCAGGCGCTAAGGTGTCTGCCGAAGCTTACGGACCATTCCCAACCGCATACATCCCTAAGACCGACGAGGAGCGTATTCAGAACCTAGGCGAATATTTCGAGAAGATGAAAGGACGCTTCTTCCAAGTCACCGAAAAGGCTGATGGAATGTCAGTTACGATGTTCTATTCGCCCACCATTGACGCGGAGCACCCCTTTGGTGTCTGCTCTCGCAATCTAAGGCTTAAGCCAGTAATGAGCAATGGAACTGTACCGTTGCCTTGGCAGATGGCTAATACATACTTTGTTGAGAGTAATCTCAAGAGGTATTGCGAGTTGAATGGGGATGAATTGGCAATCCAAGGTGAACTTGTCGGTCCTGGTATTAACGGCAATAGAGACAAGCGTACTGAACACGAATGGTTAGTCTTTCGTATATTTGATATTAGAAAGCAAATGTTCGTCAATCCTGACTATGTTAGATATTTATGTCAGTTCCAATTCAAATTGCCTCACGTTAAAATTATTGACCGCGGAATAAAAGTCTTTGATGAATATCCAACTTTTGAAAAGTTGATGGATTACACCCAAGGCAAGACCGACCGAGGCAATGAACGCGAAGGAATTGTCTGTAAGACCGTCGAAGCACCTTACGTTGCACCTTACATTTCTTTCAAAGTTGTGTCAAATAAGTATCTCTTGAAAGGAGAATAATAATGAACGCAAATGAATACCAAAAGGCCGCCTATAAATTCGCGGCATACGGAGAAAACGCAACCTACGCATACGCTGGACTAGCCGAGGAAGCCGGAGAAGTGCTTGGTAAATTCGCCAAGTTTATTCGCAAGCATCAGGGGCTTGAGCCTCGCGCAGCTTCTAATTGGGAAACCTTCAAAGAGGATTACGAAAAATATCGCACAGACCTTAAAAAAGAACTTGGCGATGTTCTTTGGATGGTCGCGGCGATTGCAACGCAAGAAAAATTAGATTTAGCGGATGTCATGCAAGACAACATCAACAAACTCACCGACCGCCTTAACCGAGGCGTAATCGTGGGTGAGGGTGACAATAGATGAAAAACGGTGTGGTGGTGAGGTGAGTTTCCCACCGCCATTTCCTCGCAAATTCCTCGCAAAAAAGTTTGTGTTTTTAAGACACAAAAACGCCCTTTTTGCTACGATGCAGAATACTTCAAAAGACAACAAACCCCCTATAAACATTGATTATAAAGGGGTTTTTTATTTTCGGGAAATGGTGGAGAAGAAGGGATTCGAACCCTTTTGTCTCGCAAGACATACCCTCCGCCCCTTGACTTATTAAAACCCTTATATTATAATGGTTATATGATTTTTCATTCTTAATACACATTGCGAGGAATTTGCAAGACTCTCGCAAGTCAGAAAGGCGCATAAAATGAGTTATCTCTCTAAAAAAGAGGTCGTAAATAACGTCAAATCTCGCTCTGTCACGAAGCATAACGGCGAGAATTATACCATATACGAAACCTACTTCGGAACTGACCCATACTCTAAAAAGCCAATTCGCAAGGCTTCTATGAATAGAACTTCACTATTGCGAAGCATAGACGACTTCTTTCGTAAACTATCTACTGGCGGCGATACTGCCGTTCTCTTGACGGCTTATCAATCTATGGACGCGCTTAATGCTATTGACCTACTTACCAAGAACAATCTTGATATTTCTCTAACCGAATGCGTTAGGCGGGTACTTGAACATAATAGCAAAGATACTACTATCTCTATCGCCCTTGGAGAGGCCTATGCTAATTATCTTATATTCCAAAAGGATAAAAGTGAGGTCCAGCAAAAAGCCGTCAAAATGCGTGTAGGCAAATGGGTGGAGATTTTTGGTGGTGACAGAATGCTATCAGATATAACTCCTCAAGAATTAAGCCGCGATCTTGAAAGCCGTGTGTACAACGATAAAGACACTAAAACCAAAACCACCTACAACAACCATCTTAGTTATATCAAGACATTCTTAAACTGGTGTGTAGCGCCCGAGCAAGGCTATATTAAAGAGAATCCTATAGCCTCTATGAAGATGAAGGTAAAGGAATGGAAAGACCCTGAGTATCTAAAGGCGAAAGACGCAAAGGCGCTCTTCGCAGTTCTTGAGAAGCATAAGTATGATGCTCCTGCTGACCTAGCCTATGCCATTCTATCGTTCTTCTGCGGTATGCGTCAGGACGAGATTAAGCGTGTTCGCCTTGGAGAAGATGCCGTTCGTATCTCTCTTGAGCACCGTAATATCCGCGTAGTAAAGTGTAAAGGCGCTTCTAAAGGAGTTAAGCCGCGTTCATTCACCATCCCCGATACTGCTTTTGCTTGGATGCAGAGCTTTGATTTTATGTCAGCCGTCAAGATGAAGAACAATAAGTTTCGCCAACATCTCTTAAAACGCGCCGCCGAAGCCGGCATTGAGAAGTTGCCTGAGAATGTAGGACGGCATACATTCATTACAATGCACGCCGCTGCGTACCACGACCAAAACCTACTGACAAGCATTGCCGGAAATACTGACGATGTAAGGCGCGACCACTACGATGGCCTTACCTTCGAGAATGAAGGCAAGGCGTATTTTGAGATTTTACCAAATTACCCCCTTGACGAGTAAGCGGTTCTTATGCTAAAATTTGTATCATTCTGACACACGGAAGTAAGAAACCGCCCAGAATTAAACAAAAAACGAGTACATCCCCTTTCCTCGCTCGCATTAAGGTCTGTGCCCATGCTCGTGCACATTTCTTACCCTTCTTGCGGGCGAGGTTTTTAATGGAAGTAAGAAACCATGAACCTAACACTCACGCGGCTCTTTTGCCGCAATACGACCAATGCCAACAAGGTACGCATTGGCAAAGTTGAAAATGAAACGTGTAGCGATTTCGTTATACAATTACGATATAATCCAACCGATGAATGTTGTGGAACACAATATATCGGCAAGGATGAGGTTACCTACACATTAGAATTAGCCCTAAAGTTCGATACAGGCAAAAAGGCCGCCTTGTATCTCTTTAACAATTACAGTAACATCATTAAGAACCACCCTGAATGTAGTCCTAAAATCATCAAGGTAAAAAACATTTGGTCTTACGAAGATGTAGTTCTTGAACTTCCACAATTCAGCAAGGAGGACGAGATATGAGAAAGTATATCCGTAAAGCCGACAGAATAGACCCTGAACGCGGCGATATTCTGCAACTGACGCGAAAGAGCGTAGCCCCTCTCTATGCCAATGGCTATCCTCAAGAAATGCGACGCAATATATTTGATTCGCTTCTTGGCTGGTTTGTTGGTGGAGAAGAGCCGTCCATAAGCGATCCTCTCGCTAACTCGTATCTTCAATTCCTTATCGCGGCACAAAAAGAAGAGGTGCAAAAGTACCTTGATATTTGCCACGCAAACAGGGAAAATGTTATGAACAAAGGGGCAACGCGGGGCAACGACCGTTCCCTTGGGGTAACGAGCGTCGGTAATATAAATAAAGAAGAAGAAAAAGATAATGTAAATAAATCTTTTTCTTCTTCGGTGTGTGAAGAAGAGGGGTCGCTTAGTGCGCCCCTCTCTTCACACGATTCGGTATTGCTACGAGATGCCGCATTACAAGAGATTGGCAAGATTGCACCACCGATAGACAATCACTATTACAGCCAGGAAGACTTGGAGTTCTATGAGGAGAACCACGCAGATGACGATGATACAAGCGTCATTGATGAACTCGTTAAGGACTTTGAGCGTAGTGGCGCAACAAATACACGAAAGCCGTTAGAACAGTATTTAGCGGATGTTGGTGATGAGATGTTTCGCCGCGCTTGGTTCAGGTTTGATACGGATGTTTATAAGGCTCAAAGAGCCGAGAAGCCGTTTGATAATCCTGCTGGGGTCTTTTTAGGCCGTTTGAAGCGCCTAAAAACGGCTCTCCAAAGTCTACACCAGTAGAATCAACGCAGAAGCCCCGTAGAACGCCCTTAGACGGCTTTGTTTGGTTTAGACTACCAAATACTCGTCCGCCAAGAGAAACGGCTCTACGGGGCTTGTAGGCGCTAATGAAGATGGGTGCCAATTTTCATTCAGATAACGGCGTAATTACATTGGTTTCGTCTGTTGTTGGTACTGCCACCCTAATATGACGCAAAAGCATCTGAGCAAAGCACCAACATAATGCATAGCAAACTGTTTTTACTATAATAAACCAAAAAACCGCCGTTGTTAAACAGAATTTTGTGCCATCACACCCCCATTGCAATAAGTAACTCAATGCGAGAAAAGGAATTGTGAGAATTGGCGTAACACGTAGGAGGGAAACTAACGATTTATGTAGTACTCTGATTGAGTTCCAAAAGAAAGACAGAAAAAATCTTTTGCAAAGGATGATTTTCTTTCGCATCGAATGCTTAAGCAATACTTTGATAATGGTAAAGATTTCTTTTGTCTTATGCTTACTATCCTTTAATCGTTCACAAGCCATTCGAAATGTGCCATCATCAAAAATTGGCATCGAGAAATCAATGTCAGTAAAAGCATCTGTCTTAAATGCACTTTTACCTTTCCAGATTGAAAAGCCCTCAAATGTAGCGACAATTTGAAAGATTGTCTGATAGTCAAGGACTTCGGCTGGACTTAAAAAAGACATTATGAAAGACGATTCCAAACAGAATTAAAGGCAAGATTGAGTGCAGACGCTTTGCTTGGGCCGTTACAACAAACCTCTGCATGTACTGGAGATCCCATATTGTCAGTATGGATATCTTCTAATCTATATCGTTTATCGTCTACAACCATGTAGTGCTTGACTTGGGCTCCCGTTTTTACGGTTGCAAATTTCACCTCAAGCCCACCCTTGACGGATTGGTCACTTTCCTTTAATGATTTTATTTCTTCTTGTAAGGAATCAATAGCAGCTAAAGAGTTTTTTTCTGTACAGAGTGATATAACACGTATTTTTACACCGCTTGCGATAGCTTTTAGCACGGCTTGTTTGATGTCGCAAAGGCGGTAAAAATGATTTCCGAAATCTCCGGAAAGAACAGATATGGAGGAAGTAGCATTCTCGAAAAAAGTCCGAGTGATACAGCGAGCATGTGCCCTGCTGTAATTAGCAAAAATGGCAGAGGAGTTTTCAAGCATGAGCTTTGTGAGGCGGGCTTGATATTCGCCAAGATCGCTTGATGAATAGGCATCACAAGGCGCAGTATCGTTTTCTTTCATTTTCATCTCCATTATGTCGAGAGAAGCGGATAATAACTCCAATTAAAATTCGACTGCGCGTATTATAGCATAGCGTCGTCTTGGCGGTCAAGGCGGGGCGGTGGTAAGGGAATTGATCTTCTCCATTCCAAAAAAAATAAACCGTGAATTCCTCAAACCCCCTGATAGTGGGGTGACTCGCATCACGGTTTTGTTAAGCTTATACACAAGCAAGAGCCAACTCCTTCAGGAAGTGGCTCTGCGCCCATTCGGCGAACCTAATAGGGGTGTTTTGTGGCGCGTATTATACCAAATGCCGTCTTGGCGGTCAAGGCGGAGGTAAGAATGTTACATATTGGTTACGTTGGAAATAAGGTTCAATTCCTAATTTCTCTCAAGTCTCTAAACCTCACTTCTGCCGCTTCTTTATGTACTTGTCCACATCACTATTGCATCTTCTCACCATTTCTTGCATTTCAAGTGCATTTTTTTCAACTTTATCATTGCGCTCCTTGACCGAAAGAGCCTTATTAGACATTGCCGCTTTCATCTCTTTTCTTAATTTTGAGATCTTTTCAGCAGTAATATTCATAAGGTTCAATTCCCGTTTTTCAGATACGGTCGCCTCGTTAGACCCTTTCTTGCGAGTAAGCTCCTTACGCCGCTCGTAGAAGTCACCAACAAGACGGGATGCCGTAGCATTGTTGCGGAAGAATGTACCGACAATCGGCCAAGTATGAGGACGCGACGAATCGAACTCTGCCATGCCGCCGATAGCCCCAATAGTACGATCGTACATATTTCCCGACCAACCATTAAGGAGATAATCGAGATGAGCCGGAGAAGCCAATTTGCTATCTCCAAATATAAGATGAAAAGCCTTGGCAAGATG
>JAGBYN010000127.1 GCA_017628775.1 Bacteroidaceae bacterium | reverse complement strand
GGGTGCTGCTTTATGCGCTGCTTTATAAACGCGGGCGGATGGCGCTTGGCGAGCAAGGGGCGGGGTAAAATGTGGTGGTTTCAATCAAGGGGTGGTGGTGCGTGGGCGAGCAAAATGCGGTGGGTTCAATCAAGGGGCGGTGGTGCGTGGGCGAGCAAAATGCGGTGGGTTTCAATCAAGGGGCGGTGGTGCGTGTCTTATCCCTCTCTCTCACACGCGCTCTCCGTTTCTCTTCCGTTTCTGTTTGCAAAGTTACAACGTGCTGAGGGGCAGGTGGCATTTATTGGCATTTGGCATCCGAAAGAGGAGGGGAGATCCGTGCGTAAAACATAGGGATTCAGTGCCTTGCAAGCGCAGAATTTTTTTTTCAAATTTCCCAGGTTTTTGTTTTTATACACCAAAGTCCTAGAGTGTATCGCTATCAGTCAATCGTTAAGTACACACACACAAATGAACAGGGGCCATTGGATGTTTGATGATTGCGTGTACTTGGGTTAGAGGTTTTACAGTTTTACAGTTTTTACGGTTGTTTTTTTTGTCTGTTCATCGCGTCGAAATCTTTAAAAAAAATTTTATTATATATTATATATAATAAATTTCTTTATTGACTTATTCTTCAAAAAACAGTGGTTTCATTTTATTGCTGTAAAACTGTAAAACTGTAAAGGGGGTTAGGATGTGTGTCTTTTTCAGGAAAAACATATTTCTTTTAGTTTCTTAATACCCTAGTTTTTTTGAAGTTGGTATTTGAGTGTAGAGAATAAAAAACATTATCTTTGCAAAAATATTCTTAGAACTTGACCAAGTTTTTTCATATAATGACCCTACACGATAAGACATTTTCGTAAAATCAGAAAACCATGAGTAACGAAAAGACAATAAACTTTACATTCAATTTTAATGCCCCCGTTGGGCAGAATATTGCCCACGTTGAAAAGTTGGAGGCGCACTTTGACAAGGACATGACGATGCAGGTGGTAGATACGAAAAGTATCGTAAACGATGAACAGGAAGAAGAACGTGGCGCTGAAAAAACGCACGGCAACGAGTGTAAGGATATATTGAAAGAATGTTTTGAAAAGGAGAGAAATTCGCAGCTTCATATCGATGTTTCAGAGGTTGTAAAAGAAAATATGTAAGCATTTATTCAGCACCCCAAACTTCTTTAATTTTACATAATGCGTTGATTTATAGAGCATCCCAACGGGGTGCTCTTTTTTGTGCGGTGCTGGCACCCCGAGCACCCCGAGCACCCATTGGAATTTGTGTGACCTTTGCAATCAGAAATTCCGAGGAGATAGTACAATGTCGTACTTCTTTAGAAACGGAACATTATTAAATATGACGGAAATTCAAATTTTTCAGAACGAAGAATTTGGTGCGATCCGCACCACGAGCGACGAACAGGGCAATCCTTTATTTTGCTTGAAGGACGTGTGCCAGGTGTTGGCGTTGCATACCTCGAAAGTGGTGCAAAGATTGGGAGACGATGTACTTTCAAAGTACCCCATCCTCGACAAATTGGGCAGGCGCCAACAAGCCACGTTTGTAAACGAGGATGGCCTGTACGACACCATTCTTGAGAGTCGTAAACCACAAGCAAGGGGATTTAGGAAATGGGTGACCTCGGAGGTGCTGCCTGCCATCCGCAAGCAGGGCGGCTACATGATGGTTGGGGCAGACGAGAGCAACGAGGTGATCATGGCGCGTGCTTTGCGGATTGCACAAGCCACCATTGAGCGACGCGATGCTGAGATTGCCATGCTCAAACCGAAAGCCGACTATGTGGACGAGGTGCTCGATGCCGTGACGTGCTTCACCACCACGCAAATCGCCAAGGGACTCAACACCACGGCCTACGTCCTGAACCGCATGCTCTGCGACCGCCACATTCAGTATGCACAAAGCGGACAATACTTGCTCTACGCCAACTATGCGCGCCGAGGATTAGCCAAGAACCGCATTCACACCTACTACGACACCCGCGGCGAGATGCACTCCAAAAGCACCCTGGTATGGACAGAGAGAGGACGCCAATTTATTTATCAATTGTTTAACTACAAAAAAGCCATTTAACCATGAAAAACATTTTTAAAGTCATCAAGCAAACCGAACCCATTCAAGTGTCGTCGCAAAAGGCGGAGGGGGGAATGATCAACAAATCGACCATCGTGCTTCAAGAACTCGGGGGCAGGTACGAAAACACCTACGTCGTTGCCCTTCTCGGTAGTTCGGCCATGTGTAAATTCTATGCCGGCGACCTCGTCGTTGCCGCACTCCACTTTAGCACGCACGAGCATAACGCCACAACCTACCAGGACATCGTGGCAAACGAAATCATCAAGCTAAGCTAACGCGCTTCGAACTGAATCGATGAGCACCGCAAGTATATTCCTCAAACAGAAACACTTACACACAAAGAAAACATAATCAACTCACTATGAATAAAATTTCTTTTACCGTTACGGCTTTATTCTCGCTCGACAAGTCTATAACCCTTGAATTCATTCCCGAAGCTATCGCCTACCTGCGCGAGAAGGCGTATCTCGCAGATGGCAAAACGCGGGGCAGTTGGGGCATCATGCCCGATGGCAAGACCATTGAAATTCGGCCCTACGCCGCCGCCGATGCAACGCGTAGGCTTGTCAAGGACGAAGAAAAAATTGGCGTTTACTCTCATATTCAACGCCTCAAAACGAAGTGCAGAATCACAACTGCCCTCCCCATTGAACTCAACAACGACCAGGCAAAACGTCTTTATCAAGAAGACGCAGCACTCGTGGCCAAAGCCATTGGAAATGGCGCATTCAAGCCCACAAGCCCAAAACTTGAAGCAACTAACGTAAAAAAACCTAACCCTCAACCTGCAGCCTAAGATGACACAGACATTGTATTACACCGATTTTAATGAATCTTATCTTGAAACAAAAGATGGTAAGGAAGAAGCAAAAGTCAAGTTCGACTTGAAGCTCAAACCGCTCACTCCCGAGATTTTCGACTCGCTCATCGCCTCGCCCCTAACCCACGAATTGATCGAGAAAACGCGTGCTGGAGCCGACCCAAAACTCAGCAAGCAGTTACTGCCGATGCTCTATTTCCAAGGCGTTTTGGATGAAGAGAAGTATGCGGCGTATCTTGAAGCGTGTCAGCAGAAAGGCGTGAAGCCCAAAGGCAGCCGGTGCGGTGAGTTCATGCGCCCCACTGATTTGCTGATGATTGACCTCGACCACGTGGAGGGCAAGGTCGATGAATTGGCGAAACAAATATGCACACGACTTGAAGAGATGGCGCTTAAACCACACCTCATGCTGCTCCACAAAACGCCAAGCGGTGAAGGACTGAGAATCGTGGTTCGGCGCCGCGCCAACGAACTGGCATTGCCTTTTGAGGAAGCGAAGAAAAAGTGGCTTGATGCCATGGGCGTTGATATGCCTTCCGACCCCGCATGCAAGGACCACTCGCGGCCATCGTTCCTGCCCATTAAGGAGGATATTTATTACATCGACCGTGAAGCGCTATTCAAGCCTAAGGTCCTTGACGTTGTGCACCTTAAGAACACGGCAAGCCACGCCCATCAACCCCATGCTCGAGCCGACCAAAGCCAATCCTCTCAAAACAGCAACCGTAAATACCCCACGCACTACGGCAACGTGCCCTACGCCACCATCGTGGAGCGACTCATACCCAAGGTGGAAGGCTTTCCCTATGAAGGCGGACGCCACACGCTGATTAAGCATCTTGCCGTTGAACTGCGCAAAATTACGGACAACAACCCTGAATGGCTGGCTGAAATCATACCCTCCTTTGGCGTTGAGAAGCCCGAGTACGAGCAACTCCTCAGAGCCATGTGTAGCTATCCCGAAACGCCCTTTCTCGGAGCTAAACTCAACAGTGCGATTAACGGCATCAACGAAGAATTAGGACCTGTGTGGCCCATACCCACAATGCCCGAAAATCTGCCCGATGTGCTTCGCCTGCTCCTCTCATCCACTCCCCAGCACATGAAGCCTGCCGTGGCAATGGCGGTATTCCCACCGATGGGCGTGCACCTTGAAAACGTGCGCTTCAAATATGCCGACAATAAATGCTACGAACCGGCATTCCTGAACCTGCTCATAGCACCGCAAGCAAGTGGGAAGTCGGCGGTGGATGTGCCTATCGAGTTTATCATGGCCAACATTCGCGAGCGCGACAATAAGCACCGAAAAAGCGAAAATGAATGGCGAGAGAAAATCAAAGCCATGGGCAGCAATAAAGAAAAACCACGCCGACCCGAAGGACTCATCATTCAGCAGCTCGCACCCAACACAACGAATGCGGCACTCGTGAAACGACTCAAAGAAGCTGGCGAACGCTCGCTCTACGTGAAGATTAACGAACTTGAGCAACTAAGAGGACTGGCTGATGCATCGGCCAAAAAAGGGGCTGAAAACGAACTCATCAAGCTCGCTTACGACCGAGCCTGCTATGGACAAGAGCGCGTAGGCATTGACGCCGTAAACGAGCATGTCATGCTGAGGCTTAACTGGAACGCGTCAACAACACAAACCATGGCACACAACTTCTTTAACACAAACGCAATAATCGATGGCACACTCTCGCGCATCACCTGTTGCACCATCACCGTGGACGAAGACGACTGGGGCGAAGAAATACCCATCTTCGAACGCTACGCGCCCGACTTTTCTCAACAGCTTAAACCCTACATTCAAACCCTGGAGCAGGCTAAAGGCGAATATGAGTGCCCTCAGCTCATTGAATGGACACGCACAGCACAACGCCGCTTTATTGAATACGCCAAGGAACTCCAAAACAAAGTCATGGCAGAATACGTCAAGCGAAGCGTGCGCTCGGGATTTAACCGTGCGATGCTGCTCTACGTCATGAACGGATCGCAATGGACGCAGGAGATTGAGGATTTCACCACGTGGAGCGTGGAGTACGACCTCTGGGTGAAATGGCACGTCTTCAAAGACCGATTGCAAAAAGCCCACGAACAAGTGTACGGCACGCAAGGCGCCAACGGAAGTGGACTACTCCCTAAACTGCCCAACGAATTCACCCTCGACACCCTGCAAACACTGCGCCCAACAACATCAAGCGAAACAAACCACATGCTCATCAGGCAATGGAAAAGTAGGGGTAAAATCATTGAAACAGAGCAACAGGGCGTTTACAGAAAGGTCAGAAAAACACTCGCCCTGACTTGCCTGTGACATGTGACACGTCACACACATTTTCTCTCAACTCACCCCTCTCAAGAGGCGAAGCCTCTAACCCTCTCTATAAGGAGATTGGTGCGTTGTTTGACGACGGGCCGACACGGTGATCGGCCCCTACATGCCGGATGGATTCTCTCAACTCTCAACTTTTAAATAAACTCTCTACTTTTAAATAAACTCTCAACTTTCAAAAAAAAGAACGCCTATGACCTCCCCCCGCGGACTCCGCAACAACAACCCGCTTAATATTCGCCACTCAGCCTCTCGTTGGCAGGGTGCTCGAGCGAAGCAAACAGACAAAAGCTTCGTGCAATTCACATCGCTCACAATGGGCTATCGTGCCGCCTGGCGCATCCTTGAATCCTATTACAATTACTATGAAAAGAAGCAAACACCATTTACACCGCGCAACATCATCCTGCGTTGGGCACCACCCACAGAAAACGACTCCGAGGCCTACTTAAAAGCCATCTGCCACCTCACAACCTTAGCAGGCAATGAAGCCCTCATGCGCCCAAGCTTTACAAGAGTACAGAGTACAGAGAACAGAGTACAACCGCCATGCGGATTGAAGGCAGAGAGCTCAAATCCCTCAGAAACCGCACCCTACCCCCACGACGACGCCTACACCGCCCAAGATCTGCAAGCAAAATCCAAACTCATCGACCTGCTCGCCGCCATGACCTGCATTGAAAATGGCATCGCCATGGCCGACGTTGACCGAGACGCCATTGAAGAAGCACTGAACAAGGCATTTGAAGATTAATCCGCTCCCCCCCTCCTCCCCTCTCTGCTCCCCAAAGAGGCGAAGGCTCCTCTGAACGAGCTGAAGGCTCCTCTTAACGAGGCGAATGCTCTAACTTCTCTAAACTCTAAACTCTCAACTCTCAACTTTCAAAAAAAACTCTAATCTCTAAACTTTCAAAACTTACTCTAAAACCATGCTCACCCAATCCTTCGGCACCCTCGCCATGCAGTATTACCCCGACAAGAAATACCGCACCGCCACTCGT
>JAGBYN010000126.1 GCA_017628775.1 Bacteroidaceae bacterium | reverse complement strand
GGTTAATCTTTTTACGTACGAACATGGCGCAAATTTACTAAAAAATAGGTTTGCGTCACCCAAAGTCACCCATTCAAAATAGTTAACTAACTGATTTTCAATATCCGCTATTTAATAGCAAGAAAAAGTGATGAAGTCAGGAAGAAATCGGTGGAACGGCAATTGGCAGGTAGAGACGCTATGTATTGCATCCTTACCTGCCAATTGTTTATGAGATATGTAAATCCACCTCAGGCGAACATGGGGATCACCCCCTAATTCTCATATCTAAACTCTCATATCTAAACTCTCAACTCTAAACTCTCAACTCTAAACTCTCAACTCTAAACTCTCAACTCTAAACTCTCAACCACATTAATTTTTACATTTTTTGAACACCCCACCTTAAAACGAGAATGGTTCATTCTATTGTTTTTTGGAATCGATCATCAGTTGAAGCCAGTTCCTGAAGAACGTTTTGCAGGAGGTTTCCCAGGTGTAGTCAACTCCGAGCTGAGGTTGGGCGTCGTCAATATAATAGTATTTTGGCTTTTTAATCGGCATATTTTTGCTAACGTCGCGCAAATATTCATCATGCAGCGTATTTGGGGCATACTCCAGGTGGCCCGTTACGTAGATTTGCTGAGCGTCGTTGGATTGAGCTATGCCGACGCCACTCTCAGCGCTTTGTGCCAGGATTTGGCACTGAGGTGGGAACTGCTCTGCGCGTACTTCCGTGTGCCGGCTGTGTGGCATGGGGAACAACGGTGATAATCCGCGAAGCAGGGGGTGCGGTGATAAAACATCGTGCCAGAACACGCCAAACATCTTTTCAGGCAGGGGGTGCTTGGGAACGCCATAATAATAGTACAACGCTGCTTGTGCGCCCCAGCAAATGTATAGCGAATGGCGCACGTGGGTTTTTGCCCATGCCATAATCTGCATTAATTGGGGCCAATACCTCACCTCCTCGAAGTTTATATTTTCGAGCGGTGCGCCTGTTATGATTAATCCATCGTAATAACCATCAGCGTAAGTTTCAAAGTCTTTGTAATAACGCTCAACATACGCCTGTGGGGTACATTTATATTGTTGATGGGCTATCTTCATGGGCAGTAATGCAACATCAATTTCATCACAAGCTAAGCTGCGACAAAAGTCTTCCTCTGTGGTTTGCTTAATGGGCATAATATTCAGGAAGAGTATGCGCAGTGCGCGTGTGGGTGCTTCTTGATTCGTCGTGTGGCGAATATCGTTTAATGGAAGGTTTGTATGAAGCATAAAAATGAAGCGGAGGCGGTTATAAGATTATCAGGTTTTGTTTACAGGGTGCGTGGTGCGCTTTTTTTGAGTCTGTTCTAAAGAGTGAAGGGAAAAGCCTTACGTGCGTTAAGGCATACCCCGCACGGCTCGGACGGCGTCACCAAACGTCGGCACGCTGTGCTTTCGGGATATAAAGCTTATTGCTTTTTTTGATGCCGAAGGCGTCATACCATGCATCAATATGGGGCAAAGCGCCATTAACACGCCAGCGGGCTGAGGTGTGTGGATCGACCTTATTGAGCTGACGGACGCGCTCTGGACGTATGTTTTGTGCCCAAATCAATCCATAGGACAAGAAGAAGCGTTGTTGTGGTGTGAATCCTTCAATAGGCGCTGTGGGGTTGTTTTTCAAGGTGTGTTGAAGCGCATTGTAGGCTATTTTGAGTCCGCCGTGGTCGGCTGTATTTTCGCCTAAAGTGAGCGTGCCGTTGACGTTGAGACCAGGCAAATCCTCTAATGAAGAGAAATAGTCAACCAACACTTGCTGGCGTGCAGCAAAATTAGTTTTATCTTGCTCCGTCCACCAATTACGCAGATTGCCATCCTTATCAAACTGCGCACCTTGATCGTCAAAACCATGTGTCATTTCGTGTCCGATAACGACACCGATAGCACCATAGTTCACGGCATCGTCAGCGTCAGCATTGAAGAAGGGTGGCTGAAGAATGCCTGCAGGGAAGCAGATTTCATTGGTCGTAGGGTTATAATAGGCGTTAATGGTTTGTGGCGTCATGAGCCATTCATCTTTGTCAACGGGTTGGTTAACTCGCTTTTTGAAATCTTCCTGCAAAAGAAATTCTGAAGCCAGGGCAAGGTTTTCATAATAGGATAAGTGCTCATCAATAGTGAGCTTGTCATAATTTCTCCATGTGTCGGGATACCCCACCTTAACATGAAAAGCATTGAGTTTTTCAAGAGCCTTAACCTTAGTTGCTTCGCTCATCCAGGCTTGTTGCTGGATGCGCTCCTTGAGGGCCAATTGCAAATGGGAAATCATTTGCAACATACGTTGCTTTGAGGTTTCGGGGAAGTAGGTTTCAACGTACAATTTACCAACAGCCATCCCCAAGACGCCCTCAACAGTGGTAATTGCTTGCTTCCAACGGGGTTGTTGCTCTTGCTGTCCGCTCATGACCTTGCCATAGAATTCGAAATGTGCCTGAGCAAAGTCATCGCTCAATGAAGTTGCAGCGTCAGCAATCAGCTTATACGACAGATATACCTTTAGGGCTTCGATAGGCTCTTGCTTGATGATCTGACAGATTTCTGCAATCGGTTCGGGTTGGCAAATGCACACGTCCTGCACTGCAGGTATGCCCATTTGATAAAAAAGCGTACCCCAGTCCATCTCAGGATAGTTCTTAAGCAACTGTGCAAACGTTATTTTGTTGTAATTGGCCTGCACATTGCGTCGTTTTGTGGCATTGTAGGCTTTCTGAGCAATTCGCTTTTCGAGATTAAGAACAATTTCTGCATTCTTTTGGGCTGTATCGGCATCAATGCCCGACAGCACAAACAATTGCTGAATAAATACACGATAGGCTTTCAGGACGTTAAGGCTATGTGCATCGGTGTTTGAATACAAGTCGGGATCCGACAAACCCATGCCTCCTTGACTGACGTAGAGCAAATTCTCGCTGCTGTTTTTCAAATCGGCTGTCGCATAAATGCCCATAAATGCGGGCACGCCAATACGCTTGAGTTGTGCCAATTGTAAGTAAAAGTCAGTCAAATCGCTAATGGCTTGAATGGCTTGGTAGCGTTGGCTAAGCGGTGCAAAGCCATCGTTGTTTCGGCGCACTGAATCCATGGCGAGGTTGTAAAGCGATCCTATTTTTTGCTCAATGCTGCCTGGAGCATTTTGGGCTTCGGCATAATTCAAAATAAGGGTCTTTATCTTCTCGCGATTAGCCTCAGTGAGGGCTTCAAATTGTGAATATCTCGAATATTGAGGGGTTAAGGGGTGTGCGTCCATCCATCGCCCCGCTGCATATTGATAAAAATCGTTGCCAGGCTTTAGCTTTAAGTTCATATTTGGTTTTAGGGCATTAAAGCCAGCTGATTCCCGTTCTGTGTTTTGAGCCAAAGCGCCTAACATAAAAAGCGAAGATATGGCACAACATGCTATT
>JAGBYN010000125.1 GCA_017628775.1 Bacteroidaceae bacterium | reverse complement strand
CTTATGCTGCTACAGAACTCCCCGAGATGGAAGAAGGTGAAGGTGTTCTCACAATGACAGAAGTTGAAGACATCATCCCTGCACACACAGGTGTTGTTCTCTGTGCAGAAACAGCTGGTGATTACAACTTTACTCAAGCATCAACAAATGGTACTGTTGTGAACGGCAATATGCTCGTGGGTTATGCAGGTCCTGCAGAATTTAAGCAAGTAAACCTCGAAGAAGGTAGCACAAGCTATGTACTTGTTGCCAATGATGCAGTAGCAGGTTTTTACCGCAAGGATGAAGGTTTCAAGTTGTATAACCACAAGGCATACCTGAAGGTTCCTGGTTCAGCGGCTGCAAATGCATTGCGTATCAATTTTGGTGGCGACAATGGTACAACTTCAATCAACGGTACATTAACTAACGATGCGTCTAAATCTGCTATCTACGACATCACAGGACGTCGTGTTCAGAAGGCAGCAAAAGGTATTTATATCGTTAATGGTAAGAAGGTAATCTTCTAAATGTGTAAATGAGCGAGCGGCTGTGTCAGTCAGACACAGCCGCTCGCTCATTTATTTTGTTTATTGGTCCTTTCCGTCAGACGGCAAGGGTTTAGTCTTTTCGATATGAAGTTCTAAATGCAGCACTACAGGTAGGTGGTCGCTCACGCCACCATTGTAATGCGGACCTTTGTACGTGCGTTTCGGAATCATGTCTTTAAACCCTTTCGCCTTTCGCTTTTCCAATAAGAAAGGGATATCTAAAATATGCCAACCCTTTCCCTTGACGCGCAGTGGTGCCTCGCTCATCATATTGCCCGACACAAAGATATGGTCAATTAGTTCCCATTCCCCTTGAAAAAAGTACGTCCCTTCAATGTCTTTGTTTCTGGTGTGTAAATCTCGGGCTTCAATAAAATGAAACGGCTTTGGGGGTTCCTCTGCCTGACACACGCGCAGTCCATCTTTAAGGCAGGGTCTTGTTGGGTCGGCATTGAAATCGCCCATAACCACAATCATGGCATTGGGCCGACAAGCATAGATGCTGTCAACGGCTTGCCTGACGTGTTGTGCTACATGCATGCGGTAAGGTTCCGTTTGAGCGGCACCGCCACGTTTGCTCGGGAAGTGGCAAACAAAAATACTTAAGGTGTCAGCACTTGGTAAGCGTCCCTCAACGAGTAGAATATGGCGTGTTGGCGAAAATCCTGGTAATGGTTTTATCGGAATATCTACCTTTTGGAATGGGGCAAACCGAGGCGGTTGGTAGAGTAGGGCAACCTGGATTCCACGTTCATCATCACCTTTCGTGATGTGGTACTCATAACCGAGGCGTGCCAATGAAGTGCGTCGCAATAAATCATGCATAACGGAATCGTTTTCCACCTCCACCATGCCGACGATGTCCACGGGCGTTGTTCCCCCCGCCGCTGCGATCACGCGTGCCAATCGACCTTGTTTGTACCAATATCGTTTACCATACCATTGATTGGTGCCTGACGGAGTGAAGTAGTCGTCAAGAAACACTTCATGGTTCAGCGTGTCGAAAAGATTTTCAACGTTGTATTGCATGATGCGGTAGGGGATTTGTGCCGACATAATTACCACACCGCAGAACCACGCACCGATAACGTTAATTATCTTCCGAATGACAGTTTCGCTATTCATGATGATAGGGTTGCCCTTTAAGAATGGTCATGGCACGATAATACTGTTCTACGAAAAACAAACGCACCATCTGGTGGGAGAAGGTCATTTTCGATAAAGAGATCTTTTCGCGTGCCAAGGCAAAGATTTCTGGCGCAAAACCATAGGGACCGCCAACCACAAACACTAAACGCCGTGCAGGTATTGATTGCTTTTGCTGCAAATACGACGCAAACTCAATGCTCCGGAATTCGCGACCGCCCTCATCCAGCAATACCACGTAATCACCGTCCTTGATGCTTTTTTTTAGTAATTCGGCTTCGTTCGCTTTTTGCTGTTCGATAGAAAGCGCTTTCGTGTTTTTTAATTCAGGAATCACTTCAATGTCAAACGGTTGGTAATGCTTCACACGTTGTGTGTATTCATCGATCAAAGCCGTCAGATGTTTGTCTATAGTCTTGCCAATAACCAAAAAAGTTGTCTTCATAACTAATTCATTGCTATTTTCGTGTTGCAAAAATATAAAGTTTTATTGAAAATAGTTAAATTTGCGTGAGATTATCTACTGTGGTGCCTCTGCGGCTCAGTACGAAAGAGCCTCCCGAATACAATTGCCGTTCTAAAGATGAGATAGGAATACTACCATGCGGCATATTTCCCCAAAAACGTTCGAATCTTCAGCAAGCGCGACTTTAAAGACCTTGCCACCGAATGTAATCCCCAAAACCTTATGGCACTTAACCCTTATAACCTGAATACATGGCTTACAAACAAGAAACGATAAAACCCTATGACCCACATGGAGCTAAGGGCAAACAAGTGGAACAAATGTTTGATAACATTGCCCACTCCTATGACTTTCTGAATCACGCACTTTCCTTAAATATTGATAAGTTTTGGCGCAAAGCAGCGCTTAACAGTTTAAAACCCTATGCCCCTCAAAAGTTGCTGGACATTGCCACTGGAACGGGAGATTTTGCGTTGATGGCTGCCAAAATCCTAAAACCGCGTGAAATTGTTGGTGCTGACCTCTCGGAAGGTATGCTCAGCGTGGCGCGAGAGAAGGCTTTGCGTTGCGAGTATGCTCGTAACATTACGTTCTGCAAGGAGGACTGCATGAACCTAAGCTTTGCTGACAATACTTTCGACGCCATTACCGTGGCATATGGTATCCGTAATTTTGAGGATTTGGACCGTGGCTTAAAGGAGATGTTGCGCGTGCTTAAACCTGGTGGACGCCTCGTGATTATTGAATTAACCACACCCCAGAAAGCCCCGATGAAACAACTCTTCAGTTTTTACTCACGCGTGTGGATGCCTACCATCGGTCGTTTAATCTCTCGCGACAAACAAGCCTATACCTATCTCCCTGCCACGATGGAGGCTTTCCCACAAGGCGAACACATGCAGAACATCTTGAGTAATGCAGGGTTTGCCGACGTAAAATTCAAACGCTTCACAGGTGGTATCAGTACGCTGTACACCGCGCAAAAGCCTTAAAAACGCATTTTATGACTAAAGAATATGGATTAGTGGGCCATCCCTTGGGACATAGCTTTTCAGCCGCATTTTTTACGGATAAATTCAATGCAGAAGGGATTGATGCTGTTTATCATAACTTTGATTTACCCAGTATTGAAGAAATCAAAACCCTTTGCCAGACGCACCAGGATTTATGTGGCTTTAATGTCACCATTCCTTATAAGCAAGCCATCATACCTTATCTTGATGTCATGAGCGAGGAAGCACAACGCATTGGAGCTGTTAATGTGGTGCGCGTGGTGCGCAATGAACATGGTGAAGTTCATCTTGAGGGGTATAACTCCGATATTATTGGTTTTTGTCAATCCTTATCCCCTTTATTGAGCAGTGATCATCAAAAAGCATTGGTGCTGGGCACTGGAGGAGCCTCCAAAGCAATTGTACATGGCTTGCGCCAGTTGGGCATCTCTTCAACCTTAGTGAGTCGCACTGCCAAGGATGGTGTGATTGCCTATGAGGACCTTACGCCCGAAGTGATGCAGACGCACCTGTTGGTCGTGAATTGCTCACCCCTGGGTATGTTCCCTAAGGTTGATGCTGCACCAAACATTCCTTACGAGCTATTAACCCATAAGCATATTTGCTACGATTTAGTCTATAACCCAGAAGAAACCCTGTTTATGAAACGCAGTGCGGCACAGGGTGCAGTGGTAAAGAATGGTCTTGAAATGCTCCACCGCCAAGCCCTCGCGGCTTGGGAAATATGGCAATAAGACCTCTTCATCTGCAAACAATTTTTACTCATCTTAAATACTTTTACTATTATGGAGTCAACATTATTTTGGCTTGTTCCTGTGTCGTCAATCTTGGCGCTTGGATTTGCATGGTATTTTTACCGTGAAATGCTTAAAACATCAGAGGGAACTGACCGTATGGCGTATATTGCAGCTGCGGTTCGTTCTGGTGCCATGTCTTATTTGAAACAACAGTACAAGGTTGTATCTATTGTATTTGTGTGCTTAGCCCTATTATTTGGCGTTATGGCCTATGGTTTTGAAGTGCAAAACGCATGGGTGCCCGTGGCATTCCTGACTGGTGGTTTCTTCTCGGGTCTTGCAGGTTTCTTAGGAATGAAAACCGCTACTGCCGCTTCAGCGCGTACTGCCAATGCCGCACGTACTTCATTGAATGGCGGTTTGCGCATTGCCTTCCGTAGTGGTGCCGTTATGGGCCTTGTTGTGGTTGGCTTAGGTTTGCTTGATATTTCGTTTTGGTACCTCCTTCTTGATGCTTTGATTCCAGATGGTGAAAGTCCCACAACGAAACTTTGCATCATTACCACAACCATGCTTACCTTTGGTATGGGTGCTTCTACGCAAGCGCTTTTTGCCCGTGTGGGTGGTGGTATTTACACCAAGGCTGCCGACGTTGGTGCCGACATCGTTGGTAAGGTGGAAGCCAATATTCCAGAAGATGACCCACGAAACCCCGCAACGATTGCCGATAACGTAGGCGACAACGTGGGTGACGTTGCAGGTATGGGTGCCGACCTTTATGAAAGTTATTGTGGTTCAATCCTTGCCACTGCATCGTTGGGGGCTGCCGCTTACATGCTCTCGGGCGATGTAGTCATGCAATACAAGGCGGTTATCGCTCCGATGTTGATAGCAGCTGTTGGAATCTTGCTTTCATTGGTTGGTATTTTTGCTGTGCGAACCAATGAAAACGCCAAGATGAAGGATTTGCTTGGCGCTTTAGCGGCAGGTACAAACCTTAGTTCTGCTTTGATTGTTGCCGCATCATTCTTGATTTTGTGGATCCTTGGTCTTGATAACTGGTGGCAAATGGGTTGCACTGTTGCTGTTGGTTTGGCTGTTGGTATTACCATTGGGCAAGCCACAGAATATTACACGTCGCAATCATATAAACCCACACAGAAGGTTTCTGAAAGTGGTTTGACTGGTCCTGCAACGGTGATTATCTCTGGTATTGGTTTGGGTATGCTTTCTACCGCAATCCCCGTTATCGCAGTGGTGGTAGGTATCATCGCTTCTTACTTATTAGCTACTGGTGGCGATTTCAACAATATCTCAATGGGTCTTTATGGTATTGGTACAGCTTCGGTAGGTATGCTCTCAACATTGGGTATTACCTTGGCTACAGACGCTTATGGCCCTATTGCCGATAATGCTGGTGGTAATGCAGAAATGAGTGGACTTGGTGAAGCGGTTCGTAAACGTACCGATGCGCTCGACTCATTGGGCAACACTACTGCAGCTACAGGTAAGGGATTTGCCATTGGTTCGGCTGCGCTTACAGGTTTGGCACTCTTAGCATCGTATGTGGAAGAAGTACGTATTGGTTTGGAACGTATCGGTACGCATACACTTGAATTTGGTGATAAGAGTATTGAAATCAGTAAGGCTACATTCACCGACTTTATGTATTACTACGATGTCACGCTCATGAATCCCAAGGTGTTGGCTGGTATGTTTATTGGTGCAATGACTTCGTTCCTCTTCTGCGGTTTGACCATGAATGCAGTAGGTCGAGCAGCAAGTAAGATGGTTGAGGAAGTGCGCCGACAGTTTAAAACGATCAAGGGTATTCTTACGGGCGAAGCAGAACCTGACTACGGTCGTTGCGTGATGATTTCAACACGTGCTGCACAACATGAAATGATTGTGCCCTCACTCATTGCCATCTCTGTGCCCATCATTACTGGTTTAATCATGGGTGTCTCAGGCGTATTGGGTTTGCTTATTGGTAGTTTAAGTTCAGGCTTTGTTTTGGCTGTGTTCATGGCCAACTCAGGCGGTGCATGGGATAATGCCAAGAAGTACGTTGAAGAAGGTAATTTCGGCGGCAAGGGTAGCGAAACGCATAAGGCTACAGTTGTAGGCGACACCGTAGGCGATCCCTTTAAGGATACATCTGGTCCTTCACTTAATATTTTGATTAAGTTAATGAGTATGGTGTCAATCGTGATGTCAGGACTAACCGTAGCATGGAGTCTGCTCTAATGAATAATCCGCAGTGAACAATATAAGGGAGCGTGCCAAAATCAATCAGTGGCACGCTCCCTTAAATTTAATCCATACCGAGCGCAGACGCTATGTGTTGCGTTTGAACTAATCAATTGCATATGAGATAGGTACATTGATTGGTCGACGGGCCGACACGGAGATCGGCCCCTACACCTTCAGGATGGCATCTCTCAACTCTCAACTCTCCTCTCTCAACTCTTTTCCTTGTTCTGTAAAAAAGGACAACTTTTCGGGACTTTAATAAAACTAAAATAAAGAAAATAGTTTTAACTTTGCATCGCGTTAGCGATTAGAAAAGGATAAGATTGAGCACAGAGTACAACTGCCGTGCGGTTGGCTGTTTGCAAAGTTGAGAGATGAGCGTTGTGAGGGGCAATCCCCGTTTCGGCTCATCATCCTTCATTCCTATAGCTTCTATAGTCTCTATAATTTTAATATCATCTATAGCTCCTATAGCATCTATAGCTTTTATCGCACAAACGCAGTCCGCAAGGCAAGACGCCG
>JAGBYN010000124.1 GCA_017628775.1 Bacteroidaceae bacterium | reverse complement strand
CCTGATCTTGTGATGAACCTCGCACTCCCCTACCAGGACCTCACCATCATGGATGCTTGTTTGGAGTTTGGCTGTTCATACCTTGACACAGCTAACTACGAACCTAAGGACGAAGCCCACTTTGAATATTCATGGCAATGGGCTTACAAGGAACGCTTCGAACAAGCTGGTTTGACTGCGATCCTTGGGTGCGGTTTCGACCCAGGTGTTACCTCTATCTACACGGCTTATGCAGCCAAGCACCACTTCAAGGAAATTCATTATCTTGACATTGTGGATTGCAATGCAGGCGATCACGGAAAGGCCTTTGCCACAAACTTCAACCCTGAAATCAACATCCGAGAAATCACCCAGAAGGGTCTTTATTGGGAAAACGGACAATGGGTGGAAACAGAACCCCTTGAAATTCACCAACCCCTTAACTATCCAAACATCGGCCCACGCGAGTCATACCTCCTTCACCACGAAGAAATTGAAAGTCTCGTGAAGAACTACCCCACCATTAAGCGTGCTCGTTTCTGGATGACTTTCGGACAAGAATATCTGACACACCTCCGCGTGATTCAAAACATCGGTATGGACAGCATCGTGCCCATTTGCTACGAAGGCCACTGGATTCAACCCCTTCAGTTCCTTAAGGCTGTGCTCCCCAATCCTCAGGATCTTGGTGAAAACTACGAAGGCGAAACCAGCATCGGTTGCCGCATCAAGGGTATTGGCTACGATGGTAAGGAACACACTTACTACGTTTACAACAACTGCTCACACCGCGCAGCTTATGAAGAAACAGGCATGCAGGGTGTTAGCTACACTACGGGCGTACCAGCTTGCATCGGCGCACGCATGTTCATGCTCGGTCTTTGGAAACGCCCAGGCGTTTGGAACGTTGAAGAATTTGATCCCGATCCATTTATGGACGAACTCAATAAGCAAGGTCTTCCCTGGCACGAACTCCACGACATCGACCTCGAACTCTAAAGTAATCACACCAAATAAAGTAAGGCATTGCTCTTTAACAAGGAGTGATGCCTTACTTTTTTTACAAGGTGGCGAAGGCGGGCTATGCGGCCGCCACACCACGAAGCAAACAAAACAATGCGCCTTGCTCGTGCACGACGAAGCATTGGATTCCTCGCACCAGCAAAGCGCACCTGGGTTAAGATGATTGTTTCAACAAACTTGAAATACGCATGCAGAACAAAGCGTCTGCAACGTCAAAAAAACGGAACGATTAATGTTCCTCCCCTAAAATAAGCGTTTATTATATGTAGAAAAAGAAGTAATAATTGCTCAGAAACTGCCTTGTCGGTTTATCAAGAAGCGAGCCAGCTGTGCCTTTTTCACACGAAATGCGGTTGTATTTTTGTTTCATCTACAAAATGGGGGTAATTTTGCACTTGGATTAAAACATAAAACAAAGCATATTATGAGTTTTAACGTTCCTCAAACAGATAAAAAACGCGTGGTCATCGTAGGTGGCGGTTTTGGCGGATTGAAGTTAGCCAACAAACTTAAAAATTCAAATTTTCAGGTTGTATTGATCGATCGAAACAATTACCACCAGTTTCCCCCACTGATTTATCAAATTGCCTCTTCGGGTATTGAGCCCAGCAGCATCTCCTTCCCCTTCCGTAAGATATTCCAAAACCGTAAGGACTTTTACTTCCGTATGGCGAAGGTGCGTTCTATATTCCCTGAGCAAAAGATTATTCAAACATCAATTGGTAAGGTAAGCTACGATTACTTAATACTCGCCGCGGGAACGACAACAAACTTTTTTGGTAACGAAAACGTTGAGGAACGCGCCATTCCGATGAAAAACGTGAGCGAGGCTGAAGGTCTGCGCAATGCCTTGCTTGAAAACCTTGAACGTGCACTTACCTGCGCCAGCGAACGCGAACGCATGGAATTGCTCAATGTGGTAATTGTTGGGGGTGGTGCTACCGGCGTAGAAGTAGCAGGGGCGCTCTCCGAAATGAAAAAGTTCATCATCCCCAAGGACTACCCCGACCTTCCTTCAAGCCTGGTTAACGTTTACCTCGTTGAAGCAGGACCGCGCTTGCTGCCTGCAATGAGCCCAGAATCATCGGCCCATGTTGAACAATACCTGCGCGAAATGGGCGTAAACGTGTTGCTCAACAAGATGGTTACCGACTATAAGGACCACCGCGTCGTACTCAAGGACGGCAGCAGCATCGCAACCCGCACGTTTATTTGGGTGAGCGGTGTGGCAGCGCAACCTATGGGTAATCTGCCCGAAACGAGTATTGGTCGCGGACGCCGCATCAAGGTCAATGCCTTTAATCAGGTATTGGGATTGAACGACGTGTATTGCATTGGCGACCAATGCATTATGGAGGAAGGCGACGACAACTGGAAAGGCGGACACCCTCAATTGGCTCAGGTTGCCATTCAGCAAGGATCCCTCCTGGCTAAAAACCTCAAGCGATTGGAAAAAGGCAAGGAGATGAAGCCTTTCAAATACATCAATCTTGGCACTATGGCTACCGTAGGTCGCAATCGTGCCGTTGCAGAATTCAGCAAGATTAAAATGGCGGGCTTCTTCGCATGGCTCATGTGGCTCGTGGTGCACTTGCGCTCTATTCTTGGCGTGCGCAACAAATTAATCGTGTTGCTCAATTGGATGTGGAATTACTTCAGCTACGGACAATCATTGCGTTTGATTATTTACGCAAAGAAAGCCAAGGAAATTGAAGAACGCGAAAAACGCCTGGCCAATAAGCACTGGGGAACGGACTTGCTTAGCGAAGGAGCCGACGAGGTGAAGTTAGCCGACGAATAAGCGTCGAGTTCGCTTGCATAACGTTTTTTTAGCGTTACTTAGATTTTAAAAAAAGAGTACAGATAACCGACGGAGCGCCCTAATCAATAGCGCTAAAAGTCTGTTGTCTGTACTTTCTATTTATATCACCCAAGAAGCAGGATATACATGATTCTTAAAGCAAATCATAATCTTCGTTAAAGGTTAAAACGGTGCGGTCGCTCAGTTTCAACTTAAACTTATTGCCGCATCGCTCAGCACCAACGATATGGGCATGATGATAATGATCGTGCACGCAAGCCACCACGGCACAGGGTATGACATTAAGAATCACATCATCGGGGGCATTTTCTATATCAATCCAATCGCCATCGTCGTCAAAATCAATTTCCGTACCATCGTCCATCATGACTTTTATCTTGCGTTTAAAAAATAAATATTCAACCCTAACCGAAGCCACGTGCCTATTTGGGAAATGCTGATTTACAAAAAGTTGCACAGAAGGAGGCGTCCCCTCAAATTCCATCACACTTGCGCCTTCAAATCCCGATACGGCAAAGAATGGCACGGAAGCAAACAACACCAAGCATATTTGCTTAACAAACATGATTGAAATTCTTTTTTTCATGGTTTTTCGTGTATGCGAATAAGTATTTTTAACGACAACAAAAGTAGATTTTCAATCAAATTCTAAAACAAAAAAAAACACAAAATAATGAGAATATTAACAATCCTTAAGCAAAAAAGAAAAGTCAGCTTTTCAAGCGACAAAGATTTAGTCAAACTCATCATTTTCCCGTCGTGAAGGGGGACCTGTCGAAATGAGCGCAGCATGCCATTTTATTTGCGTTACTAAGTGGGGCAATTAATTCTTCAAACAAGAGTAAAGCACCCTAAAAACCACTAACACAAAAGATATTGGATTAATTTATTGCACCTATTACACTTTTTTCTTAATTTTGTGAACGTTTTAATCAGTACCTTTATTCTTAAGGCAGGTTCTGTATCATGAGTCTGAATCGACCACGCTCGGAATCAACCATAAGAATAAAACAACTAAATCAAAGCACCAACCTTAACATTATGGCAAAGAAAGACGATACAAACATTACCGCAAACAACGATAAGCTTAAAGCGCTCCAGGCTGCGATGGCAAAGATTGAAAAGGACTTTGGCAAAGGTTCAATCATGCGAATGGGCGACGACAAGGTGGAACAAATAGAAGTAATCCCTACGGGTTCGATTGGGTTAGACATTGCCCTCGGCGTTGGGGGTTATCCCAAGGGTCGTATCATTGAAATCTATGGTCCAGAAAGTTCTGGTAAAACCACACTTGCCATTCACGCCATTGCTCAGGCGCAAAATCAAGGTGGCATAGCCGCATTCATTGACGCCGAGCATGCGTTCGACCGCTTTTATGCCGAGAAGTTAGGTGTTGACACCGACAATCTGTTGATTTCTCAGCCCGACTGCGGCGAGCAAGCCTTAGAAATTGCAGATCAGCTCATCCGCTCGGCAGCTGTTGACATTATTGTCATTGACTCCGTTGCCGCCCTCACTCCGAAGGCTGAAATTGAAGGCGATATGGGCGACAACAAAGTTGGACTTCAAGCACGCCTCATGAGTCAGGCTCTTCGTAAGCTTACCGCAAGCATCAGCAAGACAAATACCACTTGCATCTTTATCAACCAATTGCGCGACAAGATTGGGGTCATGTTTGGCAACCCTGAAACGACAACAGGTGGTAACGCACTTAAATTCTACGCTTCGGTGCGCATCGACATCCGCAAAGTGACAATGCTGAAAGAAGGCGACACGCCCATTGGCAATCAAGTGCGCGTAAAAGTCATTAAAAACAAGGTTGCACCTCCCTTCCGTAAGGCCGAGTTCGAAATCACCTTCGGCGAAGGTATCTCGCAGATTGGCGAAATCATTGATATCGGTGTCAATGCAGGCATCATCAAGAAAAGCGGTTCATGGTTCAGCTACGGCGAAACCAAAATCGGACAAGGCCGAGAAGCGGTTAAACGCATCTTGACCGACAATCCCGAGATGGCTGAAGAAATCAAAAATAAAATCAAAGACAGTTATCAACCTGCGATTGAACCTGAAGAAGAAGAACAGCCAACAGAAGCATGAGCACCTTAACAAAAATCATTGTTGCACTCTCATTTACTGCAACAACAGCGCTTTTAGCCGCATGCCAACAACGCATTGCTGACCAATATATTGATGAAATCGAAAAAGCAACGAAGTGCATTGAAGAAGCGCAATCGTACGACGACATCAAAAAAGCCACAAAAGCACTTATTGATTTTGAACGCGACAACAAAGAACAGTTGAACAACGACCTCAATGGCGATAAACTCAAACAAGCCGAGGTGGACAAAGCATATAAAGAATTTATGCAAAAAGGCATGTCGCGCAGTTTCGAATTAGGCACTAACGCGCTTGAATCAATCATTGATTAAATAATATCCCGAGGGGAAAACCGACAAAGCACTACGGCTTCCTTTCCCCCCACACACATATCACTAAACTGCTAAAATCATTACAACATGAATATCCTTGAACTTAGCGAACAAGAAATCGGACGCCGCAATGCTTTGCAGCAACTCCGAGACATGGGCATCGACCCCTATCCCGCAGCAGAATTTCCCGTAAACGCATACTCTGTAGATATTCGCGACAATTTCAAAGACGATGAAGAGCCGCGCCAAGTGTGCATCGCCGGACGTATGATGAGTCGCCGCATCATGGGTAAGGCGTCGTTCGTTGAATTATTGGACTCAAAGGGTCGCACGCAGGTTTACGTCACTCGTGATGCCATCTGCCCTGGCGAAGACAAAGAACTCTATAACCCCGTGTTCAAGAAACTGCTTGACTTAGGCGACTTTATCGGTATCAAAGGTTACGTATTCCGTACGCAAACCGGCGAGATCTCGGTGCACGCCGAAGAGCTCACTGTACTTGCTAAGAGCATCAAGCCGCTCCCCATCGTCAAGTATAAGGATGGCGTGGCATACGATGCCTTTGAAGATCCCGAACTTCGCTATCGCCAACGCTGCGTTGACCTCGTGGTCAATGAAGGCGTGAAGGACACCTTCATGAAGCGCTCAATCGTGGTAAAAACACTCCGCAACGAACTTGACGCAGCAGGCTACACCGAAGTTGAAACACCCATCCTTCAAAGTATTGCAGGAGGTGCAAGCGCACGCCCCTTCATCACACACCACAACACCCTCGACATCGACCTCTATTGCCGCATCGCAACCGAACTTTACCTCAAGCGCCTCATCGTGGGTGGTTTTGAAGGTGTGTTTGAAATCGGCAAGAACTTCCGCAATGAGGGTATGGACCGCACCCACAATCCTGAGTTTACTTGTATGGAACTCTATGTTCAGTACAAGGACTACAATTGGATGATGTCGTTCACCGAGCAACTCCTTGAAAAGATCTGCATAGCCGTAAACGGATGCACCGAAACCGTGGTCGATGGCAAGACCATCAGCTTCAAGGCGCCCTACCGCCGCCTGCCCATCCTTGATGCCATTAAGGAAAAAACGGGCTACGACCTTAACGGCATGAACGAAAGCCAGATACGCGAAGTGTGCAAGAAGCTCAACATGGAAATCGACGAAACCATGGGCAAGGGTAAGCTGATCGATGAAATCTTTGGCGAATTCTGCGAAGGCACATTCATCCAACCAACGTTCATCACCGACTACCCCGTTGAAATGTCGCCACTCACCAAGATGCATCGCTCAAAGCCCGGCCTCACCGAACGCTTCGAGCTCATGGTTAATGGTAAAGAATTGGCAAACGCATACTCAGAGCTCAACGATCCGCTTGATCAGGAAGAACGCTTCAAGGAGCAAATGCGCCTTGCCGACAAGGGCGACGACGAAGCCATGATTATCGACCAGGATTTCCTCCGCGCACTTCAATACGGCATGCCCCCCACCAGCGGTATCGGTATTGGTATTGACCGCCTCGTGATGCTCATGACCGGCCAAACCACCATTCAGGAAGTACTCTTCTTCCCCCAAATGCGCCCAGAAAAGAAAACGCCTCGCGACAAGGCCGAAAAATTTGCAGAAAAGGGCATCAACCCCGAACTGGTGCCCATCTTGCACAAAGCTGGTTATAACTTAGTGGCAGACCTCGAAGGTGGAAACCCACAGAAAATCAATCAGCAAATTGGCGAAATCATTAAGAAATTTAAGTTAGACATCGCTAAGCCCTCAGTCGCTGAAATTGAGGCATGGGTGTAACTACTAATTGATCAAACATAATGCCTCGTTTCTTTTCATTATTCTCGACCGACGAAAATCAACAAACCACATCAGTTGATCCAGTTGAGTGGGGAACAAACATCGCAGTGATGGGCGGTGGGAGTTGGGCCACAGCAATAGCCAAAATGCTCCTTGAGCGCATACCGCATTTACATTGGTATTTACGAAGCGCCGACACCATTGAGAATTTCAAGAGATTGGGTTATAACCCCTCTTACCTCACCAGTGTGCGCTTCGACACATCGCGCATCACCTTTTCAAGCGACATCAATGAGATCGTCAAAGCATGCGACACCCTCATTTTTGTCACACCATCGCCATACCTGAAAAATCACCTCAAAAAACTAAAGGTGAAGCTACACGATAAGTTCATCGTCACCGCCATAAAGGGCATCGTGCCCGATGAAAACCTTGTGTGTACCGAATATTTCAGGCAGGTTTATAACGTGCCCGAGGACAATCTTGGCGTGCTTGGCGGACCGAGTCATGCCGAAGAAGTGGCGTTCGGACGCCTCACCTACCTCACCATGGGTTGTGCCGACGAAAGCAAAGCGCAAATGCTTGCCGATAAGCTGGCCAGCTCTTATGTAAAAACCACCACGAGCAACGACGTGATTGGCATTGAGTATGCCTCAGTCTTGAAAAACGTCTATTCAATCGCAGCAGGCATATGCAATGGGTTGAAATATGGCGACAATTTCCAATCCGTGCTCATGTCGAACGCCGTGCAGGAAATGAACCGCTTCCTCAAGGCCGTCTATCCCATTGAGCGCAATGTTTACGATAGCGTCTATCTGGGCGACCTCCTCGTGACGGGCTATTCAAACTTCTCGCGCAACCGCGTTTTCGGGCAAATGATTGGTAAGGGCTACTCCGTTAAGTCGGCACAGATCGAAATGGAAATGATTGCCGAGGGCTATTACGGCACGAAGTGCATGAAGGACATCAACCAGCATTACCGCGTGAATATGCCCATACTCGACGCCGTTTACAACATCCTTTACGAGCGCATCTCGCCAAGCATTGAAATCAAATTGCTCACCAATTCATTTAGATAAACGCGCCCCCAAGGCGGGGAAGCAGTCGCGTAAATTCAAAACCTATAAAAAAGAGCATGGAGCAAGACCAAAATCGCAAAGGTCCTGCCCCATGTTCTTTTTTTTCGTGTTTTTTTGATAAATTTATCGTCCGAAAGTGTCACATTTGAAGATCTTTCTCGTTATTAAAGTAGAAAGATACATAAAATATAAAAACAAATTCATGACAACAATAATGTTTATGGTAAATCCAAATGCCATAGCGCAGAGAAGCAGCGAGCAGAGCAATGCAACGACTCATCATTCACGTTTCGCCACCTTACACCGCCATGGATTTAAGCACCACCTGCCTTAAGAAAAATGAACGCTAAAGATTTTGAAGAAAAATATGTATGCCTGGCGCCTAAACTATACCAAGTGGCTATGAGCATACTCAATAATCAGCAGGACGCGGAAGATGTGGTGCAGGAAACGTTCGTAAAACTATGGCGCGAAGCTGACCGGCTAGAACAGATGCAAAATGCGCAGGGCTATATCCTGCGAATGCTCCGGAATGCCTGTATTGACCAGTTGCGCTTGCGCCATGATGAGACCGACCTGCTGCTCGTTGAGGAGTCGATTGCCGATGCTCAGCCACCACCCCAGATGGATGCGAAGGACAGAGTGCACGCTATCCTTCGTTCACTTCCACCGAAGACGCAGCGCATTGTTACCATGCGCCACGTGGCTGAATGTTCGATTGACGAAATTTGCGAAGCGACAGGCGAAACGCCTTCCAACGTGCGACAAATACTTTCCCGCACCCGCAAAAAAATGATTGTAATGTTTAAGGTCAGGTTCTAAAGATGGCAGAGTAGCTACGCGCTAAAGTCCGTAGCACTTTGCTGAGTAAGAAGATTTTCTTACTTCAAGACCTTAAAATCCTCAAATCTCAAAATTTCTCCCTTTATGAAAACACCTACTATTGACGAACTCCGAAAAAAATATTACGATGGCGATGCTTCGTTGGAGGAAGAGAGATTGCTCAAGCGATTGCTCCAGGCGCCCGATGCTTCACCCGAATGGAGAGAGGAAGCCGAACTTATGGAAATTCTGAGCGCTCCGCCCGAAGTGGTGCCACCTGCCGGCTTCGAACACCGCATTCTTGAGCGGTTGCAGCGCGAACCCGGTTTTAACGCAGAAGTTCAGCTCACGCCCGTCAAACGATTTTTTCGCCCCTGGGTATATGCTACGGTTGTGGCTGCCGCGATGATGGGCTTTGTCTTTATCATGCAGCGCAATATGGAACCCGAATTTACGGTTTATTCCGACACGTGCCACACAGCCGAAGAGGCTAAGGCCGAAATCGAAAATGCCTTGCTGTTGGTAGCCAATACTTTGATTCTTGGCGATGTTGCCGACGACTTGGGCGGACCTTGCGACTGATGCACTCATTATTAATATAGTCTCATTTCAGTACATCATGAAAACTTTTATCCGACTCTTTATATTAGCAGGTTGCTTTGCGCCGACAATGGCAATGACTGCAACGGCGCTACCTGCTGCTTCGCCTGTCGTAAATATGCTGACGAAGGATGCGCGCCCCAAGGTGGGGTTCTCCTTCGACCATCTTGCCGACAATCAGAAAGTGACGCGCCTCTACGTGTCCGAAGAAATGCTCTCCGTTGCGCGTGCGCAGTTGATGAAGCCCGACCATTGGGAGTTTTCCCACGTCGTTGACCGCTTGACCAGCATTCTGACAATGCACACGCACAGTCGTTCGACAACAGCAACGATTCGTGGCAACTACAAAACGGTTTCAACGATGGACGACTACGAACTGCTGTTGCACCAGCACGTTGAGAAGACCGATGTGATTGTCTTTGGCGTGCGCAAAAAAGGGCGCGAGCTGAGCGAACTCCTCATCTTCCGCTTCCGCGATGACTATTGTTCGCGCGTGGTGCAGATGACCGGCGAGCTTACCATCGACGACATTGCAAAGATTATTAAGTTGAACAAGAAAATGTAACGCATTATGAACCATATATTCCGACTTCTTACATTGGCGCTTGCTTTCCTCGCAAATATGCAGGTGCTTTCCGCTCAGGGTGTGGAACTGCGCTCGGGCGAATGCTACGAAATTCGCTGCGTAGAGTTTCTGAATGGCGCAGTTGTTCCTGCCAAGACAGATGTCTTTGCACTGACGCACAGTGCCGACACAAATGCAAAGAACGCGCTTTGGCGCATCACGAAACTCAATAGTGGTTACTACTCCATTCAGCACGCTGCGACGGGACTTTACATGACGCACGACGGCAAGCGCACAGCGACGCACCGCTACATGTTGCTCACCAAGGAGATGGACGGCATGGCATCGCAGTGGAGCATCTATCCTGGGGCTTCGCACATCATTATAGTCAACGTTTACAGCCAGTATTTGCTCAACGTGCGCCGCGACTCGCGCATCGTCGGACTTTACAACAATAAGACGAAGAGCGCCACGGGCAACGAGCGCTTTGTGCTCTATGACAAAAAGGGCAAGCAAGTTTCAAAGATTGACAATCAACCCGTCGTTTTCAAGGCACCCGAACCCGACCCTACGACGGCGAGTCAGCGCAATTATTACAGCACGCAGACCTACCAGTTCAACTTCACCCTTGATGGCAAAGCGCCCGTTTATGACGCACGCAGCAAGCGTTACCTTCTGTCGCTTCCCGAAGCGCTGATAGGGAAGAAGGTGGAGATGAAGTTGGTTAGCACCTCCTTTCCCGACGCACAACTTTTTGTTGATGGAACGGCTGCAAAGGCTAATGGAAATGTAGCGTTTGGCGTAGTGAACGGAGCTGATACACACCGCCTTGCAGTGGTGCAAAATGGCGACACGATTGCGCGCGCAAACCTCCAGTTTACCTTCCTGCCCATCGTAGAAATTACCGCCGAATCTTTCAGTAAGAACCATTGGGGCAAGGGCCAGATGACGGTGCACGACGCTACGCATAAGGCAGACTCTTCCTATACGATTCAGGTAAGAAATCGTGGCGAATGGACCGCGCGTTTCGAGAAGCGCTCCATGGGTATTAAGCTGAAGAGTGCTGATGGTAAGAAGATTGACCGCTCTATTCTCGGGCTCCGCACGGACAACTACTGGGTGCTCGACGCGATGACAATTGACCGCGCTCGTATGCGCAGCCGTGTGGCTATGGACCTTTGGAACGACTTTTCGGCCGCCGCCCATCTCGGTAAGAACGACAAGACAGCTCACCATGCTTCGCGTGGACGTATGGTGGAGGTGTTCCTGAACGGCAAGTACCACGGCATCTACAACCTTTGCGAGCGCATTGACCGCAAGCAGTTGCAACTGGCAAAGTCGAAGGACGGCAGCGTTGCCGGACTGCTTTACAAGGCCGACCAGTGGAGCACTGCTACAAAATGGGGCGGAAGCAAGAGTTGGGCAAATGCACTCTGGAACCCCAACAGCAAGAGCGAGGAGTGGGAAGGTTGGCAGGCCAAATACCCTGAACCTTCGGCAAAGAAGGACGCTCAGTGGCAACCGTTGCTCGATGCCATCCGCTTTGTCTGCACATCGAGCGACGAGGAATTCTCGGAAAAAGTGGAGCGCTATTTTGATTTGCCAAGTGTGCGCGATTACTACTTGT
>JAGBYN010000123.1 GCA_017628775.1 Bacteroidaceae bacterium | reverse complement strand
TGGCGACGCCCATCCGCTGAGCGCTCCCGTGAGGCGCACACCGATGCGGCGGGGAATGCGCAATTCCCATTCCATCCCCGTCAAGACGTCTACAGCGTCTGCGCCACCCACACCGATGGCAATCATGCCCAACCCGCCCGCATTCGGCGTGTGCGAGTCGGTGCCCACCATCATACCGCCCGGGAAGGCATAATTTTCTAACACCACCTGATGGATGATGCCCGCTCCAGGCGCCCAGAATCCCATGCCGTAGCGTGCCGCAGCGCCCTGCAGAAAGTCATACACCTCAGCATTTTCGCGCAGCGCACAGGGTAAGTCCGCCTTACTGCCGTCACACGCGCAAATCAAGTGGTCGCAATGAATCGTGGCAGGCACGGCGGACTTGTCCATACCGGCATTCATAAACTGCAACAACGCCATCTGCGCCGTAGCATCTTGCATCGCTACGCGGTCGGGACGGAAGTTGCCGTATGTGGTATCAATAGAAGAAGTGGGAGTGTAAAGGTGGGCAAAAAGAATTTTCTCCGAAAGCGTTAAAGCATCCCCCTTACGATTACGAATTTCAGCCACACGCTGCGAAAAGGTCGCATAATGGCGGCGTATAAAGTCAATGTCAAAAGTCATAATCTAAGTTTTGTTTGTTGTGTTGCTATCTTTTCTTTTTTTTTACCGCCAACCAAAAATCATGCAGTCAGTTTACTTTTTGTACTTAAAATCTTCGTTGGCGTGACAATTTGTAATTGCGTGAGCGCAAAGATAGAATAAAAATGGTAAAAACGGTAGGTTGGGATAGCAAAAATTATATTCGCGTAAGGGAAATTTACTCAAAACACATTTTGAAAGATAAGAATCTTGTTCTTTTTGTTGTGAACTTTCTCGTGTCTGGTTCTGTTTTAGGATGAAGTATACTGGTAATAAGCAGGCTGTTTCTCTCAAGAGAGACGCCCCATCAACGCTCCCTTCACGAAGAAGCACCTACCAAGCGACCGCTGGAACTGCAAATGCACCCTCGAAGCAACAGACGACCCCATAACCGACATCCCCGGCGAAACCAACAAGGAACGCCCACAACCAGGATTAAAGGAAAACCCCGCCAAGACTAAACAATTCTTTGACAAGTCACACCCTTATTTCCCTAAGAAATGCGAGGGGTGCAAGTTTAATACGGGATTAAAAAACAAATTAATAAGATGGTATTGGAACGCAGGGAATAATTGCAACCATTGTCCAGGATTTTTTGGGGCTATAAAAATAGCAAAAACCGAAAATGACATCACTGCTATATTTGCCAAATTGCCAAATCTTTCAGGTTCTGAATATATTAAGAATATTCGTACAATTACTGAAATGAAAATCTTCAAAAAGGTCAAGAAGAACATTTATTCTGCGGTAGGTAAAGATGACAACGATTATAAGAATCTAATGGCTGGTGCAAAAAAAGCAGTTAGAGCTGGATATTCTGTTTATATTCTGCCCAATCCAAATAGCGTAAAAAATCCCGACTATATTTTCAAGAGAGACGGCGTCGTTAAAATGTATGACTTAAAAACAATAACAGGGCAAGGGTCTATTGGGAGTAGATTAAAAGAATCAAAAGGGCAAGCCAGACGAGTATTCTTAAATCTTGCTACTCAATACAACTCTAACAAAATGGCGTCAGAAATAAAAAAACACTTTGAAAGCAACAGTGAAGCAATAGAAGTTCTATAGCTGTGGGCAATAAACTTATTTCAGTCGAACGAATTTTTACTCAAAAAAAAGATTACCACAAGCAATTCCGAAAAATGATTGAGAAATAAAAAAAGCCACCCAAAGGTGACTTTCGAGGTGTTACGATACGGTTTCACCTCCACGCATACTCAGCGGATAGTCCTTGAGGACACTGCAAAATTACACCCATAATCCCCAACAAACAAATTTTCCATGAAAAAAATAATCAACTTCCTCAAAGAATCCAACAGATGGCTCCATCTGATAGGCGGAGCGCTCGCAGCTCTCGCCGTTGCATTCCTCTCGCTGATGATCCTCGTTGCATTTGGCGCAATCATCGCAATTCCCCTCATTGCTATCCAGGCCGTCTCATTTATTGCCGTCGCGCTTGAAATGAAGGACGTTCAAGGAGGTAGCAAATTCGATTGGACGGACATCGCCGTTACGATCATCGGAGCAATCCTCATCCCCATCTGTTGTTTTCTCTACCTATGAGCAACCCTTCAATAACCGACCTTGTCATTTCAAAACGCATGCATCCCTCCCAGGAAATAATTCACCCCGAAATAAGTCATCAGCAGGGCAAGATAGGCTGCAAGCATAAATAAGAACGATGCCCTATAAAGCGTGAAACCATAGGGCATCGTTATGTGTTCGTAAGCAATTTCTGTTCCAAATATACGCTCGTAAAGCGTACTTCCTGCAAGAAGCGCTGCAAGGAGGGAGAAGGATTTTCAAAATAAGTTAGGAGTTAGCCGTGAGGAGTGGCTTGTAGGGACCTACACTCTTTTATCTCGGTGACTTTCTTGCCTACTCGTACCTTGTCAACTAAAATTACTATCTTCTAAAAAGCTCTAAACGCAGCATTTGCGCACTGCTTTATTGCTACACATTCCATTTCGATGAGCCACTCAGGACGGCAAACGGGGGCAAGTGTGTAAACAAGGGGCGTTCGTGGATAGCGCGTACTGATAATGCGCTTTACGCACTCGTAATCGCAGAGATCGCGGAGGTAGACGATGATTTGCGCAATGTCGTTCTCGCTGAAATTACCCTCATCAAGGAGCGCTTTAACGTTCTCCATCATACGATAGGTTTGGGCTTTGATGTCGCCTACGTGAACCACCTCACCCTTGTTGTTAATGCTGGCAGTGCCACTAATATAGGCATGAGCGCGGTCGCCAAACTCAACCACAGTACCCCGCTCAAAGGTTACACCATATTCATAAGTGGGATTCAAGTGGGTTGGAGCATAGAGAAAGTACATCTGCGAGGATTCAAATCCTGTCAAGGCATAAGCACCTAGTTGAATAATAGCACGCTGGTTAGCTGGTAATCCCTGAATGCCTGTTGATGCTATATAGTGAGTCTTTTCAGTCAACCCCTGTGCGGTGAAATTCTCTTTACGCGCATTCACCATTCCCATGTATTGCGTGTCTACATCTCTTACGAAAAACCAAGTGCGGATGCAATTTTCGGCAAGTGTTGCATGGTGACTTGCAAGGTCGGCCTCATAGTGCTCAAGCAAGTACTTCGTTTGCGTAGCTGAATCACCTTCGCCATGATGCATCCCCATACGCCATAGATGCTTATAACCGTTGTGAGCAACTATGGTCGTGCCATTATTACTGGAAACTTCGACCTCATCAATCAGATATACCCACAAAGAGATTTTCGAACCGTCTAATGGAGGCTGCTGAATGTAAGAGTAAGTACACGCATCGTCGTGTTCCTTCATCAGTGGCACTTGGTTAGAGGAGTCGGAAAGAAAGTAGCGACGCATTATGACCTTTGACGCCTTAAATGCAGGCTGAGACAACAAGCGCTTTTCCCCCTCACTAATGCGCTGATATTGCCCTACAAACATTTCGCTGCGAGGCGCTACATGGAGGATTAAGTGGTGCTCGTTAACACCATTGCTTGCTTCAAATGTAGAGCACTCAATGGTAATACCAATATCGTCAAATGCGTACTGAGATTTTGTCATATCTGTTTGAGGTCGTTGCACTTATAGGGTTAAGGTTAAGAGGTTGAAGGTTATGAGGTTTTAAAGTAGGAAGATTCATTTACCGAACTGCCGAATACTATCAAGTTTTACGATGTGGTATGCAATGGCATAAATGGTGAGTACAGCCACAGAATGGATGCCCAATTTCTTGAAAGTATTTTTGCGGGTCGTCAAGACGGTGTTGGTAAAGATGCTTAATCCATCCACAATCTGCTTGCTGGTCTTCCATACTCCCTCGATACTGGCAATAGCCCACTTCAAAACGGCATTCATCAGAGCCTGTGGCGACATCCAACCTGCTCATAAGTTGCAGCAGACCGTAGTCATGAGATACAATATCGCATACCAAGCCTGTAGCCCCAAAGACCACCTTTGTCATCGGTAAAAAATCCGTCGTCATAATTTCCCCGCAAATATACGAACAAACCTGCGAAATTCCGCTACCCATAATTGGATATTTCATCGCAAGTAGCGTAAATTTCCAGCCAAAGGGACATAGAGTTTCAACCTATTAAGGTTTCCAAACTCCTACTTTGAAAATGCCCTTCTGTATGGCAATTCACATATATTATGGGGTTCTAATCTTTAGAACCGAGTTTGTTAAAATTATGTCGGATATAATTTCATTTAAGTCCGACATAATTTTTCCTATATCGGACTTAATTTGAGGCTAAATTATAGCTAAGAACGGCATGATATAAATGGCACCTTCCGAAAGCGCGACCACACACCATCTTATATTTCTTGAAATAAATTTGGGTATCCCATAAAGATTATTTAACTTTGCTGAGTAAGACATTTATTAATTAACGTAAAGGAGGAACGCCCTTCACGGCAGGATTCCTTAAACTTCTAAAAACTAAAACGTTATGCGCGTAATCATCACTCCCGACTATCAGTCGATTTCGAACTGGGCTGCAAACTATGTTGCAAGTCGTATCAATGCAGCAAACCCCACTCCTGAAAAGCCCTTTAAGCTCGGTTGCCCCACTGGTTCAAGCCCCCTTGGCATGTACAAGGCGTTGATCGAACTCTACAAGCAGGGTAAGGTGTCTTTCGAAAATGTTGTTACTTTCAACATGGACGAATATGTAGGTCTTCCTGAAGAGCACCCCGAAAGTTACCATTCTTTCATGTGGAACAACTTCTTCAGCCACATCAACATCAAGAAGGAAAACGTACACATCCTCGACGGTAACGCTGCCGACCTTGAAGCAGAATGCGCTGCTTACGAAGCTGCTATTGAAGCAGCAGGTGGTATCGACCTCTTTATGGGTGGTATCGGTCCTGATGGTCACGTTGCATTTAACGAACCCTTCTCAAGCCTCACAAGCCGCACTCGTATCAAGACTTTGACTACAGATACAAAGATTGCCAACAGCCGTTTCTTCGGTGGCGACGTGAATGCCGTTCCCTCTACAGCTCTCACAGTAGGCGTAGGTACAGTTATGGCAGCAAAGGAAGTGCTCATCCTCTGTAACGGTCACAACAAGGCACGTGCGCTTCAGGCAGCTGTAGAAGGTCCCGTATGTCAGGCATGGACCATCTCTGCACTCCAGCAGCACCCCCACGGCATCATCGTTTGCGACGAAGCTGCTTGTGAAGAAATCAAGGTAAGCACATATAAGTACTTCAAGGATATTGAAAAGGATAATATCTAAATCACGAACTCATCAAATATAAAAGGGGAGAGATGTTAATCTCTCCCCTTTTATATTTGTATTTATCCGCATCTTGTCGCGTTAATGCAATAGAATTATTGCTTTTTTCAGAGTCTAAATTTTGAATAAGTTTTATATGTGAGGGTATTTACTGACGGTTTACATTCGTATGGTTGTTGCACGCCCTTCACTAACTGATATTAGCATAATTTGTAAATTGTTTTTTTAAGGATTTTAGGTGTTGAACCGCCAATTGGTGGTTGGAATCAGTAAGATTGGGGTCTATATTTAGCAAATTATTAGCGTCG
>JAGBYN010000122.1 GCA_017628775.1 Bacteroidaceae bacterium | reverse complement strand
TATCGTAGAAGAAGAAATTGACTGCCACGCCCAATGGGGTGCCGTCATCTATACCGAAGATGCCGTACACCAACCAGTCTGCAAATTGCTGTATCATAAGCCTAACAACTCTTTTATTTCACTTTCCGACGGTACACGCCCCTTGATTTTCGCCACGCCGTCTACTACGACAGCAGGAGTCGAGAGGATGTTGTAGCTCATCATCTCCATAATGTCCTCCACTTTCGAGAGCTTTACATCTAGGTTATTCTCCTTGATTACCTTCGCCACTACATGGTAGGTTGTTTTGCACTTGGCACAACCCGGACCTAAAACTTTAACTTCCATAATCTTAAAAATAAAAGGTGATACAATCATAAATTCCAATCACAATAAACAGAATGCCGACTACTATATTTAGCCACCGCTGAATGGTCTGCATTCGTCCATAAACCTTGCCTATCTGCCCTGCACTGAAAGCCAATACCCACGCCACAATCAATACAGGCAAGGCGGTGGCGATCGCGAAAATTGCAGGCAGTAGATAGCCCATTGTAGCCGTTGCCGACATCGGTATCAGCATCCCGAAATAGAAGACTCCACTTGTGGGGCAAAATGCCATAGCAAACAATGCTCCCAAGAACAACGCTCCCCAACTTCCGCTTCTTGCCAAACGCTCTCCGTTGCCACCAAATCCGAATGAAGGTAGTCGGAGTTTGCTTCCAAACAACATATACAAACCAATGAGCAACAAGGCAGGAGGAAGAATCAGTTCGCCATACTTGCCGATAAACTTCTGAATACCAAATAGGCTTGAACCACCTTTAAGCAAAGCAATTAGTACCACGCCAAGCAGCGTATACACCACCACTCTTCCCAATGTGTAGAGCAATCCGTTACAAAATATCCGTTTGCGGTCGTTGATTTTTTTACCAATATAACCAATTGCTGCAATATTGGTTGCCAATGGGCAAGGCGAAAGGGCTGTAAGCAAACCTAAAAGAAACGCAGTCAGGACAGGGGTTGAACTACTCTCCAATAATGATTGTAACCAGTCCATAGTTCTAATTGTTTAGCATTGTATTGATTTGTTCCTCAACACCCTTCTTGAAGTTGTCGGGATTGTTACGAGCATTGCCAAAGGCAAACTCTGTCAGATTAGCGGCATCTTCTTTTCCGTTCTTGTCATAATCGACAATAATAAGCGATGACCAACTCACTTCATACTTGTCGGCAAGCGTTTCTTCTTCGGTGATATCCACTGACTTGAATACCACCTCTCCAGTTTTTAGTTGATTGGAAAAAGTAGTTTCCAACAAATCCTTGGTGTTCTTCTCAATAGCCATACAAGTAGCACAACGCTGCTTGCCGTGAAAGTACAATACCTCTACGACATCTTTCTTCATTTGCTTTTCTGCTTCAGATTCATTCTTTGCATTGCCATTACCGCAAGCAACCATACCCACACAAAGGGCAATCATCAATAATTCTTTTTTCATACGCTTAACATTTATATATTTATTTGTAATTCGTAAAACAACGAACATTATTTCTAAAAAAAGAGGCTGTTTATTCACAGCAACTCTCTTTCTTGTTCTTGCAGGCACAACCGTCAAAAAATTCTCCGAAGAGCGTCTCTGCAAGTTGCCAATTTTCCCGATTGATGCAATACTTCACTTTGGGAGTTTCCACCTCGCCTTGTATCAAGCCAGCATCTTTCAACTCCTTCAGATGCTGCGAAACGGTAGCCTTGGCAATGGGCAATTCTTCGTGAATATCACCAAAATAGCATTGCGTCTGTTTCGCCAAGAACTGCAAGATTGCTATTCGGGCAGGATGCCCCATCGCCTTTGCGAAGCGTGCAACTTGCTCTTGCTTAATGCTATATTCTTTATTTGCCATAATCGAATGCTGTTTGTTGTTCGCAAAAGTACGAATAACATTTGATGTAGCAAAGAAATTTCCTACACACATTAAGCAATATTATTCTCCATTCAACCATTTTTCATCATCCCAATCACCAAACCGATTTGTTGCGGGTGTTCCACTTCCGTTTGGATTCACATCTAAGAAATCTGAACTTACGGCAAGCATCCCTTCTGTTTTCACTTCAATCACCTGAATTTCAGGCTTCATATATTTATAATTTTTTCATTTGTTTTCTTTTTTATATTATTCAACCATAAATGATTTAAAAGTTGTTTTAAATTCGGAATTATTTGAGCACTATTTTAAAGTAGATTTTACTTATTTTTTTGCCTTGTTATCCTCATGGGAAACTTACTGAAATTTCGTCATGTAATTTATTGTTGAGCTATAACAAAGAATACTCCCACAGGAGCACGCAAGTGCTACTATGGGAGTATTAAAGTTTAGCAATGAACTTTGCTGGTTTTGTGGGTCATGATGTGAAGCACGCGCTTATCGGTTTCGTTCATGGAATCGGCACCGATCGCCACGAGGTTGCGCACGCATTGATCCACATCGTCGTCGATAATACCTTCTACACTCGACACGCAGTTGCCTTGCATCGCCAGCATCGCGGAAAGGACAGATGTGCTTACAGCCGAAGTGAGCTTGAGCGCACACGACGGCTTGGCGCCATCGCAAATCATGCCCGTGAGATTGGCAATCATGTTTTTAACGGCTGCGCTAATTTGTTCGTACTCGCCACCCATTAAATACGTTATGCCACAACTTGAGCCCGTGGATGCCACAACGCAACCACACAAGGCTGAGAGGGTGCCAAGATTTTGCTTGATGTAAATGGCGGTGAGATGGCTGAGCATTAAAGCACGTGTCATTTCCTCTGGCGTATTGTGATTTTCCCTGGCAAAGACAACGACGGGATTGGTGGCACAAATACCTTGATTGCCACTGCCTGAGTTGCTCATCACGGGAATCATTGCCCCTGCCATGCGTGCATCGCATGCGCAGGATGTGCTCGACAGTATATGCGAGAAGATGCTTTCGCCCATAATACCCTTGCCTAAGGGGCGGCTTAAGGTTTTGCCCAGGCAATGGCCGTAGTTGCTTTGAAGCGATTTCGCCGCAGCTTCCATATTCAGCACGCCAGCTTCATTAATAAATTCTATTTCCGCGAGCGGCGCCGTTGTGGCATATTCATAAACGGTTTTTAACGTCAAGATGGGCTGTTGCTCATGGGCTGAATGCTCAACGGCACGCTGACCTTCATGTGATGACAAACCGACGGGCGCTCCGTTCTTTTCAACACAACAAATATTGGTATGTTCGCGCTCAATCAGGACGCGCGAATGATTGCCAACGGCATCCTTGCACAGCACCTCGACGTATAACTTTTCCTGCGTTTCGTTGTTTAGATCAATATGTATGCAGTCGGTTGCCATATAAGCTTTGGCCTTTTCAACATCCTTTGATGTGCAATCTTTAATCACTTCAAGTCCGTAGGCCGACTTTCCGACAACGGCCCCTAATGCTATGGCGATGGGCAGGCCTACCATACCTGTTCCGGGAATGCCGACACCCATAGCATTTTTCAGGATGTTTGCGCTCAACGACACATTGATGCTTACGGGCATGGTGCCTAAAACCTCAGTGGCCTTGGCGGTGGCCAGAGCCACACAAATGGGTTCCGTACAGCCCATTGCGGGAACCACCCAGCGACGTACAAGTGCAGTTATTTGATTGCGTGTTTCAAGAGTTAGCATAATTCAATGTTTTTGAAGTAAGGCGGGTTCTATAAATTAACCCGGAGTCGATTTTCATGTTTTTTGAGGATTCTCGCTTTTTAGCGACGACGAAGCGCGGCGGGCTATGCGGTAAGGCGTCAGAAAAAGACTGAGAGCCACCCAAAGGATAAGCAAAGCGACCGGGCTCTGAATCAACCGAGAGAATAAAACAAATAATTTATAAAACCCAGCGTAAATTATTCTGAGGTGCAAGTATCTTCACATTTGGCAGAGAGTCGATACTGCCGGGGTGTTGTCTGATAAACTTTTTCGAAAGCCCGATAAAAAGATTGTCGGGAAGAGAAGCCTGACAGCAAACCGATTTCCTCGGCCGACAAATGTGCGTGTTGCTGGCTTGTGAGCATCTTGCACGCGTCATGCAAGCGCAGGCTATTGACGAGGGTGTTAAAATTATCGCCCGTGCTTGTAAGGACTGCCGCGGCGATATAACGGGTGTTGGTTTCTAAATCCTTAGCTAATTTCGACGCTGTGTATTTAGGATCTCTATAGAGTTTTTCCTTTTTCAGTTTCTTGAGTATGTCTGCATAAATTGCAGCTGCACGATCTGCCCTTAAGCGTTTACAATAAGGGGGAAGTTCTGTTCGCATTGTTTTTATTTTTATAGGGTAGCTCGCGAACTATTCTCATGAAAGCCAGCCTACCCTAATTGACATAAATCTTATTCTTTTCACATCCCTAAGGCATTTAATATAGCCTCGCCTTTCTGCTCTGCCTCCTCGTTTAAATCCATAAACTTCAACAAGGTTTTATAGGCTGCTTGCCGGATGTGGTAATTGGTGTCGTGCAAAGCGGCCTGGAGTTGATCCAGCAGTTCTTCGGCATCGCGCGCAGAGGGCGTGGCGCCGCGCGCGAAAAGACGACCTAAGATCATCCATCCACAGATTTGCGGCATATCTTCAGCACGTGCTATCCACTCAAAGGCTTTGCCGGAAGCATAAGGCAGATGTTGAAAGAGGAACATCACAAGGCATTCGGCTTCTTCGGGAAATTGAATTTGCTCGACCCACAGCTCTGCCATATCTTCTTGAAAAGCTGAAGGCGGCATCAACATGGGCGCCAAAAGACGGCACTCCCTTACTTGTTCTTTCCAGAGCGCTAAAGCCAAATCTTCGGTATGTGGCAACTGCGTGGAGAACGCCTGCAAACGGGGGAGTTCGACGCCAAAGTTGGTGCGGTAGGTCAGTCCCTTTTCGCGCATCGACTGGCTCACTACCCCATTCATCATCAAATGAAACTCGCGCTTCAGGGTGCGTATTTGTTCTACTAAAGGAAGGTCATGAATATTTTGCATACCTACAGTTTGGCGTTATTACACTTAGTTGTTTCTGCGTTCTTGCTTAAATGTTATGGGTGTAGCCACACCATTTGAAGTCAAAACAAGGGTACCGACACGTTCCTGTGGCTCAGTGTTTGGTTCGCAAGCCACCTTCACATAATGCAGACATGCGCTGAACGTGGTTTGCTCGGGTTTAAGCCATTCGACATTTGAGGTCAACGTTGCATCGTCGGCATAAACAACAAAGTTTATCTCATAGTTGGCTTGATTGTGGGTCAAGTTTGCTTCAAACGCCTCAAATTGTTCATCCTTTGCAATGGCATGGCCTGCGTCGTCGGTTGTAACAAGTTTGCCAATGGGATTCTTGATGTGTAACCATGTGAACTGATAAACACTCATGCCGATGTTGTAGTAGCTACTGACTTGAATAATTCCACTGCGTATCTTGCTCGTTGTATTGGGCGTGGCATGGATATCGATTCGCATGTTGCGCATGGCTTCTCCTTGAACAAACTCGCACGAAGTGGGTGTTATTGTGAACCAGGCATCGCCCTGAATGTTTGTTGTGGCCTGCCAGGGGTCGTATGAAATGACGCGCACGCTATCAACAGTTTGGTCAGCGTACAGGCGCAAGCCATCGGGCTGCATCGGTGTGAAATAGGTTTGGTGGAATTCGTATTCATCTTCGCCACATGAGGCAAAAAGTGCAGTGGCAAGCCATATGATTGAAAATATTCGTTTCATTGAAATCAAGAAGTTTAAAAGGTTTTAAGCATTAAGGTCTAATTTTTCCTCAGCGCGATTAATACCACTCAATGTTGCTGCTGTAGCTGCTTCGCTTGTCCCATTTCAAAGCATCTGCCAATTCTGATGCTCTGGCTCTAAAGCTGAAGTTGAATGAAGAATAGGGGCGGAGCACTACGTTGCACGACATTTCGAAACAGTGAAGATCGCGTGAGAGTGATAGTGTTGTCATAGACAACTCTTTGTAGTTAAAGTCATAACCTGAAGAGTAAGAGATGTTCCAGCCATCTGAAATACGCACATAGCCTGAGAAATTGAGGTTTTGCGTGTACTTATAAGGATAGCGCATGTTCTTGACACGAATGGGCTTTGAGCGGTCTTCCGACATGGTTATACCATACGAAACGGTAAGCGCCCAGGGCAAGCTGAATGACAAATAACCATCATCATCAATGGTGGATTTTGTTTTTGCATTTTTACTTGCTTCGCGATTTTCCTTTATGGTTGGGTCGATATTAGCGTCTTCTATACTTTCGTAACCATCTTCGGTCGTTTCCTGGTCGTCTTGTTTTTCGTCGTCCTTATCTTCTCCCCGAATCTTACCCCACAGTTTTTGGAACGTTTGATTGTTGAATGTGTAAGAGAAGTTTTGCGACATACCCTGGAAACGTCCGAAGCGACCATGGCTCCATTCTGTGCGGTCGCCCACGATTACATTGCCCTTTTCATCAAATTCATAGGCATATGTTGCAAAGACTGCCGACATTGAGAACGTGTATTTCTCAGTCAGTTTCAAACGGATACGCATTTGCAAGTCGCTCCATGGTTTGCGCTCGGCTGCAAGGTTATACGACAACGATCCTGAGAGTTCATCAATAAGACTAATCTTGCGAACGCCCGTACTGTCCTTATCGCTCTTTACCTTCATTTCCAAATTATTGGACACCGACATCGAGATGCTTCCCGTTTTACGCCCCGAAGGATAACCATAGGCTTGCCCGGCATAAGGCGAATAACTTACGGTTGACACATCACCATTGGCATCCGTTTTGGTGTAGAAGGTGGTATATCCATAATGCGATGTCGTGAAATCGGGTGCATAGCTGAACGAAACCGAAGGTTTAAACATATGGCGCACCATCTCCACCTTCTTACTTAAGAATTTAAGTGTTGGTTTATAAAAACCATAAAGCGTGGTATTGGCAGAAAGCGACGCACTCCAGTCGTAGAGATTGTAAAAGCCGTAGATCGTGTCTTGCACTTCGCGTTGCTTTTCAGTGTCCCATGAACGTTTCACCTTACGGCTGTACATGATATCACGGAAGTTAAACGAAGGGGTGACGTTGATGTACTTAAACAATTGGAAGGTGGCATCAATAGGAATGCGATGCTGCATACCGTTGCGCCAATCCTTAATCATATTCGACTTGAAAAGCTCTGATTCAGTTGTGGTGATGCTGTTTGTGAGCGAACCGGTGTAGGACATTGAAATCTTTTCATACCATTTATCCTTACCCGCAGCATGCTTGCGCTTAAAGGGATAAAAACGATTTAAAGAGATTGACATATCGGGCAACGTCACAGCCACTGATGAATCGCGCATGTTCTGCGTAAGGTTGGTTGACAATGCGATGTTCAAACCAATCTTGGGGAATGTGCGCGAATAACTTACGGCACTGGCACGCGTACTTTGAGAATACGCCACGGGGTCGTAACGGCTCTGAAGGTTATTGCGCTCGTAACTCTGCGAAGCAAAATTCACACGTGCAGAAAAAGAGGTGTTAGGAATAGCCTTGCTGTCGAGCGAGTGGGTCCATTGAACCTTCAAACTGGTTTGCTTTAAATAATCAGGCATATTCTTTTCGCCTTCAACCGTATTCAAATAACTCACGTAGAAATTACCATTATGGCGATAGCGCTTGCGATAGTTCGTTTCAAGACTTAAACCCCAGGATCCCTTTGTGTAGATTTCTCCGAGAAGGCGGAGGTCCATTTTATCATTTAAAGCAAAGTAATACCCCCCATCTCGCAAATAAAATCCTCGAATCGTTTCATCACCAATTGTAGGCATCAAGAAACCTGAAGAATATTTTTTATTGAATGGGAAGAAACCATAGGGAATTGCCAATGGCAAGGGCACATCCTCAACCACCAAATGGGCAGGTCCGAAAACAACGTCCTTGCCTGGGCGCACTTTTGCGCGCGACAAAGCTAAGTAGAAGTGTGGATGTTCCGCATCGCAGGTGGTGTACTTTGCATGTTCCAAATAAACAATACCTTCGTCAGTACGCTTTGAACGCTCACTTTGCATGAAACCATTACCCTGCTCGGTGTAGGTGTTCTGAATAAACCCTTTCTTCGTCTTAAAGTTGAAGCTCATGTTATGGCTGTCATACTGCTCGGAGCCTTGCTTGAAAAGTGGTTTTTCCAAGACCACACCAGCCGTATCTTTCTTGCCCTCAGCACGCACCATACTGCTGTCCATATTCATGGTGATCTTGGCTGCGGTGAGCTCCATATTTTGATAATTCACCTTTGATTTACCAAAAAGATAAGCCAAACCTACTTTAGCATCGTAAACCATAGAATCCTGCGCCACAAAATCAATAGGCGCTTCAATACCTGCAGTACGTTCCTCCTTTGCGGTATCAGCTTGCAATGAGTCAACCAACATTGAATCAGCACGAAGTGTATCTGCAAGAAAAGCCCCGATGGTGTTGTGCGACAACGCCATCGAAGCTTTTACGGAGTTTCCATTCAAATTTGAGCCACTTGCCATAGTTGACAAGCCAACCAGGCAAAGAAGTATTGTAAATATATAGGTTTTCAAGGGATTGCTGAATTTTGTCAAAAATCTTCTGCAAATTTACACAATAATTTGTTGACTGCCCACTGAAATGCCTGAAACTTACAACGCTTTTTTAGTTTTTTAGTAACGGGGAAAGAATAAGGCGCATCTACCCCCGGAGTGAAGCAGATTATTTTTTATGGCACTAATAATGCAATGTAGCAAAAAACATCACAATCACTCAGCCATTGGCCGCTGACCACGATCAGTTAAGCAACCTTCAAGTAAAGTCGGCTATTTTCTAAAGGCATTTACCGCATCCACAACTTGCTTGGCTTCATCCAAAGTCATCACCGGACTTATTGGCAAACTAAGTTCTTCGGCATGTATCCTTTCGGTCACGGGCAAACACAAATGACCATAAAGGGAATTATAGCAATTTTGTTTGTGGGGCGGCACTGGATAATGAATTCCTGTTTCTACGCCATGCTGCTTGAGATGACTTTGCAATTCATCACGTTTGTCGCAACGAATGGGAAACAGATGATACACATGGGCGTTTTCATCGCACGAAACTTTTGGAAGACTCACCAATGGATTAGAAATCTGAGTGCGGTAGTAATTGGCAATCAACCTTCTATGAGCATTAGCCTCATCCAGGTGTTTTAACTTTACGCTTAAAACAGCGGCTTGAATTTCATCCAACCGAGAATTACAACCACAACGATCGTGTTTGTATTTCTCACTTTGCCCATAGTTTGAAAGCTCACGTATGGTTTGCGCCAACAGTGAATCATTCGTGGTCACCGCACCGCCATCGCCCAAAGCGCCGAGATTTTTCCCTGGATAAAAACTATGCGCTGCTGCATCGCCCAAACTCCCTGTGCGTTGTTGTTGATACATACAACCATGGGCTTGAGCATTATCTTCAATCAAAAGCAAGTGATTGACTTTACAGAAATGCGCGATGCGCTCATTGTATGCACATGCCCCATAAAGATGCACTAACAACAGAGCGCTCGTCTTAGAAGTAAGCAATCCCTCAAGCAACGCCTCATCCATCTGGCCATCACAATCTTTAGCATCCACAAAGACAGGATTTAAACCATTTTCTGTAATTGCTAAAATCGTGGCTATAAACGTGTTAGCCGACACCAGGATATCATCACCTGGCTTGATGCGTCCCATTTCAATATAAGCCTTCAAAACCAACGAAATAGCATCCAAGCCATTACCACAGCCCACGCAGTGCGTTGTGCCGGTATACTGAGCATAGGATTTTTCAAACGCCGCAAGAGCCTTGCCCTGAACATACCACCCTTCATCCGCCACACTCAGCAATGCTTCATGGATTTGGCTTTGATATGAAGCTGTTACTTTTTTTATATCAAGAAACTTTACCATAACCTCTAAAAAAAAGACCTTGAATGATTAGCGTTCGGCCGCCATGGCATCGTAGTCGTCGTCATCTAATTCATCGTCATCCACGTCAAAGCCAAAGAACACGGGCACGGCATCCTCTGCCGCAAATTGATCCATGGCTCGACGGTCCTTCTTGGTAGGACGACCCGTACCACGCGCACGATCAACAAAGCCTGATATCTTACTCATCTCCAGCAATTCATATTGCTCGGGCGATGTAATATTTTCAAGAATATCTGGCAATAAGCGAGCACCGACACGTTTTTCGATGGGCTGTTTTACCAAAAAAGTATAAGTGATTGGCGATTTCTTAACACCTACCTTATCGCCAGCCTTAACGGTGCGCGATGGTTTTACCTGACTGCCATTGATCGTAACACGACCATTCTTACAGGCATCGGCCGCCAAGGTGCGTGTTTTATAAATACGGGCAGCCCACAACCATTTATCAATACGTGCTTCCATGAATTCTTACTTCTTATTAAAATGACACATAGCGTGCTGTATGCCCTGCAAAGCATAATCTTTAATCATGTCGGCAGCAACCTGCAAGCGCTCGTCCATCTTTTGCATATCCTCAACACCAAACTCGCCAAGTACGAAATCAACCTGCCCCCCACGAGCAAAATCATTGCCAATACCAAATCTCAAGCGTGCATAACCCTGCGTACCAAGAACTGAGGTAATATGACGCAAACCATTATGACCGGCTTCAGAACCCGAGGGTTTCATGCGCAACTGACCAAAAGGAAGCGCTAAATCATCAACCACCACAAGCACATGATCCAAAGGTATTTTCTTCTCATTCATCCAATACCTGACGGCATTGCCTGATAGATTCATATAAGTAGAAGGTTTAAGCAAGGTCAGCATACGGTTCTTCACGCGCATCGTTGTGACAAACCCGTAGCGCTTGTCCTCCCACTGAGCATTAGCTCCCTTTGCTAAAAAATCAACCACCTTAAATCCGATATTATGACGGGTATTGGCGTATTCATCGCCAATATTTCCAAGTCCTACTATGAGATAATGCATAAGTATGATATAAAGATAAATAAAAAAATGTCAATGTGCTCATGCAAATGTTCTAATGAACAAAGCGTGTAGCACATTGACATTTATCATCATAATGTTGTTTTCTTTCTTATTCACATTACTTCTTTGCAGCAGCGGCAGCGGCAGCAGCAGCACCCATAGCGGCACGAGTCATCTTAACTGTCACTACAACTACTTCCTTGGGAGTAACGAGTTCAAGACCTTCGAAGTGGAGGTCGCCAGCCTTGATAGACTTACCGAGTTGGAGGCTTGTTACGTCAATGTTAAGCTTTTCAGGAATTTGTGAATAAAGAGCCTTAACCTTGAGCTTACGTACCATTGCAACGAGCTTACCACCGGCACGAACACCTTCAGCAAGACCTTGAGGAGCGATGGGCACACCCATTACGATAGGCTTTTCAGGAGTTACTTCGTAGAAGTCAACGTGGAGTACATTGTCCTTAACAGGGTGGCATTGTACTTCCTTAACCACTGCAGTCTTGTTTTGACCATCGAGGTTGATGTTTACGAGGTAGATGTTTGGTGAATAGTAAACCTTATTAATTTCCTTTTCAGAAACTACGAAGTGAGTTGCTACTGGGAGACCATTTTCACCCTTTGCTTCACCATACAAGCAGCAAGGAACGAGACCTTCTGCACGAGCGATCTTAGATGCCTTCTTACCGATAGCATTACGAACAGATCCGTTGACTGAAATTTCTTTCATCGTTTTAATTTTTTTGTGTTACTCTAAATTAAGTATTTAATTTGCTTAATTCGCCATCACACTTGCCCTTTAAGAGCTCTGTTTAGACAAATCGGCGGCAAAATTACTGTTTTTCTTTCATTTAAACAAGTTTTGCCTTTGTTTTTATAAACATTTCGCAGGCGTAAAACTCATTTTGAAACATCATCTTTATAATTCCTCGCTTTTAACACCTAAGGCACTAATCAGCGAATAGCCCAAATTTTCCTGCTTAAACCCGCGCTCTTCTGTTGGCGACATCGAAAACAGAACCACATCTTTTCCTTCTGCCTTTTGCGCTTGTTTTTTAACCTGATCGCCATATTCATCCATTGACGCCACAACCATCACGGTCTTAACCGATTCAGCTGCAATAATTGCCTCGAGCGACTGCTCAAAGAAATCAGCCTTTGACACAACCTCTTCAACGGGAAAGCTTGCCAATTCAAACTCACCAAGATGATCCTTAAAGGCTTGTCCATTCAATTCATCAGAAAAACGACCTGGAGCAAAACAATCTAATTGTTGCTTTTCCTTATCATGAATAAACACCACCTGAATTTGATTTTGACCTTGACGTATGCCACCATCAAGAGCCACACAATCCAACCAATGACACAAATCAGCTTTAGGAATAGGACGATTAATCATTCGCTCAAAATAAACCGTGAGATTAAGCGCCGTGACATCCAAATGATTCGCATCAACGATAATTACATTTTCTTTCCAATTTGACATCGTGTAAACATTGTTTTCAATCAAAACAATTAGGACGATTTGTTGAACGCCAACAAATCATCCTAATTATCTTGAAACGCATTGTTCTGTTTCTTTATGCTTCAACTGTTTCTGCCTCTTGAGCTTCTGCTGCCGAGAATTCTGTATAACCATTTGTTACAAGGATATTGTACCATTGCACGAGCTTACGAATATCGCTGAGGTGCACGCGGTCAGCATCATAGTTAGGAACTACAGCCGACATAAACTCATTCAATTGAGCTTCGCTTGCCTCCTTGTGCGAGAAAGCTGTGGGTTGTGCTTGCATGTACTCCTTGCAACTTTCAAAGATTTCCATCAATGGTTTGTCATCTTCAAGGGTGTACATAGAAATATCATTAAGCGCAGTAACTCGGTCGCGTGCGCCGACAACCATACGCTTCTTTTGAGCATCAATTGCTTCAACAATAAGATTATTCTTACCCTGCGCTACAAGGCGAAACAAACCAGGTTTTCCTGATATAGAGAGAATTACATCCTTCATAATGTATGCTTTAAAATAGGTGAATTACTTTGTTGTATCGTCAAAAACGTCGCAAAGATAATTCTTTTTTTAATTTTCTATGGTAATCTTCAACATAAAAATCAAGCATCTTCTTCTTTTCACGCTACTAAGAAAATCCCAGAACTGCTTTTTTACAAGCCTCCATCAGCCATTTCGGCGTGCTCGTAGCCCCGCATACACCAACGGTTTTGGCATGAGCAAACCATGCGGGATCAATACATTCTGGATTATCCACCATGTAGCTATGTGGATTCACTTTACAACATGCTTCGAAAAGAACCCTTCCGTTTGAACTTTTAAGACCGCACACAAAAAGAACCACATCATGACGCGATGCAAACTCCTGAATATTTGGCAAGCGGTTCGCCACCTGTCGGCAAATGGTATCAAAGTATTGGAAGTGTTCGGGATCGTGGATATGTTCGGTTATGTACTCCACAACACGCTGAAATCCTTCAAGCGACTTTGTCGTTTGCGAAAACAAACAAATACTTTTCGTAAAGTCAAGGTTCTCAGCCTCCTCTACATTTTCAATCACAATCGCCTCACCTTCTGTTTGACCCACCAGCCCCAGCACTTCAGCATGACCGCGCTTTCCGTAAATAACGATTTGAGGATGATCGGGTTGTGAATACACTTTTTTTATACGGCGTTGCAATTGAAGCACCACGGGGCAAGTGGCATCAATAATTTCTATATTATTTTGCTGTGCCAATTCATAAGTACGAGGTGGTTCGCCATGCGCACGCAACAATACTTTGGCATCGCGCAAATGCGAAAACGTGTCATGATCAATGGTCTTCATGCCCAATGCATGCAAACGTTCGCATTCACTACCATTGTGAACGATATCCCCTAAGCAATACAACAAATCACCATGCGACAGTTCTTCTTCAGCCTTACCAATCGCTGTGGTTACACCGAAACAAAAACCTGAAGCTGAATCTATTTCTATTTGTATCATATGCGTTATTGATCAATTATTGCACAGCTTTGAGATAGGCGTCATAAAGCCATTGACTTTGTTCTTCGCGCGTCATCGAGCTATTATCCAGCACCAAAGCATCATCTGCCTGGCGCAAGGGAGCCACTTCACGGTGAGAATCTATATAATCGCGCTCTTGAACATTCTTCAAGATTTCTTCGTAGCTTACTTTATCGCCCTTAGCAACGAGCTCGTCGTATCGGCGTTGCGCGCGCACTTCGGCTGATGCCGTAACAAATATCTTTAACTCAGCCTGTGGAAACACCACTGTACCTATATCTCGTCCGTCCATCACGATACCTTTTTCTTCGCCCATCTGCTGTTGCATCCTGGTCATAGCTTCACGCACAAAAGGCAACGCTGCCACAGGACTCACGCGCGAAGAAACTTCCATGGATCGAATTTCTTTTTCAACCACCTTGTCATTAAGGCAAGCCAATGGCAAGTTGGTTTCTGGGTCCAGCTTAAAGCTTACCTTTAACATTGGCATGAGCGACTCCAAACGTGCCGCATCAAGTTCCGCGCCATTAAACACACCATGACGCATAGCAAACAACGTTACAGTGCGATACATAGCACCTGTATCCACATATATATAACCAATGGTCTTTGCCAATTGTTTGGCCATCGTACTTTTACCACATGATGAGTGGCCATCCAAAGCGATAATAATTTTTTTCATATTTCAATATATATAATTACGTACTTAGTGACGCAAAAGGATTAAAACACGTTTTTGTCGGAGCACACAGTTGAATGTTAAACATCCGCCTTACCATGAATAGCTGGCATTGAACATCAAAGAACCTTGCGCTTTATGATACTTAGCATAGGAAGCCGAGAGACTAAACTTCGACAAAGTCAAACCACCACCAAAACTCAGCCCTGCACCATGCGCTGAGCCTGCGGCCTTAAGTTCATAAGCTCGACGAAAATTATAACCTGCAGAAAGGTAAATATTGGTAGTAAGGAAATAATCTGCACCAACCACAAAATGATTAAGCAACTTTTTAGAAAACGAAAGTTTCTCTTTCTCATCCTCTGCGATATAATAATAGCGTGAGCTCCAACGCGTCAGGTCGGTCAGCGTCACAGAAATTCGGAGTGGTAAATGGTTTAGTCCTTTAGAAAAACCAACCTGAGCTACAAACGGCAGATGTTGCTCCTGATCTTGGAATGACGACACTTCTGCACCTATATTTTTGAGCGTTATTGACGCCGACAAATCACGTTCTTCGTCGTAATAATTCAACCCCAAATCCACACCTAAGGCTAAAGCCGAGTATGAGTCATAAGAGGAATACGCAAATTTCAATGTTGCGCCCCCACTCCACTTATCATTGAGCAAATAGCTGTAAGAAGGCGCGAAAATAATATCCTTCGCCGAAAAATCGCCTAACACTTGGCCCGCTTCATTCATTTCTTTTTGTGAACCATAATTCATATACTGAATAGCCAAAGAACCCGTATGGCGCTCACCAAAGGCCCGAACATATTGCGCACCCATCCACTGCGCATCAGCAAAATAGGTCATAAACGTCAAACCTAAAGTTTGCGATTGCACATTAGCCAACAACGCTGGATTATGCCAGGCAATTGCTGCATCATTTTCTATCAACGATATATTCTCACCTCCCAAAGCCGCCACATGGCCAGAAGTTGGAAGTTTTAAAATATTGTAACCCGAACTACTTTCTTGAGCACATACAATCAAGGAATTCAAGAAAACAAAAAGCAGTATAAGCGTTTTTTTCATTTGTCAACTAAAATTGTTTTCAAAGTTAGTAAGTTTTTTGCTTTTAGAACGTAACTTTGCCTTTGAAAATAAAGAAGCGAAAGAAAAGCCATTCATTTCTTATCATTCGCCACCGTATAAATCACTTTCACAAAGATCACCTGTTAGATAAAACGTGCCAAAGGTTGATTTAGTATCAAAAAAATGGTGCGACCTTATTTTTGAACATAAAAATAAGGCGTATGGCGCTTACCAACTTCGTTCAGAAGTAGGCAAGCGAAATTGGCGTGCACTTTGTGGCATTGGTATGTTTTGCCTCATTTCACTCGGCACGTACATTGCAGGACACACTTATTTGGATTTGATTTGGCAACACGACTTAAACCTGGCGATGGAAGCCATTCAAAAAGATCGGCTTTTGAAGCACGATGACGTACTGCTACACTTTGTTGACTTAACGCCTCAACCTCAAGTTATGGCACAAGAACACAAACCACAAATTACCGTCCCTGAGATTGTTGAGACGGTTGAGTCACAAACACAGCACGCCGTCCCTGAACCTTCAACCGAAGAACTTGAAACCGAACAATTTAAAGAAACATCAACGCCAGAACCTGAGTCCACACAAAGCCCAACTACCTCTGACGCCCCATTGCCAAAAACAACACAGAGCGCAGAGGATGTCGTATTTTCGATGCCTGAATTTCCAGGAGGAATACATCAACTCATTAAGTGGCTGGACACCAACATCATTTATCCGCCACTATTAATGAAAAACGGTATTGAAGGAACCACACACCTCACCTTTTATGTGGATACAGCTGGCGTTGTTAGTCATTTCGATATTGAAGAGGAACTTCATCCTATGATTTCAAGCGCCATACTTAAAGCGGCCGAACGCATGCCAAAGTGGGAGCCCGCAAAAGGAAAGGTAAACTTCTCTAAAGTAAAAATCACAATCCCTGTGACTTATCACAAACGATAAATTCTCATCTACTCATTTTATAAATACCCCAATACTATGCTTAACACCATTGAAAAATTCATCGCTAATCTTTCTTTTCCCCAAAAACCGGAAGGATTGTACGAACCCATATCATACGCACTTGAAATTGGCGGAAAACGCATACGCCCTGTACTCACGTTGTTAGCGCATGCCCTCTATAAGCCATGCGATGAAAACACATTGCGCGCAGCCGTTGCCGTTGAAATGTATCACAACCACACGCTTCTGCACGACGACCTTATGGATGGTGCAGAAATGCGCCGAGGCAAGCCATCGGTATATAAGAAATGGAATGCCAACACAGCGATTCTCTCGGGCGACACCATGCTCATTGAAGCGTTCAAACTAATTAACGATTGCCAGTGCGAACGTTCTGCTGAAGCAAGTCAACTTATGATTGAAACCATGATTGGCGTGTGCGAAGGACAACAATACGACATGAACTTCGAAACGCGTAGCGATGTTACCGAACAGGAATACCTTGAAATGATTCGACTCAAAACATCAATCCTTTTAGGATGCGCCGCAAAATTGGGCGGCATCGTAGCCAATGCGCCTCAAGCGGATTGTGAAGCCTTGTATCATTTCGCTGAGAAAATTGGTATTGCATTCCAAGTACAGGACGATTATCTTGACGTATATGGCGACCCCGCTGTGTTTGGCAAGAAAATTGGGGGCGACATCCTGTGTGGCAAGAAAACGTTCTTGCTCATCAATGCCTTACAGCGTGCCAACGAAACCCAGTACAAGGAACTCACCAACCTCATTGAAAGTTCCGACATTCCTGCCGATGAAAAAATCGCACGCGTTACGGCCATCTACAACGACATAAACATTGCAGCAATTACCAAGCAACGCATGGCAGATATCTACGATGAAGCGCGCACCTATTTCAATGCCATCAACTTGCCAGCAGAACAAAAGCAACCGCTTTGGGATTTCGCTGAAACATTGCTCGGTCGTAAAAACTAACAGAAGTCATCATAATGATTGATACGCACACACACATCTATGCCATAGAGTTTGCCGAAGACCGCGAAACAGTCGTTGAGCGAGCTCTATCGCAAGGCGTTAGTAAAATGCTGTTGCCCAACATTGATGAAGCATCGATCCCCGATATGCTTACATTATGCGAGCAACACCCACAGGTGTGTTTCCCCATGATGGGACTACACCCAACCGACCTGCCAGCAAAACCAACAGAGACGCTTCTGCGCATGGAGCAACTACTATCCACGCCAAACCACCCCTTTATCGCCATTGGCGAAGTAGGCATTGATTTGTACTGGGACCAATCAAGACGCGAAGAACAAATAGAAGTTTTTCGCCAACAAATTGAATGGAGCTTACGCTATGAACTACCGCTTGTGATTCATTCACGTTCATCACACCGCGAAGTCGTCAATACCCTCCTACCCTATGCCAAACACCTTCAAGGGGGAATTTTCCATTGTTTTGGTGGCACAGAAGAGGAAGCGGAAGAACTTCTTACAACGTTCCCCAACTTTGTACTTGGCATAGGAGGGGTTGTGACCTTTAAAAAATCAACACTACCCGAAGTGCTGAAAAACAAAGTTCCCCTGCACCGCATCGTACTTGAAACCGACGCGCCATACCTTGCGCCAACACCGCATCGAGGCAAGAGGAATGAACCAGCCTACCTACCACAGGTCGCATCTCGCTTGGCAGAAATCTACGAAACCACGACCCAAAACGTCATAGACACAACCACATTAACGGCAAAAAACATATTCAAGAAACTCCCCTAATAAAAAAACACATCAAATAATTTTGCCATTCTATTTTTTAGTCCTAACTTTGCACTCGCAAAAAGCAAGGTGCCATAGCTCAGTTGGTAGAGCAAAGGACTGAAAATCCTTGTGTCCCCGGTTCGATTCCTGGTGGCACCACAATAAAAGCAGTTGTCTTAACTGACAACTGCTTTTTTGTTCACAAATTTTGGCGATCAAGGAGGTTTGGCATCAATTTCTGATTATATAAAACAGAATAAGATAAACCAATATTCGGAGACTTTTTAAATAGTCGACGAAATCTCGCGCTTAAATTCTTTCCAATTCTTGCAAAATTGGAAAGAATTTTATAGTTTTGTAGCACCAAATCATTAAAAAAGCACCCATGATAGAGCAAGCTCCCCGATTTACCCAACAGGATTTAGCCAAGGTTCTGTTTGACAAGTTACAAATGTCAAACGAACAGGTGAAAGAATTGATTGACAAAATCAATGAAGAATACGAATATTGGGATACGGTGAAATACAAGAAAAGGCCCGACGGTTGCCCGTCGGCACAAGATTTATGGATTCGTGTGAAGGCATCGCGGATAACATCTACTATCTACACCTGGGAGAAATATGGCGTATGTTTTGGTTTGACAAACAAGATGCAACGTATGTGCCATGAATTTGACATGAACTTTGGAGGTTCTTGGGGTAATAGTGCAGTGATAACGAGCGACAACAAAGAACGCTATCTGATAAGTTCTCTCATGGAAGAGGCGATTTATTCCAGTCAAATGGAAGGGGCTGCAACAACACGAAAGGTAGCAAAGGAGATGTTACGCAAGAAGATGACTCCCAAGGACCGTTCGCAGCAGATGATAGCTAATAACTATCAGACCATTCAGTTTATCGTTGACAACAAAGAGACACCCTTGACTCCTGAACTGGTATTCCACATCCATCACCTGATGACGGAGAAGACATTGGAAAACCCAGAAGATACAGGTAGGCTTCGCACGAATGATAATGTTGTGGTAGAGGATGGCATCACTCATGAAGTTGTGCATACTCCGCCTCTTTATCAAGAGTTACCAGTATTCATTGAAGAGTTATGCCGATATTTCAATGAAACGGATGCCAAAGTATTTGTACATCCTATCATCAGGGGAATCATCATTCATTTTATGGTTGCCTATATGCACCCCTTTGTAGATGGAAATGGGCGTACGGCACGCGCACTGTTTTATTGGTACATGTTGAAACAGGGATATTGGTTGATGGAGTATATGTCGGTATCGCGTGTTATTGCCAGTTCAAAGAAGTCATACGAAAAAGCGTATCTGTATGTGGAGTCAGATTTTATGGATGTGGGATACTTCATCATGTACAACCTTAAGGTATTGGACAAGGCCTTCAAACAACTGCAAGCATACATTAAGAAGAAGCAGGATGAAAAAATGTTGGCTAATACATTTTTACAATTGGGAGATATCAATGAACGACAAGCGCAGATTATACGCATGTTTTTAGATAACCCCAATGAAGTATTGACGGTGAAAGATGTGCAAGCAAAATTTCTTATTACGCCTACAACAGCCAAAAGCGATCTCATGGGGCTCGTGCTGCGTAATTTACTGACAGAGATTTCTTTCAACAAGGTAAAGAAAGGATATATCAAAGGAGAGATGTTTGACGACTCAATCAAAAGCATTATACAATAAAAGAGGTTATCCCTATGTCATACATCAACGAACACACCCTTGAGATAGCTATAATGGACCTATTCAAAAATGAGGATTACATATAGACGAGCGATGAGGAGGTACACAAGGAACTGAGTGATATTTTGCTTCGCGATAACTTGCGTGCATATTTTCAAGGTCGTTGTGCCAAGCAAGGGATAGCTTCGTTGGAGATGGAAAGTGTCATAGCGCGACTAACAGCAGTTCGTTGTACGAGCATAATGTCCACACCTATCTCCTGATAACCGAAGGTTTTGCCATTAAGCGGGAAGATGTCTCAATGGCAAACCTTTTCGGTGAACCTATGGGTGCCAAAGGAATCGTCAAGAAAGTTGTTGAGCAGTAAAGAGTTGACGAGTAATAGCGATTTGATAAATATTTTCAAAACGTAAAACAGATTGATTTGAGGGGGATATTGACAAGAAAACTATATGATACCTTTATTTTTCTCACCCCCTACTGAGAAAATCATTTCCAAGTTATGAAAATAAAATTATCTCTCTTGAAAATAAAATTATCTCTCTTGGAAATTTTAGAAGGTCTAACTACACTATATTCTGATTGTTAAAATTTCAAGGGAAAATAGTTTTGTACCAAGGTCTGGTATTTTTTCTACCTGTAGTGGTACTTTTTGTACCAGACCTTGGTACAAAAAATACCAGTATTGGAATTTTAATTATAAACAAGTTGTGGAGGAAATTAACTTCTGATGAAGTAATTCTCTTGAGTATTCAAAAAAGGAAACTGCATTATAGCGCTAAGGCAAATTTTACCCCACTCCACATTGTTTTTGCTTATTATGCAAATAGGTTCTAACCTCATCTTAATCGTTTTGTCATTCCATGTGTAATCTATCCCCAGGAACATAACCATGATTTTGTAACACTCCTTCGATTTAAGAGAATACACTCTTAACCTACAAATAAAAAACAAACAATTTATTTTGTGTTCCCCTCACGATGTATTAAATTTGCGGATAACACCAACAAGTTGGATATATAATGAAAGATTTAAATAGACTAAAAGTAGTATTGGTTGAACAAAAGAAAACCGGCAAGTGGCTTGCAGAGCAATTAGGGAAAGACCCGACAACGGTTTCCAAATGGTGCTCAAACAAGATGCAACCTTCGTTGGAGGTGCTGACCAAGATTGCCCAAACACTCAATGTAACAACCAAAGATTTGATAAATTAGTCGTTGTAAGTATTATGGCTGTAAAGAAATCAGAATTATATAGCACACTATGGAAATGCTGCGACGAGCTTCGTGGCGGTATGGATGCAAGCCAATACAAAGATTATGTATTGGTAATTCTTTTTGTGAAGTATATCAGCGATAAAAGTCGTAGTGATGCCGCATTTGACATTGAAATTCCCGATGGTTGTTATTTTGAAGACTTTGTTACACTCAAAGGTAATCCAAATATCGGTGAGGAGATAAATAAGAAGATGCAAAAACTTGCAGAGGCCAATCAACTTGATGGTGTCTTTGTTGCCGATTTTGACGATGAGGCAAAACTCGGTAAGGGTAAAGATAAAGTTGAAACGCTTAGCAAACTTATCGCTGTTTTCCAGAATGAGAACCTCGATTTTAGCAAGAATAGAGCTGCAGATGATGACCTTATTGGCGATGCCTACGAGTATTTGATGAAGAACTTTGCCACCGAAAGTGGTAAGAGTAAAGGCCAATTTTATACTCCTGCCGAGGTTAGTCGTGTTATGGCGAAAGTTATCGGCTTGAGCAATGCTAAAAATGGCAAGCGAACAACTATATACGACCCCACTTGTGGCTCTGGATCGTTGCTATTGAGGGCAATGTGCGAAACGCCAGAAGGAGCAACCGTTTATGGCCAGGAGAAGGATAATGCCACTGTCGGCTTGGCGAAGATGAATATGATTCTTCACAATGAGATTTATGCCGACATCAAACAGGGTGATACTATCAACGACCCTCAATTCAAGGACGATGACCAGCTTAAAACATTCGATTATATCGTTGCTAATCCGCCATTCTCTACAAAGTCGTGGTTAAAGAGTGCAAAGGCAGAGGATGAATACCATCGTTGGGGCGAAGGTATAAAGATTGGTATCCCGCCAGAGAAGAATGGCGACTATGCCTTCTTGCTACATATCGTTCGCTCGTTGAAACAGACAGGTTGTGCAGCATGTATCTTACCTCACGGAGTACTGTTCCGTGGTAATGCAGAGGCGCAGATCCGCAAGTATCTCGTTGCCGAGAAGCGATATATTAAGGGCATCATCGGTCTCCCTGCCAACTTGTTCTTCGGTACGGGAATCCCCGCTTGCATCATTATCATCGAGAAATCAGAGGCGGCAGGTCGCAAGGGAGTCTTTATGATTGATGCCAAGAGTGGTTACATTAAGGACGGAGCCAAAAACCGCCTGCGTGAGCAGGATATACGCCGCATTGTCGATGTATGGCAGTCACAGCGTGATGTTCCTCACTTCGCTCGCTTTGTGCCTATGGAGGAGATTGAACGCAACGACTACAACCTCAATATCCCTCGCTATGTCTCTGCTCCCGACACCGAGATATTGCAAGATATCGATGCACACCTCTATGGTGGTCTGCCTAAGCACGACATCGACCAACTTGCGACATATTGGGATGTGTGTCCATCGTTGCGTAGCGACCTCTTCTCGGTACATTCTACGCGCGAAGGATACTATTTGCTCAACTGCGAGCAAGATACCATTCGTGACACTGTCTCTGCTAATGTTGATTTCCAAAAACAGAGTGAGGTGTTTAAGCGCAGTTTCGCCGATTGGTGCGACAAGCATCACATCGAGCTCAATTCACTTGTTCAGAGCTTTGCT
>JAGBYN010000121.1 GCA_017628775.1 Bacteroidaceae bacterium | reverse complement strand
CTGATTGATAACGATGCCATAATACATGAAGGCGATTCTCATTTATTCCGTACTTCACAGGTATGGAATGAATGGACTTTCCTTCTTGAATCATATGCATGTACTTCAAGCACTCTACATAACCATGTTTCTTCCTTTTAGACATAATAAAACCACGAAAGTTTTTTGTCTAACTTTCGGGGTTCACATCAAGAGAGGAGCTTCCCTCTCTCTTTTTTTTGTGCATATAAAAAAAAACGAAATACGCAACACCTCGTATATCACTGATAATCAGCATTTTTTTCATATAAAACAAATTATATAATTTTGCAGCCACAAACAAAATCCGCGGATCAATTTAAAAATTTATTTAATCATTAATTTTTCGTTTATGAGTAATTTTATGAGTGAATTAATAAAACTTGTGGCTTATCTTAAAGCTTTTATTGTTTTAATTAAAGCTTATTTTCATGGCAAAACGAATAATGGTTTCTATGAAGTATCTTTCACAAAGATCAACAAGAAATGGTATTGCGACGTACCTGGCTTTCCCAAAGAATTGTTTGAGCATACCTTGATGGTAGCTGGTGCTTCAAGATTTTTAGATTACTATTCTCGCGATGAAAACAAGATAAGCATGGTTGTTAAGGTGGCCGACGAGATAGAGGATAAGTGGTTTTGCGGATCACGTCTCTATAAAACGCAATCAACCTTAACCGGTGGCGCATTCTATAAAGATCCAAGTGGAAACTTTGATGAAGAAATTTGGTTATGCCCCGTAACATTATTTCTTCTTGGACGTTATCCTGAACGAATCTTGATTTACAGGATTAATCAAAACGTATTAAGTTGTCCGTTGTACTTTGAATAACCCTCAGCCCCCTCGTGGGGCTCTATTTTTTTCCAATCGATAACACTTGGAAAATGCCATTATCAACACATTCTTTGAACAAATCAACCCAAACAAATTTAATATTTTCATAAGAACCAAGGCACAAAAATGCTTACACCCTGATTACAAGGACTTCAACGCCCCTCCTATGAATTATGTAGGTGTGTTAGAGTGAGTAAAATGTTAGGCGCTGAAATTGAAAACAAAAGGGTGTGTACTGAAGTAGATGACCTAGTCCGAATTTGAGGAGCAACGCACCAGATTTCTCATAATAACACAACGCTATAGACTAAATTTGAGAATCACCTCCCCCGAGTTGCGACCTCTTGTAATCAGGGTGTAAGCATCATGAATGGTAATTTTATGTACAAAATCAATGGCGTTCTTGAAAGAAAAAAATAGAGAGGAAAACGAAACGACGGTAAAACCATAGTCCTGTGCCTTCACATAGCCATATATTTACTTTTACACACCAAGCAATCAATCAAAAAAGCAATGCACCTTATCCTCTTCTATTCGTGCCATATTTTATACATCATGAACCCACCTGAATGCTTACACCCTGATTACAAGGACCCGCAACTCCCCCACCCATAAATGCCTTTATGCTTTTACATCAATATATAGACAATATTAGAGGATCTCTCCACCCCGAGTTGCGACCTCTTGTAATCAGAGTGTAAGCATCATGAACGTTAATTTAATGTATAAGCAAAAAGGGATTTTTTGTGAATTGCAGGCAGAAAGCTGAGGAACGAAAGCAAACAACTGCAAACGTGTAAATAAGCGAATCATCGCCTGGGTAATATTCACATGTATTTCGCTAAGATTTTACTCAGAATTGTATTTAAAACTGAAATTCAAAAAACATACCACGTATTTTTAACAAATTGATTTATTGTTTGTTACCAATCAATAGCAACCGCATTTTTCGTTACTAAATGCCAAACGGCTGGACGAGTCTTGTAACTTTGTAAACGAAAGCAGCAACAATATTAAATTGCAAATAAAGCGAACGAAAAGTATATTTTTGTAAGAAGCGTGACTACAAAAAGCCCTCCAGAGTCATCCAATCGCCCCTTATTTCCCACTCTGAGTACAGATACGCTACGCCTATTTTGCCATCCCTTTCTTAGCAAACCAAAAATCAAATTAATTCCTTATTACGTCAACTAAGCCTATTTAGTTAAACTAACTCCTAATTACTTCAACTAAAGCCTAATTAGTTTTAACTAAAGCCTAATTAGTTTTAACTAAAGCCTAATTAGTTTTAACTAAAGCCCGATTAGTTTTAACTAAAGCCCGATTAGTTTCAACTAAAGCCCGATTAGTTTCAACTAAAGCCCGATTAATTAATAGATGGTTGAGGAGGTATTGAAAATGGCAAAAATGCACAAAAAAAACACCCGAAACCGAGTCCGTTCTTGAAGAAGAACATCAACCGTCTGTCGTTTCGAGTGCTGATGGTGCAAAGGTACTAAAAGATTAGGACTCTGCTATAACAGAATATGAAAATAAAAGCGGGCAGTCCAAAACTTTCTTAGGATATATTGCACAAGTTCTTGGCGCTACAAAGCATGGAAGTAATAGTCAATATGCTACGTTTGAGGCGGTGAATGGTAAGGTGTTTACGATTCGCCTTGCTAATCATAATGCTAAGGTTTCTAATTTTGATAACCATGGCGAGAATGAGGGTATCAGCATCGTTTTTACAGCTTAGGACAACAACGGCATCAACAATGATGGCAATGCTCACATTGTAGAGTTCTTTTACGATGCAATCAAGCTCCGCAAGGCAGATGGTAAACCGCTTGTAGAAATCCTCAAATCTATCAAGTAGGCGCTTTATAGTGGCGAGGATAAGGATACTTATTGAGTGCAAATAAACGACTGAATCGTAAAAATTTTAATTAGCAATCTGTTTTTGTTAGCTAATGTAAGGTCATAAAGCTTACATAAATGAAAATAAGGACGCACGAATGGTGCGTCCTTATTTATCAAATGTATTTCATGCAAGATGGCAGTCGTACAAGTGTACTATAGATTAATATTCCTGCCAGCTCTTGATTTGGATATCTTCAAGCTTCATCGCGCAGAATGATTCAATGAAGGCCTTTGCGAGGCGCGCGTTGGTGAGCAAGGGGATGTTGTGGTCGATTGCACCACGACGAATCTTGTAGCCATTTGTGAGTTCACGCTTCGTATGATTCTTGGGCACGTTGACGATGAGGTCAAAGCCATGTGCTGAAATCATGTCCATAATCTTATTTTCACCTTCTTCATCGGGCCATGAAACTTCAATAGCTTCTACACCGTTTTCCTTGAGGAACTTCGCGGTACCCTTAGTAGCATAAAGTGTATAGCCGTTGGCAGCAAGCATTTGTGAAGGTTCAAGGAGATCAACCTTGCCGTGAGCCTCGCCTGAAGAGATAAGTACGTTCTTTTTAGGAATTGAGTAACCCGTAGCGATAAGGGCGTTGAGGAGCGCTTCGTGGTAATCATCGCCAAGGCAACCTACTTCACCTGTTGAACTCATATCAACACCGAGCACTGGGTCGGCATTTTGAAGACGTGCGAACGAGAATTGGCTGGCCTTTACACCAATGCGGTCGATATCGAAGGCGCTCTTGTCGGGACGGCTGTAGGGAGCGTCGAGCATGATGCGCGTTGCTGTTTCGATGAAGTTGCGCTTGAGAATCTTACTTACGAAGGGGAATGAACGGCTCGCACGGAGGTTACATTCAATTACCTTCACTTGGTTGCCCTTAGCAAGGAATTGCATGTTGAAGGGACCAGAGATGTTGAGTTCCTTAGCGATTTGGCGTGCAATCTTCTTGATTTGGCGCGCTGTAGCGAAGTAGATTTGCTGAGCGGGGAAGACGAGGGTTGCGTCGCCTGAGTGTACACCTGCAAATTCTACGTGTTCAGAAATCGCGTATTCAACGACTTCACCATTCTGAGCTACGGCGTCGAATTCGATTTCCTTCGTTTCCTGCATGAATTGAGAAACGACTACGGGGAACTCCTTGCTCACTTCGGTGGCCATCTGTAGGAAGCGTTCGAGTTCTTCTTCGTTGTGGCATACGTTCATCGCCGCACCTGAGAGCACGTAAGAGGGACGTACAAGCACGGGGAAACCTACTTCCTTCACGAATTCCTGAATGTCTTCGAGCGAAGTGAGGGCACGCCAAGCGGGTTGGTCGATGCCGAGCTTATCGAGCATAGCAGAGAACTTGTCGCGATTTTCAGCGCGGTCGATATTCACGGGTGATGTACCGAGCACGGGCACTCCCTGGCGGTGGAGCTTCATGGCCAAGTTGTTGGGAATCTGTCCACCTACGGATACGATGGTACCACGGGGCTGTTCGAGGTCGATAACATCGAGCACGCGTTCGAAGGAGAGTTCGTCGAAGTAGAGGCGGTCGCACATG
>JAGBYN010000120.1 GCA_017628775.1 Bacteroidaceae bacterium | reverse complement strand
TAAACCCTTGACCAGCAAGTATAAGGCATTGCTCACTATGGGTTATGAAACGAAGGGTAAAAACAAGTGGCAGTTTGACATTACCTCACACCTCAATGGTGGTGGTCGTATGCCCAACGCTTACACAAAGGCAGACGGCACGCGCTCATGGGACGAACGCTACGACGCCTTCTACCAACTCAGTGCGCAAATCACTAAGAACATTGGTAAGTGGGCTATTTACGTAGGCGGTGAAAACCTCACCAACTACAAGCAGGAAAACGCCATCATCAGCGCCAATAATCCCTGGAGCAACGAGTTTGACCCCACAATGGTTTACGGACCGATGCACGGATGCAAGTTCTATGCGGGCGTGAGATTCAAACTTTAAGTGGCGAAATCGACGAGAATATATTTAGCAATAAGTGCCCCCAAAAGTCCTTGAATTACTTTTGGGGGCACTTTTTCATTCTAACCACTTCATAAAGGGAATTAAACTACTTGTTCACCTTTTTAAGTTTAGCAAACCCTAAAAGGAGGGTTTTCTGCCCTACTCCTTGAAAATACACGACTGCTTTTGCGCTTGGTCTTGTGCCTTCAAGGGAGAGGATGGTTCCTATGCCGAAACGATTGTGTTCTACCCTATCATCAACGCGTAATTCTTCCAGCGTTGAAGAGTGGGGATGAGCCGTTAGTTTTTGCAGCGAGGCTTGTAGGGGTTTGAGTGATGGCGTAAATCGCGCTGCGGGCTGAGACGCGCTACGCGCTGAGGAAGCGTCTGCCCTTGAGGTGGACTGGAGGGAGGGGCTTTGGGGAGGTGACGAAAAAAGCGGCTTGGGGATGTGATTAAGGAAGCTGCTTTCCGTACAGTATTGAAACTGCCCCCATTTGAAGCGCGTTTTGGCATAAGAAAGGAAGCAGCGGCTCTTTGCGCGGGTGACGGCAACATAAAACAAGCGACGCTCTTCTTCGAGTTCTTTCACCGAAAAGCGAGCTGATTCGGCGGGGAAGAGCCCCTCTTCAAGCCCTGTGACAAAAACAGCCTCAAACTCTAAGCCCTTAGCCGCGTGGACGGTCATCAACGTTACGCGAGGTTGCTCGTCGTCCCTTTGATCGGCATCCGTGAGCAACGAAACGTTGGAAAGATAGTCTGCCAAAGTGAGATGTTCCACTCCGTGTTCTTCGAGATAGTCAGCCTCCATTTCAGCCCTGGCGCCTATCAACTCCTCGATGTTTTGGATTTTTGCAGCACCTTGGCAATCGTCGTCTTCCAAATCCTTGTGGATGCCCTCTTCAAAAACGATGCGCTTGGCAAGTTCGTGTACGGAGATGCCTTGTTCGACCAATGACGCATAGTGGTTTATGTTTGCACAGTAGGCGTCGAGGCGTCGGGCAGTAGCAGTTGAGAATTTTAGGCCGTACGTTTCCGGATTTTCAGCAACAAGAAAGGGGGATTTCTCGTGCGCTACGGCGGCGGTTTGTAACTTTGCGATGGTGGTATCGCCGATTCCACGGCGCGGATAATTTATAATCCTCTTAAATGCTTCCTCGTCATTGGGGTTGGCAATCAGGCGGAGGTAGGACAAAAGGTCTTTTACTTCCTTTCGTTGGTAAAATGAAAGTCCGCCATAAATTCTGTAAGGTATCCCCTGCATTCTGAAGGCGTCTTCAAACGAACGGCTTTGGGCATTTGTGCGGTAAAGCACTGCTATATCCGCGTATGAAACCTCCTTTTGTCGGTGGAGTCGGCTAATTTCTCCAGCAATTCTAAATCCTTCGTCCTTATCACTTGAAGCTGGCAATAGCTTTAGGCTGTCGCCCAAGCCCTTCTTACTATACACCTGCTTCGGAATTTGATTCCTATTGTGTGAGATGATGGCGTTTGCAGCATCTACAATGTTACCGGTGCTGCGATAATTGCATTCGAGCTTTATAGTGCGCGCCGTAGGATACTGATTGGTGAAATTCAAAATATTTTCAATTCGTGCACCACGAAAGCCTTAAATACTTTGAGCGTCATCGCCAACAACGCTGATACATGAATCCGGTAAGGTTAATTGTGAAATTATCTGATGTTGCACGTAATTGGTATCTTGATACTCGTCTACCAATATATACTTGAAGCGGTCGAGGTAATTTAGGCGTACAGTGTCGTTTGATTTGAAAAGCAGGTAAGTCTCTACCAACAAATCATCAAAGTCCATAGCATTGGCGTTGCGACAGCGATTTTTATAACGCAGGTATATTTCACCAACAGCAGGGATGCCCGCTAATACATCAGCTCTTTTGAAATCGGCATCAGCTAAATAATGCTCTGGCATTATCAAACGATTTTTAGCAGACGAAATTCGCGAATGTATGGCAGATGCTTTATAAACCTTTGAATCAAGATTCATTTCCTTAACAATAGCGCGTATCAGCGCTTGGGTATCAGATTGGTCGTATATTGTAAAGGTTGAAGTATAACCAATATGCTGAGCTTCCATCCTTAAGATTCTGCCGAAGATACTATGAAAAGTGCCCGACCACAAATATTTTGCAGCATCCTTATCAACTAAATGAGAAATTCGGCTATTCATTTCTTTGGCAGCTTTATTGGTAAAAGTAAGCGCCAATATTTGCCAAGGTTGCACACCTTGCTGTAATAGATATGCTATTTTGTAGGTCAACACACGTGTTTTTCCTGAACCAGC
>JAGBYN010000119.1 GCA_017628775.1 Bacteroidaceae bacterium | reverse complement strand
CCATTAAAGCCCACGCTACGATAGGGAGGCAAGAACAAGCCTTCGTCCTCAACATAGCGCGCAGCAACCTGCTGCGTAACGAATCCGCCAAAGTCGGGAACGATTACGCAGTCGTGCTTCAAGAGCAAACTTTCGATATGTCGAGCTAATGCTATCACGCTACTTGAGTTAAAGAAATGATTATCAGTACATATATAAATCTCACCCTTTTCAAGGGGGATATTATAGTGCAAAATTAGTAAAATTTGTTTAATCTAACAACCCCTACTCGCCCCTTTTTCTTTGCATATTTTTACAAAAAATCATAAACTCACAGAGTTACAGAACTTTAACTTTTCCGGACAATTTTCTGACTCAAAGTGTGACATTGTAGAGTTAAAAATCTCCATCTTTAGGTAAAATACTGACTTACATAGGATAAAATCGTAAGCATATTTGAGATACCCAAACATACATCCGTTTCTGTAAAAAATAACTCGAACTTAATTCAAAATAATCGGTACTTAGTTTCAACTAAATAGGAGATAGTTTTCAGCATCTCAAAAGGAATTATTTCGGACACCGATGCATTGTAATTTTATTGGATGTTTCGCTTTGATTGTACCCAGTCCACCGCTTCAAAATCCGGCTTTAGGTTAAATCAATCCGTCTTTTTGAATTTAACCACAGAAATTCAAAATTCGTCCATCAATTTTGATTCCCAAGTTTTCGCCATACGCCTTTTTTTTGATAAGTTTGCAGAAGAAAGTCCCACCTTATATATAATTATGTCCACACACTACGACCTTATTACCATCGTTGGTCCCACAGCATCGGGAAAAACAAAATTTGCCACCGCATTAGCGCGACTTATCGACGCAGAAATTATCAGCGCCGACTCGCGTCAGGTTTATCGTCGCATGGACTTGGGAACAGGTAAGGATTTAGCGGATTATACTGCGCCTGATGGCACACAGATTCCCTACCATTTGATTGACATTGCCGAACCCGGAACAAAATACAACGTCTTTGAGTTTCAGCGCGACTTCCTTACTGCTTACGAAGACATACGTTCGCGCGGTAAACGCGTCATCGTATGCGGCGGAACCGGACTTTATGTAGAAAGCATCCTACGCGCTTACCGTTTAAGCCCAGTGCCACAGAATGATGAACTCCGAAAACAGTTGGAAGGCAAAACCCTTGAAGAACTCACCGCCATTCTCAAAACCTATAAAGCACAACTCCATAACACGACGGATGTGGATACCGCCCAACGCGCTATCCGCGCCATAGAGATTGAGGAATATTACAAAAATGAGCCCAAGGAGGAGCGCCCCTTCCCTACGCTGAGCAGCCTCACGTTAGGAATAGACGTAGACCGCGAAGTGCGCCGTGAGCGCATCAGCAACCGCTTGCGTCAACGTCTTGAAAAGGGAATGTTAGACGAGATTCGAGCGCTACTTAAAGAGGGAATTTCGGCTGAAGACTTGATTTACTACGGACTGGAATACAAATTCTTGACGCAACACGTCATTGGCGAACTCTCGTTTGAGGAAATGTACCGCCAACTCGAGATTGCCATCCACCAATTTGCCAAGCGCCAAATGACATGGTTCAGAGGCATGGAAAAACGTGGCACCCCCATTCGTTGGATCAGCAATACCGAAGCATCCATTCGCAGTATAGCAGAGGAAATCCTTTCTGAAGCATGACTTAGCCCCTTACGGCAACCGCTAATCTTTACCTACCTTCATCTACCATGAACTTACACCATACAACCCTCACCTTTACCCTTCTCCTCTCGCTATGGAGCATTATGAGTTGCTCTAAATTAGAGGACGAGACAAGTATGGATACCCCAACAGAGCAACCAGGCGACCAACCTGGGGATAATAACACTACCACTACGGAGGATACCCTCACGGTGGCACAAGCGTTAAAAGCAACTACGGGGACATGGGTGGTTGTAAAGGGGTATATCGTAGGTTATGTGGATGGTACGACGATGAGTAAGGCTCGTTTTGCGCCTCCAACCACAAAAGTGAATACCAACTTGATTATAGCCGACCGTATTGACGAAAGAGATTACTCCTATTGCCTGCCCATACAAATTAAAAGCGGTACTGACGACCAAATCGTCTATAACCTGATGACCCACCCCGAACTTCTTGGAAACAGCGTGGCTGTAGGGGGAGAACTCACCTCTTATTTTAAGGTCAATGGCTTCATATATCCCGATTTCTGGATTACTGAACTTACTGAAGAGGATTTCCCGGAGCGCCCTGAGGAGGAAGAACCAACGCCAACGCCTGACCCCACTCCTCAGCCCGAACCTACCAACGACACACCCACTTTAGACTTTACCCCTCAAGCAAATATTTATGGCAGATAACGCTCATTTTTTCTCTAAATGGGGCATCATCTATTGTCCCAAACCTGCATTGCACACAGAACGGCGTTGGAAGAAAATTCTTCACGCCCTGCAAGAAGCGGGGCAGCCTTTCGACTTCGTTCAAAGCGAGGGAGAGGGTTCGGCTGAGCGTTTGGCTGGCATGATGACGCAAAACGGATACAAAACCATCATTTTAGTGGGAGGAGATGCGGCATTAAATGAAGTCATCAACGGAGTAATGCGTACAACTTCCCCCCTTGGCAAGCATCCCACCATTGGAGTAATCCCCAATGGTTTTGCAAATGATTTTGCACACTATTGGGACTTTGACATTGACGATATTAAAGGCACTATAGCCCGTTTGCAGCATAATAATAAGCGAAAGATTGATGTGGGAGTGCTAACTGAAGGAGGCACGCCCAACAACCGTAGCTATTTCTTGAATTGCCTGAACATTGGAATCGTTGCCAACATCATTCACTTGAAGCGCACCACTCGCAACTACTGGATGTCAAGATTAACTTCCAATCTATTTTCCAGCATGATGTTGATTTTTAAGCGCAAAAAGTTTCGCATAAAGTTCAAGGTGAATTTCGAGACACACGAAAAGGAGCTTACCACGATTTGCATCGGTTCTGCCCACGGATATGGGCAAACGCCCAGTGCCGTCCCCTACAACGGAATGCTCGACATTACCTCTGTTGCGCAAGCCCCGTTTACCAAGACGCTCAACGGACTTTGGCTACTTTTTACCAACCGTTTCTTGTCCTACAATAGTGTTAGATTCTGGCGCACAAAGGGTATCGAAATTTTAGAAACCAACAATGCCCCCATCGCCCTTGACGGACGCATCCACACCAGCGAGGCTACACATATCAGAATAGATATTTTACCTGAAGAAATAGAGTTTTTGGTGTGACGAATAGT
>JAGBYN010000118.1 GCA_017628775.1 Bacteroidaceae bacterium | reverse complement strand
GATGAGCGTACCGAATCGGGGTTTTACCACCGACAAGCGCTCCAAAATCTCTTTGTTATCAACAACAATGAATTCAACACTATCTTTACCCTTCGATGTGGGGGCCACCAACACGGGCTTGAGCAAGGCTATGACCTGCTCTGAATCGAGGGGTTGATCGGTGTAAACGCGCACGCTTCTTCGGTTACGTACAATATCTAAAAAATCCGACATATTTAGACCAATTTAACGGAATCTAAAACATGTTCACGACCACAATAATGACAGAACACAACCTTTTCAGACTTTTCAGATACATGAAACTTAGTGTTCATCGGCTCATTGTTGGTGATACATTTAGGGTTGGCACATTTAACAACTCCTATGATCGGATTGGGCAATTCCACTTGTTTCTTTTCAACCACTTCATAGTTTTTAATGATTGACATGTTTACATTTGGAGCCACCACGGCCAATCTATTCAACTCTTCATTTGAGAAAAAGCGATCGGCAATTTTTATCAAACTCTTAGTGCCCATTTTCTCGCTCACCAAATTAAACCCAATCATCACGGTTGAGTTAACGTGCTGTAAACCTAAAAGAGAAATTACTTCAAAAAGTTTATTGCTGGGTATATGGTCTATGACTGTACCATTTTCAATAGCAGCCACCATTAATTCTTGATTCATATGTTATAATACTTAAAGTGATGCAAGTGCGCTACGAATACACGAGTGCAGGCACATCATGTTAAATAAATAAAGAACTGACGTTATTCAAATCCTAAAGATCTAAAACATCGCATATAATCGCTTCGCGAGCATAAAGCCCATTCTGAGCTTGTTGGAAATAATAAGCGTGTTTATCATCGTCCACATCGTATGCTATTTCATTAACACGGGGTAATGGATGAAGAATCTTCATGTTATCACGAGTCTTGCCAAGCATTGAAGCCTTTAAAATATAAACGTCCTTCACGCGTTCGTATTCCATCAAGTCGGTAAAGCGCTCACGTTGCACACGAGTCATATATAAGATATCCGCTTCAGCTATGATATCTTCATTAAACTCCTCATGCTCAATGTATTGAATACCACATTCACGACAATATGCCTTATACACCTCAGGCATAGCCAATTCCTTGGGCGCGATAAAATGGAACGTAGGGTTAAAATGGCGAAGGGCCATAATCAAAGAATGCACTGTACGTCCATATTTTAAATCACCGACTAAAAAGATATTAAGGTTATCTAATGTACCTTGAGTTTTGTAAATGCTATAAAGATCCAACATCGTTTGAGTAGGATGTTGATTGGCACCATCACCAGCATTGATAATAGGCACATTAGCCACTTCGCTGGCATAAAGAGCAGCACCTTCCAAATAATGGCGCATAACGATAACGTCAGCATAATTCTGCACCATCATAATCGTATCTTTTAAAGTCTCTCCCTTTGTTCCGCTCGTTATTTTAGGATCAGCGAATCCTATCACCTTTGCTCCCAAACGATTAGCAGCTGTTTCAAAACTCAACCTCGTACGTGTTGATGGCTCAAAAAACAATGTTGCAACAATTTTACCATCCAATATTTTGCTATTAGGATTGGCTTCAAACGCTTCAGCACGATGAATCAAAGACAAGATCTTTTCGCGCGACAATGTGTCTATTGATACTAAACTTCTGTTTGTACTCATTGTGATAAAGATTTAAGTATAATCATGATTTAAATTGGAGCACCTGTCCTGCACACATCATTCTTTTTGAGGTTCAAACACAGAACAGCATACATATTTCCTCCAAAATTAGTTTTTTTTTATTTCTCAATTGGATAAAATTCAAATAAAATTTTTTCATTGCATTTATTTTTACGTTTTATCATTACATTTAACTGAAAATTCATAAATAACCATGATGTAAGCCTATAAATTTCAGACCATCAAAAAAAAAATGATACTTACACCTCTAATAGGAGCCTAGATTTAAATACTAGGCATTTATTCGTTTAATCACATCTTTAAAATCTATTGCTTTGATCTACACTGAAATCAAGAAACGACAAAAAAGTGTTACAAATCAGGCAAAAGGTTAAAAATCAGCAATTTTTAAGATTAAAAATTTTGCCTTTTTAAATAATGTACGTAACTTTGCAAAGTCTAAATTTAAAGCCAATGAAAATATTAAACATAAAGCACCTAATCACGGGGCTTTGTTTTTGTGCAGCATCGTTTTCGAATGCTGCCGCTCAAGATATGATAGCAAAACAAGCACCGATTGACGACAAACTACGTGAAGCCGACTCTGTTGCTATCATGTTAATGTTTGAAGAAGAAGATGCTATTGATGATTTTTACAAGAATTGGGACACCCAAAATACACATTGCTACAATCGCGCAGACGTTCCCGACAGTTTGGTCATTGACCTAAAAGGTTTTTGTATGCCAACCAAAAGCCGAAAAGTAACAAGTAATTTTGGCTATCGCCGACGTTTTCGCCGCATGCACAAAGGCATTGATGTTAAAGTTTACACAGGCGACACAATCTACGCAGCATTCGACGGTAAAGTAAGAATCGTAAAGTACGAAAGAAAAGGATATGGTAAATATGTTGTATTGCGCCACAACAATGGTTTAGAAACAATTTACGCCCACATGTCCAAGCATCTTTGCAACACAGACGACGAAGTAAAAGCCGGACAACCTATCGGGTTGGGAGGAAACACTGGTCGCTCGTATGGTTCTCACCTCCATTTCGAAACTCGAGTAATGGGTGAAGCAATTGACCCTGCCTTCTTGTTTGACTTCCCCAATCAAGACGTCACAGGAGACTTCTACACATTCCACAAACCTAAAACAAGCAAGAACTTTACAGGCCAACTTGCGAAAGGAGATATTAAGGACAACGACAACAGATTTTACAAAGTTAAAAAAGGTGACAATCTATCGCGCATAGCAAATAAAACAGGAACCTCTGTCACCCAACTTTGTAAAATGAACAGAATCAAAACAAACACTGTTTTGCGTTTAGGACAAATCCTAAGATATTAAATAAAACAATTGTAAAGAGGTTGCCAAATTCCATTGACAACCTCTTTATTTTTTTTGAAGACCTTGATCAAACTTCTGATTTTTAAGATATCACAACTATTTTAAAAAAAAATATAATCACAAGGCGAGCATTATCGCCATTCACCATTTATAACCACTTTATTTTCACTTAACAACTATGAAGGTATCGGAAAACCCTTTTAAAAACCGAAACATCAACCCCATGCCGTTGATGATTGTTACAGCGCTTTTTGTTACGCTCTATTTAGTATCAAACATCATGGCTGTAAAAATTGTAAGCTTTGCCAATCTATGTTATTTTGACGCAGGAACCATAACCTTCCCCTTCGCCTACATGCTTGGCGATGTTTTAACCGAGTTATGGGGATATCGCACTGCTAAAAGAGTGATATGGCTCACCTTTATGTGTAATATACTTCTGGTGCTATGCACACAAGTAGGCGTATGGATGCCGTCACCAGAATACCTACAGGAAACAGCCGACGCATATAACCACATATTCAGTTATGTACCCCGAATCGTCATAGGCTCTTTAGCAGGTTTTCTTTGCGGGGAACTTTCCAATGCTTGGTTTATGGAACGCCTTCGCATAAAGACCAAAGGCAAACACCTATGGTTTAGAACAATTGGCAGTTCTATGATTGGCTATCTATTTGATACACTTCCGTTTGTTTTAATTGCATTTGCAGGTTTAGTAAGCACACACGACCTACTCATGATGATTGCGTTTCAATACTTTTCAAAACTTTTTATAGAAGCAATTTTTGGAACACCAATGGCCTATGCAGTTATCAAGTGGGTTCAAGCTAAAGTGGAATTATCAAATAACACCCAGCATTAACATATGAGCAAAAGCAACACTTGCTTCATACAAAGGTGTGAATCAAAAATTATTTCACGCACGAATCAAGGTTGTCATATCTAAACAACACAATCATCATGCAACGCTACTCATTAATTCATAAAAATCTTCCTCGCGAATTTGTACTTTTACAGGGCACAGGTTGCAAATGGAAACGTTGTACCTTTTGCGATTACCACGAAGACAGCAGCGCATCCCCATTCGAAATCAACCAAAAGGTTTTGAAACAAGTAACGGGCACATATGGCGTTTTAGACATAATCAACTCCGGTTCAGCCATGGAGCTTGATCCAAAAACCATAGACATGATCAAGCAGGTTGTCAAGCAACACAACATTCACACCCTATGGTTTGAAGCTCACTACATGTACAGAAATGAATTAAATGAATTTGCCAAACAATTCGAAAACACCACCGTGAAATTTCGATGTGGCATAGAAACCTTTGACCCGAATCTGAGATCAAAATGGCGAAAAGGCATCCCTAACACAGCAACCCCTGAAGACGTAGCCAAACATTTCCAAGGCGTATGCCTGCTATGCTGCACAGAAGGAGAAACAAAAGAGCGTATTCTGACCGACATCAACATAGCGAGAAAACACTTCGAATATTTCAGCATAAACCTTTTCTGCAACAACAAAACAGTTGTTAAACGAGATAACAATTTAGCACAATGGTTTATCGCAGAAGTTTACCCCACACTGAAGGATCTAAATGGAATAGAAGTGCTCATCAACAACACCGATTTAAAAGTAGGAGCATCATCAGATAATCTCAATTAAGTTCTAACACAACCCAGAAAGAGAGGACATCATAAAAATCTGTCATTCATTTATTTTGCCCCAAATTTCTCAATTCAACGAATAATATGTATATTTGCACGAAGAATCGATACAAAACACAACAAATAAATCAATTATGACTGCATTTGTATTTCCCGGACAAGGATCACAATTCGTTGGAATGGGTAAAGACCTTTACGAAAACAATCCTTTAGCAAAAAAACTCTTTGACCAAGCAAATGATATTCTCGGTTTTAACATCACCGACATCATGTTTAATGGCACAGATGAAGAACTGAAACAAACCAAAGTAACTCAACCTGCAGTTTTTCTTCACAGTGTTATTTCAGCATTATGCTTAGGAGAAGAATTCAAACCAAGCATGGTAGCAGGTCACTCTCTTGGAGAATTGTCGGCACTCACCGCTGCTGGATGCCTCTCTTTTGAAGATGGTTTGAAATTAGTTGCAACACGTGCTTTAGCGATGCAAGCGGCTTGCGAAGCGATCCCAGGCACTATGGCTGCCGTTATTGGTTTACCCGACGAACAAGTTGAAGCCATTTGCCAAGAAGTTTCTACTCCCGAAGCGTTAGTTATTCCTGCAAATTATAATTGCCCCGGCCAATTAGTAATCTCTGGTGAAAAAACAGCTATAGAGGCAGCATGCGTAAAACTCAAAGAAGCAGGTGCAAAGCGCGCCCTTGTACTCCCAGTGAGTGGTGCATTCCATTCGCCATTAATGCAACCGGCCAAAGATGAGTTGGAAACAGCAATTGAAAGAGCGACTTTCAATAAGCCCATTTGTCCTGTGTACCAAAATGTAGATGCCCAAGCGCATACATGCCCAGAAGAAATCAAAGCAAACTTAATTCAACAGCTCACAGCAAGTGTACTTTGGACTAAAGAAGTTCAAAACATGATTGCTGCAGGAGCTACAGAATTTGTTGAATGCGGCCCAGGAAAAGCCTTACAAGGTATGATTACAAAAATATCACGCGACGTCACTGCACGTGGTTTGTAACTCAACTAAATAATTCAATGAATGTGCAAGTACTACCCCTTCACCATTCGTAAGTAGTACTTACACATTCATATTTTTGTACGTAAAACACAAAAACAAACATGAATATTTACCAAGTATTACCACGATTATACGGCAACCGAAAAGGGAAAAACCTCAAATCGGGAACCATAATTGAAAATGGTTGTGGCAAAATGAATGATTTCACCGCAAAAGAACTCACACGCATTAAAAATTTCGGATTTTCACATATATGGTACACTGGACTCATTGAGCATGCCACACAATCCACCTACACAGAGTTTGGCATCTTAGCCGACAACCCTATCATTGTCAAAGGGAAAGCTGGTTCACCATACGCCATCAAAGATTATTATGACATCGACCCCGATTTAGCAGTTGATGTTAAAAATCGTATGAAAGAATTTGAGGCTCTTGTAGAACGTACCCATCATGCTGGCTTGAAAATGATTATTGACTTCGTGCCTAATCATGTAGCACGCCAATACAAATCCGACTCAAAACCAGCACGCGTGAAAGATTTAGGTGAAAACGACGATCTTTCTAAATCATTTGACAATCAAAATAATTTCTACTATATCCTTGGCGAGCAACTGCATGTTGAATTTGCACAAATCGATTCTTTAACTTACGAAGAACTCCCAGCAAAAGCTACAGGAAACGATTGTTTTCACGCTTGGCCCAATCGCAACGATTGGTATGAAACGATCAAGCTCAACTATGGAGTCAACTACTGCAATGGCGGGACTAAAGCGTTTGCCCCAATTCCAAACACATGGAAGAAAATGACCGCCATACTTCTCTTTTGGGCCAAGAAGGGTGTAGATGGTTTCCGTTGCGACATGGCAGAAATGGTACCTGTAGAATTTTGGAAATACGCCATCAAAGAGGTTAAAAAGAAATTTCCTCAAATTGTATTTATCGCTGAGGTTTACAACCCTGCCGAATACAGAAATTACATTAAGATAGGTGGTTTTGACTATCTCTACGACAAAGTAGGCTTATACGACACTCTGCGCGCCATTGTATGTCACCAACAACCAGCGGCAGCCATAACAGGTGCATGGCAATCTGTGGACGACATCTACCCACATATGCTTAATTTCTTAGAAAATCATGACGAGCAACGCATTGCATCTGATTATTTTGCACACAACCCCGAAAAGGCAAAACCTGCTTTAATCGTGAGTGCATTGATGCGCGAAACACCATTAATGATTTATGCAGGCCAAGAAATTGGCGAACGAGGCATGGATGAAGAAGGATTTTCAGGACGTGATGGGCGCACCACCATCTTTGATTATTGGCGCTGCGACTCATTAAAGAAACTGACTTCAGGAATTGAAGCCTTTAACGAACAAGAAAAATCGTTATATGACTTCTACAGTGCAATCTTAAAATTACGCCAAAATGTGCGTGCATTCAAAGATGGTTTATTCTACGATTTAATGTATGTCAACTACGACGGCGAGGAAAACTTAAACCCTTCTCGTCATTTTGCTTTTTTACGCAGAAGCGAAACTGAAACAGTTCTTGTCGTGGTCAACTTCGAAGAATACCCCTGCACCTTAGGCGTAAAAATCCCTGAACACGCATTTGAGTTTCTCTCATTACCACAAGGCACTCAATGCGCAACAGATTTACTGACCGATGAAGTTCAAATATTAGAATTAGCACCTGATAAGTTTACGAAAGTAACAGTCCCAAGTTGGGGAGCTGCCATTCTAAAATTCTAAGACGTAAAAAAGCGAATGATCACCCAATGCGATCATTCGCTTTCTATTTATCACACAACCTACAAGGCAAAAGACTTGCCACGTACACGATGCGAATGTTGTAAATAGGTATCTAAATCCTTG
>JAGBYN010000117.1 GCA_017628775.1 Bacteroidaceae bacterium | reverse complement strand
CATGTTCTTCAAATTGCCTTTTTGTTTCCTCTTCCACTTTTGTAACCACCTCATCACTAACTCTTCTCTCCCCAACTTCACCCGTCTCTTCCGTTTCTGGAATTTCAAAATTCTCGATCAAATATCCCTCCTTAATCTTCATATCACTAATCGTTTGCCATTCCACCTTACTTTTCTCAACACTACTACTAAATATAGCCACAGAACCATAAATCTCCACTTCACTAACACAAGAATACACTACTAACAATCGCGTCAATGAACAATTTTTCTTTTTAAAACTCTCATATTTCGAATCATAAATACTTGAGTTAATAATCAACACATTCTCTAAATCACAATCTTTATCCACAAAAGAATTTCTAATTACAACTCCCTTCACTTTACCCTCTACCACAGAATTTCCAGCCACACAACCTTCTTCAATATATCCACTCACAATCGAAGTATCACACACACAAGCATCTCCAGCAACCCAACCACCATCTTCCAAATTATCATACGAAGCAATATAACCTCCTAACTCACCTTTCTTTGCCCACTTACAATCTTTTACACACTCAATCTGATACAAAGTTTCACCGTTAAAAACAATCTTATTATCCGTCAACTTATAATTCATAACTCTTAAAATTACTATAAAAATTAAACACAATAAAACATTAATAACTCTCTTAATTACATTACTTCATAAATAATTTTCTACATCTTAATCCTCCTTTCTTTTTTGTTTAGCGTAAAAATTACACTGCAAAATTAAGAAGAATTTTTGAAGCCGCCAAATTTTGGTGTAAAATATACACATGAAGACGTTTTGAGTGTCAAAATCAGCGGTGAATTCGCGTTTTTCTTAATAAATCCAATTCTAAAGCGAGTATGTGTAATTGGTTCAGGTAAAAGCAATATTGTGAATTAAAAGTATAAATGCCAAACCATCCTTTTAAACATTCCTTTCAGTGTGTGCCCTTATTTTCTTACTTTTGCAAGTAAATGTGTATTGTAGGGTATCATTATATGATGAAAGCTTAATAATATAGCTTGGAATTAATAGAACCCACCTAAAGTAAAGTGGTATTGGTTGGACGACATCGCATGATCAACAACTTGCGTATAAGGCTATAAAGAATGAATTGGATAAGACCTTCAAGAAGTAATATACTTCCTCAAGTTTTGCAACTATAAGTTCTTCTTATTAAGGATTAACAAGAACATGAAAGCAAGAATTTTGAATTTATAGATCATGATTTGGAAATAGACAACCGTAAGGAGAATACTTGCATCCAACAAAGAAATGAGAGAGTTGATGTAACGAGAAAAAGATTCACAAATTATGCTTGCAGAAGCTTTTAAAGGGATTGGTTATGAAATTGAATAAGGATAGAGCTATGAAAGAGAGCAAAAATATAGAAATGCCATCGTTTGTATATCGAGATGGTATGACTGCCGACAAAGAATATGTAGAATGGTTGTCGGACTTGAAACGACGATACAAACAGAGTCAGTTGAGGACTGCCGTCAAGGCGAACACTGAGGTTCTTGAATATTATTGGAACCTTGGGCGCGATATTGTAGCCAAGGAAGCTGAGAGCAAGTGGGGTAGCGGATTCTTTAATCAGTTGAGCCTTGATATGAGGTCAATGTTTCCTGACGAAAAAGGCTTTTCTTCGGCAAATTTGCGCTATATGAAGCGTTGGTATGAGTTTTATTATCAACGGATTATAAATCTTCAACAACCTGTTGAAGAAATTGGAAAGGAAAGTCTTCAACAACCTGTTGAAGATTTGAAGATGCCCGATGCTTTTGGTTTTATCCCTTGGGGGCATCATATCTATATCTTCACTAAGAGTCAATCACTTGACGAAGCTCTTTTTTACATTAACAAAATTACCACAGAAGGATGGAGTCGTGCTCTTTTGGAACATCATATTACCGCTCACCTCTTCCAATCACAAGGTTCGGCTATAACCAATTTCGAAGCTACGCTACCTTCTACTCAAGTAGAAGAAGCTACGCAAATATTGAAGAAGGAATACGACTTGAGTTTCATAACGGTCGAGGAAGTAAAAAAAGAAAAAGATTTGGAAAATGCTTTGGCAAAGAACGTGACAGAATTTCTGTTGGAACTTGGCCAGGGTTTTGCTTATATTGGTCGTCAAAAAGAATTGCGCATAGATGAAGAGACTGTTTTCTTCCCAGACTTGTTATTTTATCATATTCCACAACGTCGCTATGTCATAGTGGAGTTGAAAGCAGTTAAGTTTATGCCAGAATTTGCCGGCAAACTGAATTTCTATGTTACGGCAGCAGATAAGTTGCTTCGTGGTAAAGATGATAACCCCTCTGTTGGGTTGCTGATTTGTAAGACAGCTAAGAAAACCATTGTAGAATGGTCGTTGCAAGATATTCAGAAACCTTTAGGCATTGCTTCTTATCAGTTACAGGAAGTAGTTGAACGTACTATTGCGGAATTGGAAAATTTGAAAAAGCATGGCGATGAGGAAATATAAATTGTGAGAATTAACAGAATTGTGCGACGAGCGAAACTCTGATAATCAATATAAGTAATTAATATTAATTTAAAAGTAATGTCTTTCTGGGATAAAATTATAAAGTCGATTAGTGGTGACGAGCATTCTCCTGCTGTACCAATACCTCAAGAAGCGCCTCGCTATGCGTTTGTTGATGTGGAGGTGGGCATGAAGGATAAGAAAATTCATGACATTGGCGCTTTGAGATTCGACCGTGCGGTTTTTCATTCGGCTAATAAACCTGCGATTTTTGAATTTTTGAAAGATGTGAAATATGTCTGTGGGCATAATATCATACACCATGATGCAAAGTATCTTTTCGGAAATGATGTTCATGAATGGGTGCTTGTTGATACGCTTTATGTCTCTCCATTGTTATTCCCCGAGAAACCTTATCATCGTTTATTGAAAGATGATAAGTTACTGATTGAGCAGTTGAACAATCCCGTTAATGATTGCGAGAAAGCCCATGACTTGTTTATGGATGAAGTAGCATGTTGGCGTGCTTTATCCAAGGATAAGAAGATTATTTACGGTTCGCTATTACAGGAAATCCCAGAATTTGATGGATTTCTTAAGTATGTTTGTGCCCCATCTGTTTCATCGGAAGAGCTTGAAAATACGATTCGTTTTGTCTTTAAGGGTAAAATTTGTGAAAATGTAGATTTTCAGTCTATTATAGACCTTTATCCTTGCGAATTGGCTTATGCCTTGGCCTTGATTGATACGATAGATTTGAGTTCAATTACACCTGCGTGGGTGTTGCGCAACTATCCAAACGTAGAATATGTTATTAGATTGTTGAGGCACACGAATTGTGAGAAACGATGCGAATATTGTAATCAAAAGTTAGATGTTCATCATAACTTACGGCGTTATTTTGGTTACAATCAATTTCGTACTTATGAGGGTGAACCACTTCAAGAGGAGTCTGTTCGAGCGGCAGTAAATGGTAAGTCATTGCTGGCGATATTCCCTACAGGGGGTGGAAAGTCGCTTACTTTTCAGTTGCCAGCTTTGATGGAAGGTGCATCTGTGCATGGTCTTACGGTTGTAATATCTCCGTTGCAATCATTGATGAAGGACCAAGTGGACAATCTTGACGAAAGAGGAATTACTGGCGCTGTTACGATAAACGGATTATTGGATCCGATAAGTCGCTCATTAGCAATTCAGCGCGTGTTGGAAGGTGATGCCTCTTTGTTGTATATAGCTCCTGAGATGCTTCGTTCGAAAACAATTGAGCGGATACTCATGGCGCGCCATGTGGTGCGCTTTGTGATTGACGAGGCTCACTGTTTTTCATCATGGGGACAGGATTTTCGTGTGGACTATCTTTACATAGGAAAGTTTATTCGTGAATATCAAAAGAAGAAACGCCTTACAAGCCCGATTCCTGTTTCATGCTTTACGGCAACGGCGAAGCAAAAGGTGGTGCAAGATATCTGTGATTATTTTAAGCAGACTCTTGATTTGGATCTTCAACTATTTGCGTCAACGGCATCACGAACGAACTTGCGTTATTCTGTGATTCATGCAGAAACAGAGGATGATAAGTATTTGAAGTTGCGTTCATTGATCGCTGAATCGTCTTGCCCTACCATCGTTTATGTTTCAAGAACGAAACGTACGAAGCAATTGGCAGAAAAATTGACAAGAGATGGTTATAAGGCATTGCCGTTCAATGGGAAAATGGATGCTGATGAAAAGATAGCCAATCAGGATGCTTTCATGTCTGAACAAGTGAGCATTATTGTAGCGACCTCTGCTTTTGGTATGGGGGTAGATAAGAAGGATGTAGGACTGGTCGTTCACTTTGATATCTCAGATTCGTTGGAGAACTATGTGCAAGAGGCAGGTCGTGCGGGGCGTGATCCAGAACTTCAGGCGAGATGTTTTGTATTGTATAGCGATTCTGATTTGGATAAGCACTTTATCTTGCTGAATCAGACGAAGTTGAGTTTGAGCGAAATTCAACAAGTTTGGAAGGCGGTGAAGGATATGACAAAATCTCGTATGCGTGTGTGTTGTTCCGCCTTGGAGATTGCAAGAATGGCAGGGTGGGATGATTCCGTTTCTGATATAGAAACGCGTGTACGTACTGCACTTGCAGCTTTGGAGCAAGCTGGTTATTTAGAACGTGGAAATAATGTACCTCAAGTGTTTGCCACGGGGATTACAGTGAAGAATGTTGATGAGGCACGCAGGCGCATTACAGAGTCGGTGCTTTTTGAAGATGGGGAAATAGAAAAGGCTGTGCGTATTATTAAATCGCTGATATCACAAAAGCATATTGCTAAAGCGCAAGACGAGTTAGCTGAATCACGTGTGGACTATTTAGCAGATATTCTTGGATTGAAGAAGGAAGAGGTGTTGTCTGTTGTAGGGCGTATGCGCGAAGAGGGAATTTTGGCGGATACGAAGGATATCTCTGCTTACTTAAATGATTCAGGAGAATCTGAAAATAAGTCCAAACGCTTATTGGAGCGATTTACAAAACTGGAGCGCTATATTCTGAATAAAATACCAGATGACGCGTTACGAATTTCATGTAAGCAATTAAATGATAATGCGCAAAATGAAGGTGTTACTTCTGCAACAGAGAAGGATATACGTACCTTATTGTATTTCTTGACCGTTAAAGGATATACAAAAAAGAAGGAGGATGCCGCTCATAATATAGAGATCGCTCGTCAGGCAGATTTAGATACGATTATCAAACGTTTTGAAAAACGGTTGGAAATCTGTCGTTTCTCCGTAGATTGGCTGTTTAAACAGACCGCTCTCGCCACGAGTGAAGAAACTAAAATAAAGGGCATCCAATTCTCTGTTATCGAGTTGCTCAATGACATTAAAGCTTATGGGAATGATTTGTTCAGTTCATTGCGTGACGTACAGCTTGAAGAAGTAGAGGAGGCATTACTTTACCTCTCTAAGATTGGGGCATTAAAGTTGGAAGGTGGTTTCCTTGTTTTATACAATGCGATGGATATTCGCCGAATAAAGGATAGCAGATTGCGTTATAAGCAGGACGATTATCGAATGCTTAATGAATTCTATAAGCAGAAGATTCAGCAAGTACACATCGTTGGTGAATACGCGAACCTCATGGTTAGGGATTACAATGCTGCCTTGCAGTATGTGCAGGACTATTTCCAGATGGATTATAAACGCTTTGTGTCCAAATACTTTAAGGGCGAACGTCTTCAAGAAATAGAAATCAATGTGACGCCCGATAAATACAAGCAACTCTTCGGAACGCTTTCTAACAAGCAGATGCAAATTATTTCTGACAAGGATTCTCGTTGTATTGTAGTTGCGGCAGGTCCAGGAAGTGGAAAGACAAGAGTATTGGTACATAAATTGGCTTCGTTGCTTTTGCTTGAGGATGTGAAACACGAGCAGTTATTGATGCTTACATTCTCGCGAGCTTCTGCCACAGAATTTAAGCAGCGCTTGATGGGACTGATAGGAAATGCGGCACACTTTGTGGAAATAAAGACCTTCCATTCTTATTGTTTTGACTTGTTGGGAAGAATTGGTAACTTGGATGAGGTTAAGGGAGTCGTTTCGCGTGCGGCGCAGATGATTAATGATGGCGAGGTTGAACCCAATCGTATTGCTAAAACTGTGCTTGTCATAGACGAGGCACAGGATATGAGTGCTGAAGAGTTTGCTTTGGTTGAAGCGTTGATGAAGGCAAACGAGGAGATGCGTGTGATAGCGGTGGGCGATGATGATCAGAATATATTTGAGTTTCGTGGTTCCAACTCGCAATATATGGCGCAATTGCTTGATAAAACTAATGGGGTGTTCTATGAAATGATTGAGAATTATCGTAGTACTCAACAGGTCGTGAAGTTTGCAAACGAATTTGTGATGAAGATAAATCGCAGAATGAAAACTACTCCAATTGTTTCAATGACTCAAGATGAAGGAGTGGTTCGCATTACGCGTCACGTCTCAACCTTAATGTACCAACCGCTTGTAAAAGAATTGGTACAAAATCAAGGAACAGGTTCTGTTTGTGTGCTTACTCAGACGAATGAAGAGGCGGTGATTCTGGTGGCACTTCTTCGTAAGAAGGGAATGGTAGCGAAACTTATTCAAAGCATGGAAGGATTTCGTTTTTGGAACCTGGCGGAGGTGCGTCATTTTTTGAAGCATATAGAAATGAATACGCATACAGCACTCATTACGGATGAAGTTTGGGAAATTGCAAAATCCAAAACTTTTGCAGAGTATGCAAATTCTTCAAGTTTGTGCTATTTGCAACGGTGTATCCAACTCTTTGAGCGTACGAATAAAGCGAAATATTTGACTGATTTCAAGGAATTTGTATTTGAATCCTCTGCCGAGGATTTTTGCGACTTGCAAAATGCTGATGTTGTGGTATCAACCATCCATAAATCAAAGGGTATGGAGTTTGATGATGTGTATATGCTCATTACTGAACCGCGACATTTAACCGACGAGGCTTTACGCAGATATTATGTGGGTATAACGCGAGCAAAGCGCCGTTTGTTTATACACACCAATAGCACCATGTTTGAAGGTTTTGAAGTTCTGAAACTTGAGGATCGTGTTATGTATGAAATGCCCAATGAAATAGTGTTGCAACTATCTCATCGTGATGTGAATCTGGGATTTTTCAAATTTCGCAAGAAGGAAGTGCTATCACTGCGTGCTGGTCAGAAACTACGTTTTAACGATAACTACTTATACGACATAAAAACGAATAATCCTGTGTGTCAATTATCTCAAAAGATACAAAGTGAACTGGCAGTTTGGCAAGAAAAGGGTTATGTTGTTTCGGAAACAGTAATCCGCTTTATCGTGGCATGGCGTCCTAAAGATGCGCCCAAAGAAGAAAAGGAACACGCTGTGTTGCTCGTGGATTTGACTTTGAGGAAGAAAACTAATGGTAATTTTTGATGTTACTCGGAATGATGTGTTCTGTTTTATCTGTCATTAATGAGAGGAAGCGCAATTCTTACAGATGATAAAGTATAAATGATATCATTAATAGAAAAATGGTTTTGTGTGTGATAATTCATTTAGAATGAGAATTTTAAGCACAACGAATAAATAAATATGATGGAATCAAAAGTTTTAACGCAGACTTTGAAGACTTATTTCGGATATGAAACGTTTCGCCCGATGCAGGAAGAAATCATACAACATACCCTTCAAGGGGGTGACTCACTTGTGTTGATGCCAACGGGTGGTGGTAAGTCTATGTGCTTTCAAATATCAGCGCTGCTAAAAGATGGGTTGGCTGTAGTTGTGTCTCCGCTAATTTCGTTAATGAAAGACCAGGTGGATGGTCTGAAGTCAAATGGAATTTTGGCGGAAGCTGTGAATAGCAGTAATGATGAGCGATGGAACAGAGATGTTATAGAGCGTTGTATTCGTGGTGAGGTGAAGTTACTTTATATCTCCCCGGAACGTCTTGTTGGGGGAATGATACACCTTTTGCAGCAAGTTAAGATATCGCTCTTTGCCATAGACGAGGCACATTGTATATCAAGTTGGGGACACGATTTTCGTCCTGAGTACACACAGTTGGGGCAGTTAAAAACTTTATTTCCAACTGTTCCCATTATGGCGCTAACAGCAACCGCAGATAAGGTAACAAAGCAAGATATATTAGAGCAACTCCACATTACGAATGGACAGACATTCGTGGGTTCGTTTAATCGTCAGAATCTAAGTCTTGACGTAAAACGTGGGTATTCTGCACGTGAAAAATTACGTAGTATATTGGAACTTATCAGCCGACATCAAGGAGAGAGTGGTATTATATATTGTCTTTCCAGAAAAACAACGGAAAATTTCGCTGAGAAATTGAAGAATGAAGGCTTAGCCGTAGGTGTTTATCACGCTGGATTATCAAATGAAGAGCGTAGTCGTGTGCAGGATGATTTTGTGAAAGATAAGATTCAAATTGTTTGTGCAACAGTGGCTTTCGGTATGGGGATAGACAAGAGCAATGTAAGGTTTGTAGTACATTACAATCTGCCGAAGCATATCGAAAGTTTCTATCAAGAGATTGGACGAGGGGGACGTGATGGGTTGCCATGCGAAACAGTGCTGTTCTACAATCTACAAGATATTATTACCTTGCGTCATTTTGCAAATGAAAGTGGGCAGAAAGCAATAAATCTTGATAAACTACAGCGTATGCAGGAATACGCAGAGTCACAAGTGTGTCGACGACGTATCTTACTTAATTATTTTGGAGAAATTTCTGATTGCCATTGCGAAAATTGCGATGTCTGTCGCACTCCTCCTCAAAGGTTTTTGGGTACAACCATAGTGCAGAAGTCACTTTCAGCGATCATGCGTACCAATGAGTCTGTGGGATTCACGACAACGATAGATCTTTTGAGGGGAAACTTATCGGCTGAGGTTAAGGTGCACAAGTACGACCAATTAAAGACATTTGGGGTTGGTCGTGATATTCCTCAGCGCGATTGGCATGATTATCTGTTGCAAATGCTTCACATGGGATTCATTGAAATCGCCTATAATGAAGACCGACATATACACGTTACTCCTTTGGGGCAGCGTGTCCTAAAAGGCGATGAAACGGTTGAGTTGGCTGTTATTACTCGGGATGACTTTTCTGTTAAAGCACGAAGAAAACAAATTTTAGAACAAAGTCCGATGAAAATGCCAAAGGGGCAAGATGAATCTGGGTCGCAAACACTTTTTAATCGACTTCTAGAACTGCGCTTGCAAATTGCTAATGAACATAATTGGCCAGCGTACGTTGTCATGTCTGATCGTTCGTTATTAGCTCTCGCCACAGATCGTCCCACAACACTTGAGGCGTTTGGACATGTTTTTGGTATTGGTGAACACAAGCGCGACGCGTTTGGTCAACGGTTTATTGACATTATAAACGAATATGTTAAAGAAATAGGGGATGTGGGGGAGATTGTTGGCGATTCAAGTGTAGAAACAGTACCTCAAACGATGTCATATATGGAACAGCAGAAACTTGAATATAAAAATGCATACGCCAAATGGACTTCGACCGAGGAACAACAAGTAAAGAATTATTTTGCCGCAGGAATGTCTGTTGAAAAGATTGCTCAACTTATGGAGAGAAACATCGGAGCAATATCCTCGCGACTTCAAAAAATGGGATTGACAGATAGTGTAACTCAATCATCCCAACAACAGCAACTTTGGTTTGAGGATATTGAAAGTGAGTTGAATAAATTGTTAGCAGAAAAGGATGAGTTAGACGAGAAAATAAAACAATTACGTCTTAGAATCCTGAAACAGATGGAAACCCGAAGCATAGACCGAGTGGATACCGAAAGATACAATATTACATATTGTCCTGCCAAAACAACAATGCAATTTGATAGTAAGGCATTTAAGGAAGAACATGAAGTTCTCTATTCATCATATTGCAAACCGAAGCAAAAAGAGGCCTCGATAATAATTAAACAGAATAAGAATTAATTGCCAAATCTGTTGTAGCTAAAGCATCACGTAATTTGCTTATAACGGGGCATGTTAAATACATGACATTCTGCCTATCAACTGACTCGCCGTTGAGAATTCACTCAAGTTTGTACTTCATTTGTATCGAAAGTTGATTTATGCTTAAAAAACAGCGTGTTACTCTTTTGAGAGTAGCACGCTATTTTTTTGTATTGGTAATTCAGAGGTTACTTCGCTTACTCGAAATCGACTGTCATTCACTATCAATGCGTTAACCCTGGATGTTGCGTCCGTGTTTTAAAAATGGAATAAGTATTGATAATCAATATGTTACAAAACTAATAAGAAGACGTGAATTCCCACCCGAACAACCAAGAGAAAAGACATAAAAAGCACAAATCTGCCGCATTGTTTGATTTGAGTAGGCATTGTGAAATACAATATATTCCGTACGCACTGAGCTATAAGTCTAAAAAAATATCGAGTTACAGCCCAAAAATATAAATCATCTTAAAATCCAAACTTTTGTATATGAGATGTTTGGCGTTTTACTATTTCTTAAAGTTCATACTCTAGTTGTTTTCTTACTTATTACGTATGAAAGGCCATGTTAATAATAGTAATCCGCAATAAATTACCCAAGAAAATGATGATACGCTTAATGGGCTTAATATTCCTTCAAATAAATGCACTATACTTCAATCTTTTGAGATTATTTTTAAGAAAAATCTAAGTAAATCAACAAAATCGTCTTTATTCTCATATATTCTTATTACTTTTGCTATATAAGCAGGACAAATAATTAATATAATATTATAATTAGGTAAGATATTATGGATAAAAAGACACTTGAATTTGTGACGTTTTGCATAAGTAAACTTTCCATATTATTGAAACTACCCCAAGAAGATATTTATAGTCGCTTGGAGAAGTCCGGCATTTTGTATGACTATATTATACCCTCGTACGATGTTCTTCATACATTCAGTGAACGCTATCTAATGTTGGATTTGATGGAATATATGAATGAGAAAGGAGTACTCAATGATATATGCATCAAAGATAGACTTAAAGAATTTAATGTGGCTGAGTAGTTGAGGGAATTTACGAAACTAACTGATAAAGATTAAACAAATAGATATGGCACAGGATATAAATCGTCTTAAAGTGGTGCTTGCAGAGAAGAAACGCACTAATAAATGGCTATCAGAACAAGTGGGAAAAGATCCTGCTACTGTTTCAAAGTGGTGTACTAACACTATGCAACCCAATTTAGAAACATTGGTGGCCATCGCAAAAGCACTTGATGTAGATGTAAAAGATCTTTTGTGGTCGATAAAGAATTGAAAATTTGACCCATAGGTCTAGAATAATCCATAAGACGAAAGCTGAATTTGATAAGGAACGATTAGCATTTATATTCCCCAACGGATTAATTGATAAAGTGAGATTAAATAAGCACCTTTTTTAATGGAAAATTTTGTCGGATTTAATAAAAAGTAGTGAAAAAGATATTAATATTATATGACCAAGAAACAAGCGATACAATTATTTGAAGAGCGCAAGGTGCGTACTGTTTGGGATGATGAACAGGAGAAGTGGTACTTCTCCATTGTTGATGTAGTGGCTGTGCTTACCGAGCAAACAGATTTGTTGAAAGCTCGTAAGTATTGGAATAAACTGAAACAGAGGCTTGTAGAGGAAGGATATCAAACGGTGACAAATTGTCACCAGTTGAAAATGAAGGCTGCTGATGGTAAGATGCGCTTAACGGATGTTGCCGACCAAGAACAATTGTTTCGTCTTATTCAGTCTATTCCATCACCTAAAGCAGAACCGTTTAAGCAATGGATGGCACAAGTTGCCTCGCAGCGTTTGGACCAGATGCAAGACCCTGAACTATCCATTGAACAAGCCATAATGGATTATAAACGACTGGGATATTCGGATGCTTGGATTAACCAGCGTATCAAATCCATAGAAGTACGTAAAGAGTTGACAGATGAATGGCATAGAACAGGTGTACAAGTGGGGCAACAATACGCATCACTTACAGACATTATCACCAAAGAATGGAGTGGCTTGACAACCAAGCAATATAAGCATCTCAAAGGATTGAAGAAAGAAAACCTTAGAGATAATATGACCAATTTGGAGATAGCTCTGAACACATTGGCTGAAGCATCGGCTGCAGAACCTCCAAACAACGGAATCCAAAAGGCTTTATGGGACAAACCAAGGTGGCGAAAGATGGGGGCAGTGTTGCAAAAGTGGCTCGCCAGCAATTAGAGGAGCAACTTGGCAGAACGATTATTTAAAAGGAAAAAGCAAGTGATTATTTGTTGCCATCGGATGATGAAGATGTAAGATGATAGAACCTGTAGAAACAATTTGAAAATATAATACTTCATGGCAAATCGTCGGTATGCTGTTTGATTGCTCTACAGATAACATCTGATTCATCTAAAGAATATCTTTGCTTCTGGGAAATCTGAGAATGATTCTGCTACCGAGGAAATCTCGGCAACTGATTCCGATGGTAAAATCGTCAAGACAGACGTGGTTATTGCCAAAACCGATCTCAAAATGACAGAACTGTCAGATTATATTGGCTGCTGGTGGTAATGAAGTTCTACAAACAGCAGGACAAGTGTCTGCTGAACAAGCAAAAGAGCATGCAGAAACGGAATTTGAAAAGTATCGTATCATACAAGACCGCCTATTCCAAAGTGATTTCGATAGGTTTATGAACGCTCTTCCTTTAGAGGAAGATCCTAAAGAATAAAATACATGACCATATTTCGATGCTATCCAATAAATCTAGTAACTCAAGTTTAGCGAGTTGTTATCATCATTGTAAATCATATAGTTACAAACAACTTTAAACAAGATTGATACACAAAAGCATCGTTTATAACAAATGATTTCAATATTAACGACAACATCCTAAAAAAACTAACTCAATGATTTTAAAACCATATTATTATATTTCAGTTAATTAGGACTTGCGAAACTTGAGTAAGTTCTATAGGGTTGGTTCTTTCTGTGAAATCCTTAAATTTGCAAAAGGAATGGCTTAGTCCATAATTGATTTTTAAATTTATAGCACCTATCTATAGTGTATGAAAAACGAAGAAGTTTCTATCGCGGCGTTGAAAGCTAAAATTATAGCATTAGAGAAGACTATCGCCCAATTTAAAGAATACGACAAGCAACGTACAGAGTATTATAAAGATGCTTTGGTTAGACTGGGGCAGTTAGAGGCATTTGCCGATGAGGTGTGCGAAACGAATGAATTGGCTTTGAAACTGAAGCGCTATAAAGAAATTATTAGAATTCAGGATCAAAGACAATATTTGAATAAGATTGCTCAAATGTCTGACTTGGAGGTTGTGAATACATACGATAAAGAGATAAATGCAGGAAGAATCAAGGAACTAAAAGCAAAACTCAAAATACTTAGAGAAACCAATAGCGATTTAATCTACAAACTGTGTCAAATCCAAAATCAAGATCCTCAGACTTATTCAAAATATATCGTAAATATTGATGATGTTATGGATGATGATGTATAAGGTGCACATCTAACCCTAAAAAGAGGAGTTTGCAATAAAGCAAACTCCTCTTTTTGTACACTTGTTTATTTCTTTCTGAACACCAACCAAGGGATAATTCCCTTCCATTTGATGTGGGGGTATTTTTCTACATTATGAATGTCATGGCGCTTGCCTTGTGCATCGCGATAGAAGGAATAATCGTTGCCCCCAGTGATGTAGATGGCATCAATAAATCCGTATTCACGCAGTGCATCGGCAAAGCTCCATAGGGTTTCTTTGTGGTGTGAGGTGATGTAGTAAAGTGTATCGCCGATTCGCCCTATAGCGCAGCGCTCCACTTTGCCGTGAAGATGGAATCGTGGCGGTAGCTCGCCATTGCTTACCAAAATAAATTGGCGGAAGTAACTGCCTCCTTCTTTCATGACATACTTCATAACGTCCTCGCTCCTTGAAATGCCAATGACATTGTTGCCATTAACCATTGCCATATAGGCCAAACGCTGATTGTTTGATTCATGTTTTGTGCCGTAAGCAACGAGTGAACTGAGATAGCGCCCTTCTGCTGTGAAGTCAACGGAACGGCAGTATAGAAACACGGAGGTATCTGCGGTGTCGGGTTCTTCAAATTCAATGTTTCCCTGCAAACCCTGAATGGCGTACAGGTCAAAGTCCACACCGAGAACGCTTTCGCTTGTTTTTACCACCTGCGGTGTGGCATCGTTTGGTGTTCGCTTCAGCTTTTCAATGTTCTTGGCAGGCGAAACGGAAATGGAAACTCCGATGCGGTTGTAGTGCGCCCATTGGCGGTATGCCATGAATGCACCGATCATTATCACCACGCTACTCAGGGCAACGACGACTGCGATGAGGCCTTTTTTACGTCGGGGCTTTGGCGATGGCGCGAGGAAAGAAGGACTTTCGTCGCGTTCAATGATAATAACAGGAACTTCGGGTTTCTGCACTTGTGAATCTTTAAAGTCAGTTGTCATTTTCTCCTCCTTTCTCTTCGGCAAGAAGTTCCATTAACTGTTTTAATGCTTCGCGCGACACTCTTATAGGTTTAATATCTGTATTTAGATTATTGCCCGTGAACAATAGTTTCTGTTCGGTTAAATTAACGACAAAAACATAGCGTTTGTTGACAATTAAGCTGCGCCCAACGCGCACGAAGGTGTTGTGCTGCAGTTGCTTGAATATATCGTCAAAATAGTGTAGTTGGAAGGTCATTTTTCGGCTACGCCCATTCGTGAGCATCAGGTCAGAATAATTGCCGTCTGCACAGACGTAAACGATTTCGTCAGTACGTACGCGCACCAACTCTGTACTTGTTTTTATTTTTAGCCATTCCATTGGTGTTGTGAAATTTAAGGTCGGTTCTGTAAATTAGTTTTTATGTATTTCGTTTGATCCCAAGCTTGATTTAAGTAAATCGATTCAAGCTAATTTAAGAACCGTCTTTAAGAATGAATAGTGGGTAATACTATTTCAGCGCAAATAGGTTTGAGGGCTTAAAATTATGGTTTACCTGGAGTGATAACGATTCAAAGCAGGCTGTTGCTGTGCTGGTCGTTCGCTTGTTTTACAGGTTGCTAAACAAATCGCGTGCTGCCGCTTCTGTGATTTGCGGCACTTTGCCCAAGTGTTTGTAAGCCGCCTCAGTGACTTCGCGTCCGCGTGGTGTGCGGCGGATAAATCCTTCTTTAATTAAGAACGGTTCGTACACTTCTTCAACCGTGCCTGCGTCCTCTCCGATAGCAGTAGCCAAAGTAGTGAGTCCCACAGGGCCACCCTTGAATTTATCAATGATGGTGGTGAGGATTTTATTGTCTATTTGATCCAAACCGTGCTTGTCAATGTTGAGCGCTTCGAGTGCATAACGTGTAATTTCAAGGTCGATGTTGCCATTGCCCTTTACCTGTGCAAAGTCTCTGACACGACGCAAGAGTGAATTCGCAATACGTGGTGTGCCACGGCATCGACCAGCTATTTCGGCAGCTGCGCGCTTATCCATGGTGACACCCAATAAGCGTGCGGAGCGTTCGATAATCGAACATAGCGTTTGGGCATCGTAATATTCCAAATGCAGGTTTATACCAAAGCGGGCACGCAGCGGTGCGGTGAGCAATCCGCTTCGTGTGGTGGCGCCAACAAGCGTAAAGGGGTTGAGGTCTATTTGGATGGAGCGTGCCGCAGGTCCGCGATCAATAAGGATGTCTATGCGGTAATCCTCCATGGCAGAGTAGAGGTATTCCTCAACGATAGGCGACAGACGGTGAATTTCATCGATGAATAGCACATCGTTTTTCTCAAGCGATGTGAGCAAACCAGCGAGGTCGCCAGGCTTGTCGAGAACGGGGCCCGATGTGATTTTAAAACCCACCCCCAATTCATTGGCAATGATGTTCGATAATGTGGTTTTTCCCAATCCAGGAGGTCCATGCAGCAACGTGTGGTCAAGTGGCTCGCCACGGTATTTGGCAGCAGCCACGAAAATGCTGAGATTTTCAACCACCTGTTTCTGCCCCGTAAAGTCGCTGAAACTTAACGGGCGCAGCGCACGTTCAAAGTCTTTTTCAGCATTGGAAATGGTGTGCTGTTCAGAGCGTATATCAAAAGTGTCTTCCATAGGATGCAAAGTGTTGGATGTGAAATGCGTGCCGGGGCACTATTCACGAATAATATAGCGTTGATAATAAGAGACGATAAGCGTTGTGAGGGGCAGGGCGATGATTAAGCCGATGAACCCAAGTGTATAGCCCCACACCGACAGTGAAAGTAAAATAATGGCAGGCGACAGTCCCATGATGCGTCCCATGATGCGCGGCACAATCAAAAGGTCTTGAATCAATTGCACCACCACATACACGAGCGTCACCATAAAGAGGTAACCCCAGAAGTTTTCGCCCGATTCAACCACGTGCAGGAGGGCCAGCAGAGCGGCTATCGGTAACGACACCACCTGGAGGTAAGGCACAAGGTTAAGCAAGCCCACAAAAAGGCCAAAACCGATAGCAATGGGCAGACCGATGATTGAGAACCCAATGGCAAAGAGCACGCCCACACACATGGCTACCAATGTTTGTCCGCGAAAATACGCATTCATCCCTTTTTCAACATCGGTTGAGAGGTTTGTTGCCACCTTGCGAAAACGTGGTGGTATGTAGTTGATCCAGGATTTCGACATCTTGTCAAAATCAAAGAGCAAGAAGATTAAGTAGAGTAGGGTGATGCACCATGAAAACAAGGTGAACAAGGCATCGGCAGTGTGCCACAGGAAATTGCCCAACTTCACTAAGTGGGTATAGATAAAATCCCGAACGTCGCTGGTTTGAAGGAATTGCTTTACCTCTTCATTTTGCAGGTTTGTCTTCACAAACTCCTCAATGAGCTGAGGTACAGATGTGTTCGTGGCGCTTTTGCTGAGGTAGGTCACCATGCTGTTTTTTAATTGCACGCATTCGTGCAAGGCAGGCGGAATAACCAACCAAAAGAGCAGAACGATCAATGCCACAATAAGGAGCAAGGTGGCCACGATGCTCAACCATCGCCAACGAAGATGCAGGCGGTATTGCAGAAAGTTCACGATAGGGTTCAGGATATAAGCCAAAACCCATGCCAGAACAAAAGGCAACAATACGCTGCTCAGGGCATGAATGGCCATGACAATCGCTGTGATGACGATGATTAAAAGTAAACCACGCACGAAACGATCAAAATTTATTTTTTCAGCAAATAAAGACATGGTGGTAAAAGGTTTGCGATTAGCGAGTTGAGAGTTTAGAGTTGAGAGATGAGAGTTTAGAGATGCCGTTCGGATAGGATGTACTCTGCACTCTGTTTTCTGTTCTCTCAATTCTATTTGGCCCCAACACATGCCGGATGGAAACTCCCAACTTTATCTCTATACTTACGTATTCTGCAAAAATACGACAAATATTTTTAGGAAGGTTCTAAAAAATTTTTTTTTACATATCACTTAAGTGACTTTTACGACCTTATCAATCCAACGAGGCTTGGCATATAAAATAAAAATGCTACCTTTGCGTGGATTAAGTGTTTAATTTTCTTCCATTGTTAATTCTATGGGAACATTATATTTAGTACCCACGCCTGTGGGTAATCTTGAAGATATCACCTACCGCGCGTTGCGCATCTTAAAAGAGGTGGATTTGATATTAGCTGAGGACACGCGTACTTCGGGCATCCTTTTGAAGCATTTTGAGATCAATAATTCATTGTGTTCGCACCATAAGTTTAATGAACATCAAACGGCCAATGCCTTTGCTGCCCGTATTGCAGCCGGCGAGAATATGGCGTTGATTTCCGATGCCGGTACGCCAGCCATTTCCGACCCGGGCTTTATGCTGGTTCGGGCTTGTGTGGAGCGTGGTGTGACTGTTCAGTGCTTGCCAGGTGCTACGGCATTTGTGCCTGCACTCGTGGCGAGTGGCTTGCCCTGTGAGCGATTTACGTTTGAAGGTTTCCTCCCGCAGAAGAAAGGGCGCCAATCGCGCTTGGCAGCGTTAGCCACAGAAGAACGCACCATGATTTTCTATGAATCGCCCTACCGCGTGGTGAAAACCTTGCAACAGCTTGCAGAGGTTTTTGGCGCAGAGCGTAAAGTGGCAGCGTGTCGAGAAATTTCCAAGAAATTTGAAGAGATCGTGCGAGGCACCCTGACTGAGGTGGCAACCCATTTTGAAGAAAATGAACCACGTGGCGAATTTGTTATTGTGGTGGAAGGCTACACACCCGTTAAGGTTAAAAAGAGCAAGAAATATAGGGGCGACGAAGACGAGGATGATGAAAATGAGTAAGTGGGTTGGAATGTGCGTTAAGAGGTTTGGAAGTTAATAGACCACTAAAACCTTATTCCGTGCCTTTTAAACAATCTCAAAATCTAATAATCAGAGTGCTTAAATTTGAGTTATGATTTCATTCGACAGTATTAATATAGAATTACCTACATTCGATCAAGATCTCGTGCGGACGTGGGTTAATGATGTTGCGGCTCACTACGGTAAGCGTTGTGGCAATATCGCTTATGTCTTTGTTGATGATGAGAAGATATTAGAAGTCAATCGCGAATTCTTGCAACACGACTATTACACCGACATCATTACCTTTGATTATAGCGAAGGCAAGAAAATATCGGGCGACCTGTTTATTTCGGTCGATACCATCCGCACCAATGCAGAGTTGGTTGGGGCTACTTATGAGGAAGAATTCTATCGCGTGGTGATTCATGGCGTGCTTCATCTTTGTGGCATCAACGACAAAGGTCCTGGCGAACGCGAGATTATGGAGGCTGAGGAAAATAAAGCGCTCCAAATGCTCAAGGAAAGGATGTGAGTTTGACGATCTAACCACGGGGACAGCCGACCGACCTTTTTTTTGTGTCGCTTCATAGGCGCGATGCACATTCATTTATCCGCTCAAAGCAGAATCTACTACTTTTTATATACCGTTTAAATCCACATTCCAAGGGGAGGAGGGCCCTTTCAAATTTACATTTTGAAAAGCCCTCCTCCCCTTGAATTTTGAGTTGTTTTTTTAAGGTCACTTAGCACTGCGAAACCGTGTTCCCTGAATCGCGGCTTCTTGTAAAACATTTTATAAAATCATTAAAAGATGTTTAATTGTTTGACCCACTTGCCGTAAAGTCTTACTTTTGCTTATAGACGCTCGGATTGGTGAGCGTCAAGATGTGATCCGTAATAATATATATACAGCGTATGATTCGGTTTAGATACGATGTGCAGCGCATGATGTTGATTATTGCTCTGTTATTTCCCTTTTTCGTTTGGGGACAAAATATGAATGGCAATCCGGCGTTAATCGTTGACGCCTCGCAGTTGAGTAGTCCGTTTACAGAGAAAAATGAAGGTTCCGATTTGGGTGCCCTTATTGATGGCGACACCAATACGTATTGGCACAGCCGCTACAGTACTTCCGACAATAGTGCGGTGCATTGGCTTGATGTTGAATTTCAGCAACCCGTCAAGGGATACCTCACGCTTTACGTGTATCGCCGTGTGCAAGCTGCCAATGATCATCCCACTCTTTTTGAGATTTCGTCGAGCATAGATGCTAAAACGTGGACAGTGGTCGATACCGTAGCTATACCTTACACGGGCAAGAACGGGGTTATGTCAGAATCGTTCTGTTTGCCCAATGAGGTGTCGCATTTACGCTTAACAGTTCTTGATTGCTACCCCAATTACCGTAAATTTTGGCATGCCTCAGAGGTTCAGCTCTATCATGTGGGTTATACCGATGCGTTAAATGCCAAGACTGACGGTTTGCGTATCAATGAGATTCAGGTGGCAAATATTGATCAATTTATTGATCCGTCATACAACTATGGCTCATGGGTGGAAATCTATAATGCCGATACTGTGGCCGTGTCTTTGCACGACGTAGTGCTGCGCCATACCGATGCCGATGGTTTTGTTGAAACCTATAAGATTGGCGTTGAGCACGGGCAGATCTTGCCAAACGGTTTTAAGGTGTTGTGGTTTGATCATCACGCCTCAGAAGGTGAGTTTGGTGCAACGGCCTATTTGAATATTCCCTATAAACTGGACACTGATGGTGGTACGCTTGAACTCATCGGTCGTGATAGCGCCGTGGTTGATGTAGTGAATTATGCGCCAGCCCTTGCTCGGTGTTCGTATGCCCGCCTTGAGGATGGCGGTGAAGTGTGGGGACTGTCCAGTACGCCAACTTTGTGTGCCACGAATGCTTATGCCAAGTTTGCTGTGCAGCGTTTGGCACCACCGGTGGTGTCTCAAGTTTCAACGGTGTTTCAAACACCTCTGTCGTTCACGGTGGAGATACCGGAAGGAGCCGTGTTGCGCTACACCACAGATGGCTCAACACCCACATTGACCCATGGCGCTACCTCGGTTGATGGTCATTTCGAGGTGACGGAAACTACTGTGTACCGATTTGCCTTGGTGGGCGACGATAGGTTACCCAGCCAGGTCGTTACTCGTTCTTTTATTAAAGACACCTCCAACAGTTATTACCTTCCAATCCTGAGCCTATCCACTCATCCTGACAATCTGTTTTCAGACGAGATTGGGGTGTATGTCAAGGGCACGAATGGAGTTTCAGGAAATGGGCAATCCACCCCCTGTAATTGGAATATGGATTGGGAACGCCCTGTAAACATGGAGTATTTAGTGCCTCAAGGCGATACGTATCAAACAGGGCTGAATCAAGAATGTGAATTTAAAATTTCGGGTGGTTTCTCACGTGCTTATGGTGGCGATGATGAGTGGGCGATGAAATCGTCGTTCAGCTTAAAAGCCACCAAACTGTACGAAGACAATAATGCTTTCGACTATCCGATTTTTGAAAAAACCAAGCCATACAATAAATATAAAGTGTTTAAGGCACGTAATGGTGGCAACGACACCTATGCGCGCATTACCGATGCGGCAATCCACGAGATTTTCCGCAGTTCAGGCTTCAAGGTTAATGTTCAAGCCTGCCAACCAGCACATGTGTTTATCAACGGTAAATACCTGGGTATGCTCAATTTGCGTGAGAGCAACAACAAATATTTTGCAGAGTCGGAACATGGTATAGATACCGACGATGTTGATCAATTTGAATTAAATTGGAATAAAGGTTATGAACAAAAGGAAGGCGAAAAAGCTTCCTTTATGGAATGGTTGGCGCGAACGAAAGCCTTGGCTCAGGACCCCACCAATGAAAGCAAATGGAATGCCGTTTGCGAGGTGGTGGATGTGGATGATTTTTGTAATTATATGGCTGCAGAAATCTATATGGGCGGTGGCGACTGGCTGACCAATAATAACAACATCAAAGGCTTTGCCAGTCGTGCGCCTCAGGGTAAGTACCACATGGTTATTTTCGACCTTGACTCAGCCTTTGGTACGACCAATATGCTTCAAGCCGTTTACGATTTGCTGTCGAAGTCTGATGGCCGCTATGCCGATAATGGTGGGGTGAATTATTTAGCAGAGATTTTCTTTAATATGCTGAAGTATGAACCCTTTAAGCAGCAGTTTATTGATGCCTATTGCATTGTGGCAGGTAGCGTTTTGAATCCAGAGCGTTGCAAGGCGATCATTGATGCGATGACCAATTATATCACCCCAGCCCTGCAGTTGGAGGGCACCTCGCCGCAATCAAAAGCACAGCAATTATACAACAATATAGCCAATGCTGATAAGCGCAACAGTCGCATTCAAAGTGTGCAAAGTTTCTTTAAACTGCCTAAGGCCTTGAATGTGAAGATGCAAGCCAATCATCAAGAGGCGCGCCTTTTGATTGGTGGTCAGGAAGTGCCTACCCGACAGTTTGATGGTGCGCTTTTTGCTCCGGCAGTGATCACTGCACAAGCCCCCTTAGGTTATACCTTTGAAGGTTGGTATTTGAAGAACCATGCCACGAGCACCACAACATCTTTAATCCCATTCCAGAGCCATTGGTCTTATTATGACCAAGGTTCGCTGGATGGTTCAGGGTGGCAAACGCCACAATATGATGCCACATCATGGCGTTACGCTGCCGCCCCGTTTGGTTATGGCACAGTGGGCACTTCTGCCGATGCGGCTGATTACCATACAACGTTGGACTACGGCGCCAATTCCAGTAATAAGCGCCCTACGTATTATTTCCGTCATGTCTTTAACCTGGCGGAGCCACCCGTTTCCGATGCCGTTTATAAGCTTACTTTTTATGTTGATGATGGTGTGGTGTTTCATGTCAATGGCGTAGAGGTGGGTGCGTACAACTGTGTGCGTGGCGCTACGTACAAAACTTATGCTCAGAGCTATTCTGGTAATACAGCCTTTATGAGCGAACTGGAAATCCCTGTCTCCGTCTTGCGTCAAGGACAAAACGTCATTGCCGCAGAGGTGCACAATTCCTCGGGCACAAGTTCGGACATCTTCTTTGATGTCCAACTGACGCAATCCACGATGGACGCAACTGCATCAAGGGTTCTGCTAAGCGCCTCTGAAACCATCCGTTTGGATGAATATGTGCAGGAAGGAACGTGCGAGGTTGAGGCTGTCTTTCGCCAGGATACCGATCCAACAGTCCTCTTGCAGAAGGGCGCAACGCCCGTTCGCATCAATGAAGTGAGTGCTGCCAATGAAGTGTATATCAATGAATACTTCAAGAAACGTGATTGGGTCGAACTGTATAATGCAACCGATCACGACATTGACCTCGAAGGTATGTATCTGAGTAACGATCGCCGTAATCCGCAGAAGTATAGAATCACGGGTGATGAAGGTATGTCTACGATTATCCCTGCACATGGCTTTCGTTTGGTGTGGTGCGATGCCATGAAGCCCGCTCGTCAATTACATGCTCCCTTTACTCTGGATAATGCCAATGGCGCTTACCTGATTCTGCAGGCTGCAGATGGAACCTGGGCGGATGAAATCACGTATCTGGAACAGGATCGTTGGCAAACCTATGGCCGATATCCCGATGGAGGCGCCCTTGAAACTCTGTTTGATCAGGCTTCCATTGCGTGTCCTAATCTGATGAGCACTTATTACTTTGAAGAAAATCCAACCATCCCCGACAGTGCGCTATGCACGCAAACCTTAGCGTTGCAAAAAGGCTGGAATTGGATTTCCCATACCCTTCAGGACGATGTGCATCGGAGCCGTATGACCCCGCATGCGCATGCTTTGCGAAGCCAGACGGCTACAGCCATTAATGATTCATCCAAAGGATGGACTGGACAGCCAGAAGCCTTGCAACCAGCCGAAGGTTATAAATTACAAATGAAACAAGCCGCCGACGTTGTGCTGAGAGGCACTCCTTTTGATCCTCAAACCACGGTCGCTCTGCAAGCAGGTTGGAACTGGAAGGGATTCCCATTAATGCGCGCTACGACCTTAGACGTGGCTTTGGCACATTATGAGGCTTCCGAGGGTGATGTGGTTGTGGGTAAGGAAGGCTTTAGCATTTATGGCCCTCAAGGGTGGACGGGTACATTAACCACCCTTACGCCAGGTCGAGCCTATGGCTTTTACGCCATGAAGCAAACCGCCTTTACCTGGAATGATGTGACGCCAGCCGTGCTTACCCGTAGGTCGCTCAGGTATACGCCCCCTCAGTTGTCATTCTCGTCGTTGGGACAAACTGTAGCGGTAGATCTTCATGCGCACCCCAATGTGGCTTGCGTTGTGGCGGCGTTAAGCAGTCAGACCTTGCCTCCTAATTCGTCTAATGCCCTATTGTTGGCCTATTCAGGCGATGAATGTCGTGGCGTGGCTGAAGTTCAGGATGGTAAGTATTTCTTGAATGTTAACGGGCAGGGCGGTGAATTGATTCGCTTTATATTGCTTAATAATATGGGCGAGGAAATTCAAATTTCCGAGACGTTGGTGTTCTCAGATTTACACGTAACGGGAACCCTTGACGCCCCCTTTATGCTGTCAGCAGTAGCAACAGGAATCAGTAATCCACTAACAACATTCTCAAAACCACGATACACGGAGTACTACAATCTTAATGGTCAGAAACTGCAATCCCCACCCGAACAGGGCGTTTACATTCAAAGGGAGGTTGATGAGCATGGAAATGTGCGTACGCAAAAGCTGTTGCGATAAGGTTTCGATAATAACAACCCGCATTGTTAGACCGTTGGTGGCGTGGCTTCGCCAACCATCCCTAAAATAGCCCCAAATAAACGAACGAAGACGCAACGCGTAATGGCGGTCTGCGTCTTCGTTCGTTTTTATCCTAATTCAATCACCTCAAGGTCGCGAAAAGAACTTCCATCGACGGTGAATCGAATTAAGGTGCGCACCTTGTGCCAACCTTGTTGGCCTGCGGCGCCTGGATTGATGTGCAGTAGATTCAAGGTCGGGTCAAACTGGACCTTTAAGATGTGGGAATGGCCCGATATGAAGAGGTGTGGCGGGTTGGTGTAGAGTTGCTTGATGATCGAGCGGTCGTAGCGCCCGGGGTAACCTCCGATGTGCTTCATGACGATGTTGGCCTCCTCGCATTTAAACCTCAATGTTTCGGGAAACCTCAGGCGAACCTCGCCGCCATCAATGTTTCCGCGCACTGCACGCAGGGGCTTAAGCGCTTCCAATTGATTGACGAGCTCTATCGACCCGATGTCGCCAGCATGCCATATCTCATTGCATTCCTCGGCGTATTTGGCATAACGATCATCCCAAAAGCTATGGGTGTCGGAAAGTAAAAGGATTCTTTTCATGGAAAAAGTCAAACTCAGTGAACGGTTTTAGAGGCGTTTGTTTTTCTCAATGAAATCCAATATGAATTGGGCAGTGCCCCCAATGCCCAAGTAGGAGGCGTTGATACACAAGTCGTAATTGTGGGCCATGCCCCACTTGCCCGAGGCGTAATAATTGTAGTAGTCCGCTCTTCGGCTGTCGCCCTTGCTCAAGAGTTTCTGTGCTGCTTCGCGTTCGATATGCTCACGCTTCATGAGCGTTTCCACGCGCGCACCGAGCTCGGCAGAAATGAAGATGTTGAGGCAATTGGGATAGTCGCGCAAAACGTAGTCAGCACAGCGCCCGATAAATACTCCGCCGACGTGCTTGGCGGCAATGCGTCGGATGGCGTCGGCTTGGAGGCGGAAGAGGTGGTCGTCCGACATTTGATTTTGGTAGAAGGCCGTGGCATGCCCCAAGAGTGGTTCGTTGTTGCTGAAGAGCGTTTGAAAAAAGCCCTTACGTTCGTCAGTGCGCTCAAAGAACTCGGGCGCAAAACCGCTGTCGCGTGCTGCGCAATCCAGGATTTCCTTGTCGTAATACGGCATGTTGAGTGCCTTGGCAATGATCTTGCCAATTTCGCGTCCGCCACTGGCTAATTGTCGGCCAATGGTGATGATGAGCGGGGCTTCAGTGGTTTTGCTGAAGTCAATATCGTTGATGGGGAGTCCGTCGTTGTTGAAGAAGTTATGCATGAGGTTGGGAGGGTTGAGGGGTGAGAGTTTAGAGTTTAGAGATGAGAGTTTAGAGTTATGAGTTATGAGGAGGCTTCGCCTCGTTTAGAGGGACCTAAAGGTCCGTTCGGAGGAACCTTCGGTTCGTTGTGAGGAGGTGAGTGTTTTGCATTTATAAGTTGCTTTGCTTTTGCAGGATGCGTACTTGCTTGTAAAGCAATATGCAGGACAGAAGCGTGGCGCAAGCGTCCGACAATGGCATAGCATACCACACGCCATCAACTTTGTTTTCCATAAACTGAGGGATGATCAAGATGGCGGGAATCAGGAAAATGAGTTGGCGCGTGAGCGAAAGGAAGATACTCTTTCCGGCGTGACCAATGCTTTGGAAAAATGCCGTTGAAACGATCTGCATACCAATAAACGGGAAGAACATGACATAGATGCTCAATCCGTGGGCTGCAGCCGCAATGAGTTCGGGTGAATCCTTTGCGAAGAGCACCACGCAAGGTTCGGCAAAGAATGTGCCAACAATAAACCCGATGGTAGTAATTATCGTTGCCACCCAAACCGAGAGTTTTAAAACCTCCAATATGCGGTTGTAGTGCTTGGCGCCATAGTTGAAACCCGCAATGGGTTGCATGCCATGATTTAATCCAATAACGATCATCACGATGAAGATGGCCAGGCGGTTAACCACGCCAAAGGCTCCCACGGCAATGTCGCCGCCATATTGCGTCATGGAGCGCGTCACGAAGATGGCCACCAGGCAAGCGCAGAGGTTGATCAAAAAGTTTGGTGCGCCAATCACCAGCGATTCTTTCAGGATGGCGGGTTTTACGTGCATGCGGTCCCAGGTTAAACGGATGGGTTCGCTGGGCGAAATAAACAATCGAAGTTCCCATGCCAGCATGATGCATTGTGCCAAAATGGTTGACAAGGCTGCGCCGCGGATGCCTAATTTAAGTACGAAAATAAAAAGCGGGGCAAAGATGCAGTTCAGCAGCACCGTGCCGAAGGTGGCATACATGGCATGCTTGGGGCGGTTTGTGGAGCGCAGCAACGCATTGAGCCCTAAGTACAAGTGGGTGACGACGTTGCCGATAAGGATGATGATCATGAAGTCGCGCGCAGGAGCGATGGTGATGTCGCTCGCTCCGAAGAAGTACAGAATATCGTCGAGGAAATACAACAGAATGCCCCCGAGTGCAATCCCCATCGCTATGTTCATGATAACGACGTTGGCAAGGATGTCTTTCGCCACGTCGTAGTCCTTTTGCCCTAATTTAACCGACATTAAGGTAGAGCCGCCAACGCCCACCATGGCACCGAAGGCTGCGGTGAGCGACATGAGCGGTCCGGTCAAGGCCAGTCCCATAATAGCAGCTGGTCCGACGCCCTGACCAATGAAGATGCCGTCTATGATGTGGTAGAGCGACGAGGCTGTCATGGCAATGATTGCTGGTATTGCATATTGCATGAGCAATCGCCCAACAGGTTTTTCGCCCAACTCATTGAAGTTCTTTGTTGACATAGGTAAAAATGCTTATTTTCAGCGCAAAGGTAAAAACTCTAAATCAAAAACAACGGGCTTGATTTTAAATTGTTTTTATTTTTAATTTTTTGTTTAAAAATATTTATTCGTTAGGCATGAAATTATGAGGAATTCAGTAACTTTGAAGTCCATTATGAATACAATTAAAAAAATAGATACTTACCATGTGCCCGTATTGCTTGAAGCATGCATGGAGGGCATGGATTTAAAGCCAGATGGCACATACGTAGATGTGACATTTGGCGGAGGGGGGCATAGCCGTGAAATTCTCAAGCACCTCAGTTGTGAGGGGCATTTGTATAGTTTTGACCAGGATGCTGATGCTGAGCAAAACATCCCTGGTGCTGATGAACGCTTTACCTTCGTGCGCAGCAATTTCAGGTATTTAAACAATTGGATGCGCTATCATGAGGTGGAGGGTGTTGATGCGTTGTTGGCCGACCTTGGCGTGTCAAGTCATCATTTCGATGCCGAAGAACGTGGTTTCTCTTTTCGCTTTGAGGCTCCCCTGGATATGCGCATGAACGGCCGTGGCGGTATGACTGCAGCCGATGTGGTGAATAAGTACACTGAGGCACAGCTGGCAGACGTCTTTTACTTATATGGTGAATTGAAAAATGCCCGGAAGTTAGCCGCCGCTATTGTGAAGGCACGCACGCAGCAGTCGTTAACCCAAATTCAGGATCTGCTTGATGTGGTTAAGCCACTGATGCCACGCGATCGTGAAAAGAAAGACCTGGCAAAGGTGTTTCAAGCCCTGCGCATTGAGGTGAATCACGAAATGGACGCCCTGCGCGAAATGCTTGAAGCCGCCTTGAGAAATCTAAAAGTGGGTGGTCGCTTGGTGGTGCTCACTTACCACTCTTTAGAGGATCGCTTGGTGAAGAACTTTATGCGTGCGGGAAACTTTGAGGGAAATGTGGAGCAGGACTTCTTTGGCAACCGCAAAGCCCCCATGAAACCTTTGGGTAAGGTGATTGTGCCTGATCAGGAAGAACAACAACGCAATCCGCGTAGCCGCAGTGCGAAGTTGAGAATAGCAGAGAAATTATAGGCAAATCCCAGCACGTTGTTTGAGCGGGTGGGGACTGCCGCAGGGAAACTTTGCAAGTATAAGCTCCCCTTATGGGTGGACTCTGTGCGAATAATAAAATGCCCCCACCTTTAGTCGCTAAATCTAAATATTCGAGAATAGATCTAAGGAAAAGTATGCACACAAACAGCGAACAAGATAAGCGCACGATTGACAAGAAGAAAGATCGAAGTATCAAAAACGTGCGTAAAAAAATAGATAGCTTGATGAACGACATCGTCAGTCAAGACGATACGTCGATGGCTACACTCACAGCGAGCGATCTGATTGCAGGCGCTTGGCTTAAGCGCAATTGGTTGTACATCGTGTTTGTAACCATATTGGCGCTTGTTTACACAGGTAATCGCTATGCGTTTCAGCAAGAGCAAATTGAAACCAAGCGTCTTAATGAAGAATTGATAGATATTCGCTTCAAATTGCTGACCACCAACAGTGAGTTGCGCAAGCATTCGCGTGCCAGCATCATTGAAGCACATTTAAAAGACTCCACGCTGCGACCCAGTGTAACACCTAATTTTAAACTTGTAAGAGATGGAATTTCCGAAGAATAAAGTCAGGGGGAGAATACTCATTGTCAAGTGGCTCTTTGTGCTACTTGGCATTGCTGTTTTAGGTAAGGCTCTCTACACGATGACTGTAAAGTATGATTGGTGGATGGAGGTGGCTAAGAAACGTGAACGCACCAATCTTATATTAGAACCCCAACGCGGAAATATTTTGGCCTCGAATGGTGAAGTGCTTGCGGCATCAATCCCCGAATTTTTGATGTATCTGGACTTTGGCACATGGGAGAAGGATAGTGCGCGCGCTGCTAAGGATTTACGCAAACGCGACTCGCTGTTTGCGCTCAACCTGGATACGATATGCCGGGGCATGGCGCGTATTTTCCCCGATATTGATTCCGTGAAGTTTAAAGCACATTTGCTCAAGGGGCAGGCAAGGCGTTCGCATTCATGGCGTTTATACACCAAGGATGTGCTTAAGCCACAGTACGCCGCAAAAGTGCGCAACCGACGCAATCAGCGCATCACCTATGTGCAATATCGCGAAGTGAAAGAATTACCCTTTTTGAAAGAGAAAATTGGTGTTAGTGGTTTCTTTGTTGATACCATTCCCATGCGCAAAAATCCCTATGGCAATTTGGCGCGACGCACCGTGGGTAAGTTTGATGAAGTGCCCCATTACGGGCTTGAAAAGTCGTGCGATTCACTGCTCCGAGGTGAGGATGGCGTTTATCACGCCTTGAAAATGCAGGACCACCTGGTGAAGGTGGTTGATAAACCTGCTGTTGATGGGTATGATGTGATGACCACCATCGACGTTGAGATTCAGGATATTTGTGAAAACGCCTTGCGGGCTAAGATCGACTCGCTTGATGCGCTTGAGGGTGTTTGCATCGTGATGGAAGTCAAAACGGGCGATATCAAAGCCATGTCGAGCTTGTCACGAGATCCTAAAGGGAATTATTCAGAGCAATCGCCTTTAGCGATCAGTAACCTCTATGAACCGGGTTCGGTATTCAAACCGATTTCTTTCTTGGTAGCCATGGACGATGGCAAATTAGACCTGGCGCGCAAGGTTGACGCAACTGGCGGCGTACGCCGAATGTATGGTGCCAATATGAAGGACCACAATTGGGTGAAAGGTGGATATGGCGTGCTGAACACGGTTGAGATTATTAAGTACTCTTCTAACATTGGTGTTGCAGCGTTGATTGATGAGTTTTATCATGATGACCCCAAACGCTTTGTTGATGGTTTGTATAAATTGGGCATTGCTGAGGATTTAAAACTGCCTTTGGGAGAATATAAGAAACCCCGTATTCGCCAACCAAACCCTCAGAATTGGTCAAAAACGGCTTTGCCCTGGATGAGTATTGGCTATGAAACGCAGGTGCCGCCCATCTCCACTGTAAATGTGTATGCAGGTATTGCCAATAATGGAAAACTCTTCCGCCCACGTTTGGTGAAGGCCTTGCTTAAGGATGGTGTGGTGGTCAAGGAATTTCCCCCCGAGGTGTTGCGTGAGAAGATGGCAAGCGATGAGGCTTTGAAAATGATTCGCCACTGTTTGTACGAGGTTGTGCACAGTGGGTTGGGGCGCGCGGCAGGTTCAAAAATGTTTGACGTGTCTGGCAAAACAGGTACAGCGCAAATATGGACCCGTGCCGGCAAGAGTAGAGAACTGTTGATCTCCTTCGTGGGCTATTTCCCCTCTCAGAATCCTCAATATGCTTGCATCGTGTGTATGCGTAAAACGGGTTCAGCATCGGGTGGTACGATGTGTGGTCCAGTATTCAAACGTGTGGCAGAAAGTATTATGGCCAAAAGGGTGCAATCAGATTTCTCAATTGTGCGCGACACGGTCAATGCCTTTTTGCCAGAGGTGAAGCCAGGAAACCTTGCCGCAACACGTCGCGTGTTGCATCAAGTCGGCCTGAAACATCAAGCGGAGTTTGATGAAACCAACGATAAGGCTGTTTGGGGCGATGTGGTTCAGCATCATTCTGAATTCCTGCTCAAGCAGTACATCACGCCCACCGACTCATTGCCCAATGTTGTGGGCTATGGCTTGCGAGATGCCGTGTATCGATTGGAAAGCGCAGGGCTGAAAGTTAAAGTGCATGGCGTGGGCAGCGTGGTGAAGCAAGTACCCAAACCCGGCACGCCCATCGAAAAGATTGATAGTGTGGTACTGACCTTGAAAATGCAACCAAAATCCAAGTAATAATAATCTTATGCTTTTAAAAGATCTTCTCCAAAATATAACGATTCAAGCGGTGACAGGTTCGCTTGAAATTGATGTGACAGGTGTGAACATTGACAGTCGCCGCGTGGCTGATGGCCATCTCTTTGTAGCCATGGTGGGCACGCAAACCGACGGTCATAACTTCATCCCTAAGGCCATTGAGCAGGGTGCCAAAGCGATATTGGTGAGCCGCGATATTGCAGCGCCAGTCGAAGGTGTGACCTACGTTCGCGTGGCGAATACCGAAGATGTTGTGGGCGCTGTTGCCACACAGTTTTATGGCAACCCCACGCAAAACCTCAAACTCATCGGTGTGACGGGTACCAATGGGAAAACAACCATCGCAACCTTGCTTTACGAACTGTTTCGTAAATTGGGCTATAAATGTGGGCTCTGCTCAACGGTGTGTAACTATATCGATGGCAAGCCTTATCCAACGGATTGCACCACGCCCGATGCCATAACGCTCAATCAATTGCTTGCCGATATGGTGGCTGAAGGGTGCACCTATGCCTTTATGGAGTGCTCATCGCATGCCATTGAGCAAAAGCGTATCGGTGGATTAACCTTTGCGGGTGGTGTGTTTACCAACCTTACTCGCGACCATTTGGATTACCACAAGACGTTCGACGCATACCGCGATGCCAAGAAGAAGTTTTTCGATGGCTTGGGTAAAAAAGCATTAGCCATTACCAATGCTGACGACCGCAACGGACAAGTGATGGTGCAAAATTGCAAGGCCAACATCAAAACCTACTCCACACGCAGCATGGCAGACTTCAGAGGACGCGTGCTCGAAGAGTCGCTCGAGGGCATGCTTCTTGAAATCAATGGTATGGAGGTGAGTGTGCGCTTCGTGGGACATTTCAACGTGAGCAATTTACTTGCGGTTTATGCTTCGGCGGTGATGTTGGGTCATGCACCTCAGGATGTTTTGTGTGCCTTGTCAACCCTTGTTCCCGTAAACGGTCGCTTTGAAACGATTCGTTCGCCACAAGGCGTATTCGCGATTATTGACTATGCTCACACCCCCGATGCCCTTAAAAACGTGTTGGAATCTATACGTGAAATTGTGAAAACATCGGTTCAGGTCATCACGGTTTGTGGTGCCGGTGGTAATAGAGATAAGGGCAAACGCCCCCTGATGGCTAAAGAAGCTGCCAACTATTCCGACCGTGTGATCATTACAAGCGATAATCCACGCTTTGAAGAACCACAGGATATCATCAACGATATGTTGGCAGGGTTGAACACCGACCAACTTAAGCGCACCATCGCCATCACCGATCGTCGTGAAGCCATCAAAGCCGCAGCCATGATGGCGAATCCAGGCGATGTGATCCTTGTGGCAGGAAAGGGGCATGAACCTTATCAGGACGTCAAGGGCGTTAAGCACCATTTTGACGACCACGAAGAAGTTAAAGCCGCTTTTGGAATTATTTAGTTGTATTTTTACGTTGCAGAGGTATGCAAGATCGTCATGGAGGGAGGCTGCAGTAGAAGCTGGTGCGCGGATATATCCGAGCATCCTCAGCCTGTTTTTACGGTGAACCTCTTGATGCGCTTAACCCTCAGCATATTTAAACCTCATTATCATGCTCTATTATCTCTTTAGATTTTTAGAAGATTTCGGCATACCCGGATCAGGTCTTTGGTCCTACATCTCGTTCCGCTCACTCCTCGCCATGATCTTGGCCCTTGCCATTTCAACTTGGTTTGGCGGATATTTCATCAAATGGATGCGCCGTCATCATTTCAGTGAAGCGCAGCGTGATGCTTCAATCGATCCCTTTGGTGTCAAGAAAATCGGCGTTCCCACTATGGGCGGTGTGATTATCATTGTGGCGATCCTGGTGCCTTGCCTTTTGTTGGGGCGATTAAGAAACATCTATATGATTTTAATGCTCACCACCACGGTGTGGCTTGGCATCATTGGCTTTATTGATGATTGGATCAAGATGAAGCGCACCAAAGAAGGCCTTGCCGGTAAATACAAAGTCGTGGCGCAAATGGCGTTAGGGCTTTTCGTCGGTTTAACCTTATATTTAAGTCCCGATGCTGTGATCCGTGAAAACATCGCCAAGCAAAAGGGCGCCGATAACGTGGAGGTGATTTACAAAAGCGAACCCGTCAAGTCCACCATTACCACCATTCCTTTTGTGAAGAACAATAATTTGGATTATGCCGATATTGTCTCTTTCTTTGGTCAATACAAGGAAGAAGCAGGTTGGGCTTTGTTTGTGCTGATGACGGTGTTTGTCATCACGGCAGTGTCCAATGGGGCAAACCTCAACGATGGGATGGATGGCATGACCGCAGGCAATTCCGCCATCATCTGCGTGGCGCTGGGTATTTTGGCCTACGTCTCCAGCCACATTGAGTTTGCCGGCTATCTCAACATCATGTATCTGCCGCATTCCGAAGAACTTGTTATCTTTATCTGTGCTATGGTGGGTGCATTGATCGGTTTCCTGTGGTACAACGCCTATCCAGCTCAGATCTTTATGGGCGACACGGGTTCATTAACCATTGGTGGTATTATTGCCGTTTTGGCTGTTATCATCCACAAGGAATTGTTGTTGCCAATCCTCTGTGGCGTGTTCTTGTTTGAGAACTTAAGCGTTATCCTCCAGGTGCAGTATTACAAGTGGGGTAAGCGCAAAGGGGTGAAACAACGTATTTTTAAGCGCACCCCCATCCACGATGCCTTTAGAACACTGCCCGAGCAAATGGTGAGCGATTGTAAATACGTGTTCCCCAACTGGCCCAAAGGGTCATGGCACGAGGCCAAGATTACTGTGCGCTTCTGGATCACCACCATTCTCTTAGCGGCCTTAACCATCATTACGTTGAAGATTCGATAAAGGTGGGTTCGGTCAACTCGTTTCACAGACTTTTAATAACAGCGAATAGCTAAGAACCACTAAGTAACGGTAAAATCATAAGTAGGGACAGTTTTAATTGTATTTTTAGTTGATTTCGTTTTTTTTGAAGAAGGAGCATAGTGGGCTATGGACTGATGAATAAAAACGAAAGCGACAAAAAGACAACGCTTTAAATGTCTCCATAAAACATGATTAATATAAAAAGTCCCAAGTTGTTTTTTAGCGTTACTAAACAAAATTGCAATAAAAAACATGAAACTAACGATACTTGGCGCTGCAGAAAGTGGTGTTGGCGCCGCCATCCTTGCGAAGAAGTATAACTATGAGGTCTTCGTGTCGGATATGGGACAAATCAAGGCAAACTACAAAGAAATATTGGATCAATATCAAATAGAGTGGGAAGAAGGACAACACACCGAAACCCGCATTTTAAGTGCCGATGAGGTGGTTAAAAGTCCGGGAATCCCCGACACAGCCCCGATGGTGGTTAAACTGCAACAGGCGGGTATTCCCATCCTTTCGGAAATTGAGTTTGCTGCGCGTTACACCACGTCGAAAATGATCTGCATTACGGGGTCGAACGGTAAGACCACAACCACCTCGCTCATTTACCACATCCTGAAGAAGGCAGGCTTTAATGTGGGTTTGGCAGGTAACATCGGACATAGTCTGGCTTTGCAAGTGGCAGAGGACCCCAAGGAATGGTACGTTGTGGAGCTGTCTTCGTTTCAGCTCGATAATATGTACAACTTTAGGGCTCACATCGCCGTGCTCCTTAACATAACCCCCGATCATTTGGATCGTTACGGCTTTGAGATGCAAAATTACGTGGATTCAAAAATGCGCATCCTTCAAAACCAAACCGCAGGCGATTACTTCGTTTACTGGACTGGCGATGAATACATTGAAAAGGAATTGGCCAAGCGTCAGGTTGAAGTGCAGTGCTGCCCGTTCAATGAAACCTATTCCGAGGCTTTGACAGGCTATGTCAAGGACGATACTTTTGTGGTTGAGGCCCCAGTGCCCTTCACGAAGGCTGTGTCTGAATTATCGTTGTTCGGCAAGCACAACCAGCGCAATATGTTGGCTGCTGCCCAAGCAACGTTAGCTGCAGGCGTGTCGGCAGAAGTGTTGCATGAGGCGTTGTCGGACTTCGAAGGCGTGGAGCACCGTTTGCAGAAAATTGCCACCATCGATGGTGTCACTTATATCAACGATTCAAAAGCAACCAATGTAGATGCCTGCTATTGCGCCCTTGATAGCATGACCACGCCCGTTGTGCTGATTCTCGGCGGACGCGATAAAGGCAATGATTACAGTGTGCTGTTTAATTTAGTTAAGGAAAAATGCCGCGCATTGGTGTACTTAGGCGCTGATAACACGAAGTTGCACGAAAACTTCGATGCCTTAAACATTCCCGTGTCCGACACCAACAGCATGCAAGCCTGTGTGGAAGCTTGCCGCAAGTGGGCTCAGCCAGGCGACACCGTTCTGCTCAGTCCCTGTTGCGCCAGCTTTGACCTTTTCAAAAATATGGAAGATCGTGGCGAGCAGTTCGTGGCTTGTTGTCAAAAACATGATCACTCTGAATAAAATTTATGAAAATAGCCCAAATACTCAAGGGAGATGGCCCCATTTGGGCGGTCTTCTTCTTCTTAAGTCTAATCTCTATTGTTGAGATATTCTCGTCTGCCAGTCAGTTGTCGTACAAAACCGGGGATTTCTATTCACCGCTCATTCGTCAGGTAGGTTTTGTATTCGTGGGTTTCGTTATCATTAGCTTAATCTCGCGCGTGCCATGTCGATTTTTTAAACTCATCCCCTTTGTATTGCTCCCCGGCTCGTGGTTGCTCTTGGTTTACACCTTGCTTTTTGCAAAGGCAGTCAACGATGGTGCGCGCTGGTTGAGTTTTGCGGGATTGTCGTTTCAGCCCTCCGAATTTGCGAAGCTGGCACTCATCGTCTATACGGCATTAATGCTGTCGGCTCAGCAACGCGAAGATGGTGCTAACCCCCATGTCTTTAAGATTATTATGATTCCCACGGTGATAACGTGCGGGTTGATCTTTACGGAAAACTTCTCTACGGCAGTGCTCCTTTTTGGCGTGATACTCCTCATGATGTTTGTTGGGCGCATGCCGATGAAGATTTTTGGAAAGATGGCAAGCTTTTTCGTTGGGGTGGGTATCTTGATTTTTGCGTCAGTGAAGGTACTACCAGAAAGTTGGGTGAAGGACAGTTCCCTTCTTCACCGTGCCGACACTTGGGTGGAGCGCGTGGCGAAGTTTACCGAAAAAAAATCCGACGATCCCAAGGACTACGACTTCGAGGCCAATCGCCAGGTTGCTAATGCCAATATTGCCATTGCCTCAAGCAAGGTTGTAGGACTCATGCCAGGAAACTCCGTGCAGCGCGACTTCTTGTCGCAACCCTTCTCGGATTTTATCTTTGCCATTATCGTTGAAGAAATGGGGATATGGGGCGCATTCATAGTGGTGGTGCTCTACATTATTCTGATTTTCAGGGCATGGAAAATTGCCGCGCGTTGCAAGGCAACCTTCCCTGCCTTCCTTATCCTTGGTCTTTCTTTTATGATCGTGACCCAAGCCATGCTTAATATGTGGGTGGCAGTAGGCTTATTCCCCGTTACGGGGCAACCGTTGCCTTTAATCAGTCGCGGTGGTACTGCGTTCATGCTCTTCAGCTGTTATTTTGGCATGATGTTGAGCATTAGCATATCTGCCAAGCAAAAAGAATTGCCGGAACAATAACCAGCGGCAATCAGCAAATCTACCTAAACTCTTTCGCCTTAAAAAGAAAAATTACCATGGAAGCAAAAACAAACAGTTTATTCAATTGGTTCAAGAACCTAACCAATGAACCTCCTAAGGAAAACGGCCGTTTCGCCACGACGCTTGATTTTGAAAAGCAGATCGGCGAACAAATTTATAATGCGCTTCAGGGCAGTGTGGTTGAGGAGGTACTGAGAAAAACCAAAACTTCAAACAACGACACGTATTGGCGTAGTACGATGGAAGGGCATAGCCTTAAGGTGGAAAAGGATTTACTTAAGGACTTCTATGAGCTTTGCTATGATGTCAAGAAAAAACTCAATTTTAATGAGAAGGTTGATTTCTACATCACGGGCAATTCCACCGTTAATGCCTTTTCCGTGGCTGCCGAGGACGAAGGCGAACCCCACATTGTGAATATCAACTCCGCATTGTTTGGCTTGATGAGCCAGGACGAACTTCGCTTTGTCGTTGGTCATGAACTGGGGCATCTCATTAACCGCGACACGGCGCTTAAGCGTCTCATCCATTTCGTATTTCCCCCCGATTCAAACGTGCCCATCACGCTTCAGTATAAGATACGTTTGCACGATCAATTGGCTGAGCTTGTGGCAGACCGTTATGGCTATTTGGCCACAGAAAATCTCGACGTCTGCGTCACGGCGTTCTTTAAATTAGCCTCGGGACTGGACCTTGAAAAGATGAATGTGAGTATCGAAGCCCTGCTTGCAGACAATAACCGCCGCCTCAATTACTTCTTAAATGATAAGGGCATTAGTCATGAATCGCATCCAGTAAATCCAATCAGAGTGCAAGCCCTGAACCTCTTTGCTACGGCACAGACAAAGGAGGCGCTCGATCAAGGCATGGATAAACTCATTTCTATTCTCCTGAAAGTGGGTACCACCGAACTTGATGAACATCTGGCCAAGTTCATCGCTTCTGCAGGGTTGATTGTTGCCAATTCCGACAATGCGATCGACGAGGACGAGATGGAACAAATCATTCAGGCACTTGCTGCTTATAAGATTTTCCCCAAGCAATACCTTAATGAAATCATGCAGGAAGATGTGGGCAAAACATTTATTGACTCCGTAAATAAAATTATGGAGATAAATCCTGGCATGCGCGAGGGCATGTTGAAGTACATGATCAATATTGTCCTCTCGGATAAGGTTATCGCTAAGGAAGAAATTGAACTCCTTTATAGATTTGGTGGCGATATCGGATTTAGCGACATTGAAATTGCTCAAATCATAGCTGTTGCCATTCAGCAAAACTACGTGCCAAGTCTTGAGGCTATTTGTTAAGCTTACTCATATACCTAAATAACACCCTCATGCATCTACTCCGACGATTAATCCTCTGTTTGTGTTTCGTGTTGACCCATGTTCAGGCTTTTGCGCAGGTCCTGCCGCCCGACACTTTAGGTCAGCGTACTAAGGTGCGCCTTGAAACGACATGCGGAAACATCACCATTGAGTTATTCAACGAAACACCCATCCATCGTGATAATTTCATAAAGCTCGTCAACGAGCAGTTCTACGACAGTCTGCTGTTCCACAGAACCATTCATCAATTTGTGATTCAGACGGGCGACCCTAAGTCGCGCACTTGTGAGCGCGGTACAGAACTGGGCGAAACCGACTCGGGGTATATGCTGCCTGCTGAGATCCGTTATCCCGAATTGGCACATTTCCGTGGTGCCGTGGCTGCGGCAAGAGAAAGCGACGATAAAAATCCAGAGCGTAAAAGCAGTGGCTCGCAGTTCTACATCGTGTGGGGCAAACACTTCGGCAAGGGTATGATGGAACGAGCACGAAGAATGGTTCAGTCGCAAACATCGCCTGAAGTGATCATTCCTGAGGCCTATGATTCCTTATACTGGGAACGTGGAGGCACCCCGACCCTTGATGCTCAATACACTGTGTTCGGACAAGTGGTGGAGGGGATGAATGTGGTTAATGAAATTCAAATGGCTGAAACCGACGACAATGATCGCCCCCTTTACGAATACCGCATATTAAGGGCATATGTGTTGAGGGATGAGAGATGAGAGTTTAGAGTTGAGAGATGAGGGTGAACTTTTTTTCTGAAAAAATATGCTAAAGAAACTATTCGGATTTGATTCCACAAAGACAACGGTTCGTACTGAGATCGTTGCTGGTATTACCACTTTCCTTACAATGTCATATATCCTTGCCGTTAATCCTACGATGTTCGGTGAGCTTGACGGCATGCCTTTAGGATCAGTATTCACATCAACTGCTCTTGCTGCTATCGTTGGATGTCTTGCAATGGCCTTTATCGGTAAGCTTCCTTTTGGTTTGGCACCAGGAATGGGCTTGAATGCATTCTTCGTTTACACGGTATGTTTGGGTATGGGATTTTCATGGCAGTTTGCACTTACAGCAGTGCTTCTTGAAGGCATAATCTTTATAGTCCTAACGCTTACTAATGTACGTGAAGCCATCGTTAATGCGATTCCGATGAGTCTGAGAAATGCCATAGGCGCTGGTATCGGATTCTTTATCGCTTTCATTGGTTTAAAGAGTGCGGGAGTCGTCGTTGATGATGGCGCAACTTTTGTAACTCTTGGCGATGTTACCTCAGGTTCAGCGCTACTGGCTTTCATCGGTCTAATCATCACGGCCTTTATGTATTACCGTAACGTGCCAGGAGCGATTCTTCTTGGAATTATCATTACTATGCTGATAGGTATTCCTATGGGTGTCACAGAGTTTAAGGGAATTGTATCTGCGCCTGAATCTATAGCCCCGATCTTCTGTCAATTTGAGTTTGACAAGATCTTCTCGGTCGATATGTTGGTTGTGGTCTTCACATTCTTCTTTATTGACATGTTTGATACGGTGGGTACTCTTGTTGGCGTGTGTACAAAGGTAAAAATGATGGATGACAATGGTAAAATCTACAGAATAAAGCACGCTTTCATGGCAGACTCTATAGCTACCACAGCTGGGGCTATACTCGGAACTTCTACCACTACCACGTATGTTGAAAGTGCTGCAGGCGTGGCACAGGGAGGTCGTTCCGGTTTGACGGCTTTTGTTGTAGGAGGCTGTTTCGTTATTGCAATGTTCTTCTCTCCGCTGTTCCTTTCAATTCCATCTGCAGCGACTGCGCCAGCTTTGATCATTGTTGGATTGCTGATGGTTGAGCAGATCAAGAATGTTGATTTCGACGATTTCTCAGAGTCAATTCCTGCATTCGTATGTATGATCATGATGCCGCTGACTTACTCAATTTCCAATGGCATTCTTATCGGAATGATTACCTATGTCCTTATGAACATTATCTGCGGTAAATTCAAGAAGCTGTCTCCTGTAATGTACATACTTGCAGCCCTATTTATTCTGAAATACATTATAATTTAATCGGATAACGAACACGGAGATTAGAGTACAGAGTACAGAGTACAACTGTCGTGCGGCATGTACTCCCTAACTTTCTGTACTTTTGCTTTTACACTGTTTTTTTGATCACGGATCACACTCTTGCTTACGACGTGAGCCCGTGCGGTTGGTTGGAAAGTTGAGAGGTAGGGGCCGATCCCCGTGTCGGCCCGTGGTAGATTAACGCAGAAATCGCACCAAACCGTATCTGCCCGAGGTCAATTACGTACCTGCTAATTACCGTTCCGCCAAATTCGCTTTTTTATAATCAACGTGATTACACAGTTTTGCTCACAGCTGTGAGCCCGTGCGGCTTGCAAGATGCCAAAGGAGTAGAATAGAGAACAGAGTACAACTGCCGTGCGGCTTACTGCCGAAGTTAGTCCGCATGGCAAAGATACACTTTGTGAACGCCAACAAATAAAAAAGGTGTGCCCAAGACAATCACTTGAGCACACCTTTTATTGCATTAGTCCCAACCATCAATCCAAACACTCTTGTCGAGTTCTTGGCTTGCATGCAATCCTGGATTTTCGGGTTCGATAGGCACTTCACCAATCATTGAGAGAAGTCTACGACCAACAGACGGGTTTTATGCAAAAGAAAGAGGTTCAGCATAGAAGTCAATTTTTACGGTTATAGACGGTTCTTTTACTTGAAACAAAAAGGTGAATTAAAGATACGATATATTCTTTGTTTTCAATAAGCGACTAAGTTTGGAGCATTGAGAATATTTAGACAGTTAAAAGTTGTTGGCGATGCATTAATTTGTTATTTTTGTGGTTAAAATCAAAGTGTAAAATTTAAACCATGGAATACATTAAAACCACAAAGACCATTCGTTTCAAACTCCAGCATGGACACGAAAACAAAAGAATTGTCAAGACTATTTCTAACCTTCAGAATGAAGAGTTTGATCTTGCTGAATTTATTGTCAACCTTAAGCAATTTATAGATCTGTTTTATAAGTTTATATTCTATAAGAAAGACGGTGACGATTATCTGCAAGAGCATATGACACTGAAAACAGAATGGTTGAAGAAGTACGCGCGACACAAAATAAAAGTAAGCACAACGGCAAAAAGACAGCAGCATTCCATCAAGAAATATAAAGTGGATGACATTATTAAAGAAACACTTTATAATATGGAAATTCTTTATGGTGAACTTGCGAAGGATGCATCTGCAGAGTTGAATGAACGTGCGAAGCGTGCGAGAACGGGATTGTTGTTGAAGAGTTTATACGCAAAACATAATTTGCCCTGTCTTGTCGATTTGGCAGACAACATTGTGGACAAGAAAGAAACGACCAATAGAAGTTTGCGATTAAAGAAAATGGGGCGTGACCTATTGCAACAACTTGAGGCGGGGATGAAAATTTATCTGCCCGAACAGTCTAAGGGGGCGGTAATCGCAAAAGCAAGTTTCAACTATTATACCCTTAATAAAAAACCGATAGATTTTCAACAAAAGATTAACGAATTGGAGCATAGTTTATACACGTGTTTAGGAGATTGTAGAAGGGATATTCATTGCAACATGAACTTGTGGAATGCTATAACTAACGATATCAATGAGCGTACTGATGGAAAACAATTGTGTTGGGGCGATTCGCCTTTCTTGGAAGAGGGGACTTACGTAAGTTTGCGACAAACATTAAAGAATATTTTGGCGGAGCAGAAAGCGGCATTTTCAGAAATGATGCAGGATGATGCTTCTTATAAAGAATTAAGGGAAAGCGATTTGTATCTATTCCGAGGAATAAGTCGTAAGGAATTTGATGATTATAAGGACCTAACCAATGAAATAGAAGATATTGCTACAAAGAAGAATCAAACTTCCAACGATAATCGCAAAAAGTATCTTCAGACGCAGTTGAACAATTTGAAGAAACAGAGGGGGTCGTTGATTAGTGCTGCTGACTATTGTACAAAGAACCTATTCACCGACTATAAGGCCTTTGCCGCATGGTATAGAGATGTAGCAAAGAAACATGGCAAGATCTTCGCTCAATTAAAAGGTATTGAAAAGGAACGTGTTGACTCGCAATTATTGCAGTATTGGGCCTTTATGGCAGAGCAGAATGGGCAGCATCAACTATACCTTGTTCCACGAGAAGAAGCGAAGGGTTGTTATGACTTTTTGAAAAACGCAACTTCTTCGGAAGCATCAGCTGCGTGTTATTGGCTTGAGAGTTTTACATACCGCAGTCTTCAAAAATTATGTTTTGGCAACTTGGAAAGTGGAAGTAATGATTTTTATAGGGAAATAGGTCGTGAACTTCTCCAATATACGACTTTAGACTGCCGAGGATACCCACAATTTATTTCAGGGGAATATAAGTTTCATGGTGATGAGCAAAAGAAAATCAAGTTCTATCAAGACGTGCTTGCCTCTAAAAGTGCTTCCAAAATTATAGGATTGCCTCAGCAAGAACTTAAGAAAAAAGTAACGGATAGAGCATTTTCGTGTTTGGACGATTTCAAAATTGCGTTGGAGCAAGTTTGTTACCGTCGTTTTATGCGCATGTCTCCCAATATTCTAACAACAATTAAAGAAAGGTTTAACGCTCAGGTTTTTGAAATAACGTCGCTTGACCTTAGAAATGCAGAAAATATCAAAGAGTACGAAAAGTGTTTTGAACATCATGATAAATTGCATACCACCATATGGAAGCAATTTTGGAGTAACGATAATGCAAATAATCATTTTGACATTCGTATCAACCCAGAACTTTCTATTATCTATAGAACGCCCAAGGATAGTCGTGTGGAAAAGTACGGGGTTGATAGTGAACGCTATGATGAACGCAAGAAAAATCGTTATCTTCATGAGCAGTTAACTCTGGCACTAACAATTTCCGAACATTGTAATGCTCCGTTTGTCAATCAAGCCTTTTCGAAGGTGGAAGAGGTTGTCAACAACATAAAGAACTTCAATCAAAAGTTGAATGACCATCATTATAAGTTTGCGTTAGGTATTGACAATGGCGAAGTCGAATTATCAACCTTGGGAGTGTATTTGCCAGAATTTGCCAAGTCAAGTCATGAGGAAGTTCTTGAGGCGTTACGACAAGTAGATAAATATGGTTTTGAAGTGCTTACGATTACCGACCTTTCTTATGAGGAATCAGATACAAACGGCAAGTCGCGTCGCATCCTCCAGAATCCTTCTTATTTCTTAAATCCCGATTTGTATTGCAGAACGTTTGGTAAATCTGCGACTGAATACGAAGAGATGTTTGAGCGTATTTTTGAAAAGCGTCATACCCTCTCTTTGGATTTGAGTACGGCAAAGGTGATTTGTGGTCACATCGTTACGAATGGTGATGTCACTTCGCTCTTTAACCTGTGGTTGCGTCATGCACAACGTAATGTTTATGAGATGAATGACCATGCGCATAAAGAAGGAGTGAAGAATATTGCGCTCAAGAAGAGTGATAATTTGAATAATGGTGAGCGCAGGAAGTTTATTGATTATCTTGCTGAGAAATCTGAAGATTACAAAAAAATGACAGAAGCGCAAAAAAATGAGTACGTTGCCTGGGTTTACAAGCGTTGGAATTTTGAAGACGTGACGCCAGACTCCGTTTTTGTTCGCATTCTCAATAAGCATCGCGTAAGAGGCAATTACCTGCACGATGTGTTGATGGCTGTGGCATTTGAGGGAGAAGAACTTGTGAGTGTAAGTGAAATTTTCAATATTCGCAACGTCTTCAAATTGCGTAAGGATTTCTATCGCGTAAAATCACAGGACGATATCCTTGCTGAGATCAATGCTTATAACAAACGCATTATCTCGAACGAAGAACTTGACCTTAAACTGAACCAGCTGAAGTCTTCTTTGGTGGCGAATGTGGTTGGCGTGATAGATTTCTTATACAAGGATTATCAATCAAGGTATGGTGGCGAAGGTCTTGTTGCGATGGAAGACTTTAATGTGAAGAATGTGGATGCTGCAATGGAGAAATTCGCAGGTAATATCTATCGTATGCTTGAACGTAAACTCTACCTTAAATTACAGAATTATGGTTTAGTGCCTCCCGTTAAAAATTTGCTTCAAGTTCGTGATAACAATAAACTCAAGCAAATTGGCAATGTATGTTTTGTTGATGAGGCTGGCACCAGTCAAATGTGCCCAGTGTGTGAAGCTGGACGATTAGGACATACAGAAACCTGTTCGCGCAATTGCGGATTTACAAGTGTAGGCATTCTTCATTCCAATGACGGTATTGCTGGTTACAATATCGCCAAGAAGGGGTGGAATATGAATAAATATTAAAGACAGTATGGCTAAATATATTTTAGGTATAGACGAGACAGGTTCCTTTTTACTTCAAGAAGGGACTTCGTCCTTCGTCTGTGGAGTACAAATAAATAAGAGCGAGTTGGCATTGCGCCAAGCTTATCAACAACTCTATGAAGATTTCGAATTTCCAGCACCAATTCCTTCAACTTGTAATGAACTGCTTCAATTTTCGTCCCCCCAAGGAAATAATAACAAAGCACGATTCCATTTCAATCATTTGACTTCGGCACAGGTGGAAAAATGTAAGCAACGTCTGTTGCCTTTTGTTGAGAATGTCTTTGTGTCATCGGGTAAACCCGCATTATATGCAAACAACCAAAACTGGTGGTTGATAGCGATTGTAGTCGTCATTCGTGGATTCCTTAAGCACACCCAATTTGAACCAGGTGCAGAAATAGAGGTTTGGATTGACAACCGCGATAAAAAGGTTTGGGGGGTTATTGAGGAGAAACGTCCCGAATTTATTACCTATCATAACCTGATGAAGGAACAAATTGAGAAATTTGTCAAGTGTGATGTTCCCGAGAACTGCAAATTGCAGATTCGCTTTAAGTCTGATACGAGCAATTTCTTTATAAATCTTGCAGACATTGTTTGCGGATTGGTGAGGAAAGAGAAGAAACTTCTTGCGAATAAAACAACAAAATGCTCTTGTCAAACATTCACTGAAAACACTGACCCAAGGGCATATATAAATAGTAAGCCATTGATTGCCATGGTGTTGATTTTGCAAGAGTTGTCAAGCAATGTATTCACCCATACCACTTTGATTCCTGAATTGTTGACAAAATTGCGTCAAGAAGCAGAGAATTACTGTGTTGTTTGGGAAATGTTTAACGACCTGCTAAAATTCAAGATTAAAGAGCGTAACCAACAGTCGCACTTGGTGGAGTTGAAGCGTGTGGTTGAGCATTTTAGGAATGAACTATTGAAATCACCTATTGTGCTTGACTCCAGCAAAATGTTGGACATGATGGTGGTGATTGTGGAATATTATTCTCATATTGGAGAGGCGGATATGCCCATCACGCGTCAGCAGTTCATTGAACAACTCTGCAAGAATGATGATAAGGGAGAAACACGAATCTTGAGAAAGTGGGAAAAGTTACTTAGCTTCTCGTTGCGTGAGGCACAATGCCATTTCAATAATTATAGTTTTACACCGGTAAGGGATACATTTGAACAACTCTATTCTACGCAGGAAACCTTAATTAAGAGTCTTCCCAATGAGGTTGCTGGCGATTCAAATCGTAAGGATGAACCCATAACAGCGATTCTCGGTACGTTGGCACAATCGTATGCCTATAGCAATGACTTGGAGAATGCAATAGATTATTTGAATCTCTCAAAGGATTATGCGATTAGTACATCGTCAGTTACTGCCTCCTATTTGTGTTGCACGTACCATCGTATGAAGGATTGGGAACAAGCTAAAACAGCCTTTGAGCAGCAGGCTGGAACAACGCTTGAACAATATTCCATTCAAAAGGATTTTCCAAATCTATGGTGTTTGCTGAACTATTGTAAACTATGTGCGCTGGATGTATATTTGAATGGTCAAACTGAATACACTATTCCATTGGAAGCAATTATGAGGTCAGACCAAAAGGAATATCCCTATCCTTTAGTGCGTAAGTGGGCGGGCATTACCTTGTTCCTAATGGATCCAGAAAGGTACAAATCAGAAGTTTCACAACTTTTTGATCGAGCGATAACAGATTTGCTCCTCCCGGAAAATGGATTAGCTATTCGTACATTAGCACTTCCCATTATTCAATGTTATGCATTGGTTAACAATCAAAATCCCTATCACACACAGTATGGTAGGTACATGATAGAAATGAAGTCACAGTCGCCTTCTTTTACTCAACATGTCAATAACAAAGCACCCGTGCTCAATAGTATAAAGAATGATGCCGATATGTGGCAACGAGCAATGGCACTGCCATTTATATATTCGTAATTAGAAAATTCTATTATCATAAACTACACTTTACTTGTTGTATCAGGTTTAACTTGATAGACAGGTAAAGTGCAGTTTTTTTGTAGGTGTATGACAATTTTTTCTTTCTTTTAATTTTCAAGGATATGTTTAGTCAAAAAGATTTAGAGTTTCGTACGATTTATGTACTCACTTGTTTGCAAAGTAGAGACCTTCGTGTAAGTAATGGTGTGCTTTTATTAGAAGATACGAAAGATAAAAAGGTGCTTACAAAAATGCCCTTTCAAAAGATCTTGGCACTTTTTGTTATAGGGCACATTCGTATCACAACCCCATTGATAGAGAAATGTGAAGAGCATAACGTGTTTCTTTTTGTGATGAAAACGACACTGCGACCAGTTTTTTATTGGGCAAATGCGGCTGAAAGCAATTTTCAAGTTCGTAAACTTCAGTATGAGTTGTACGAACATGACCTCACGGTAGCACGCAGATTAGTTGAAAATAAGATTCAGAATCATATTGTTTTACTACAGCGCACGCGCAGAAAAGATGAGTTGACAAAAATGGCCATAGACTATTGTTTGCTCTGTAGGGAGAGTGAGATTTACTGTGCTCAAACGATTACAGACTTAATGGCGGTGGAGGGGCGTGCCGCAAAACTTTACTTTAGGGCCTACTTCCAAGATTTTAATTGGTGCGGTCGGAGTCCTCGTGGCAAAAATGACTATATAAACACGATATTAGACTTTGGATATACACTTTTATTTAATTTCATAGAATGTTACCTACGGATGTTTGGGTTTGATGTGTATGTAGGTGTTTATCATAGATTGTGGTTCAAGCGGAAATCTTTAGTTTGTGATGTTCAAGAAGCTTTTCGGGGGCTTATTGACCACACAATCCGAACAGGTATAAATAGGGGACAGATAAAAGTTGATGATTTTGAAAATTTGGATGGAGAGTGGCACCTAAAGCGAGAAAAGATCATGGATTACAACCGTCTTTTCTTTGAAGTTTTGGTAAATCGCAAAATGGACATATTTCACTATGTACAGCAATTCTACCGAGCCTTTATGGAACAAAATAAAACACCTGAATATCCATTTTTTGAATTATGATTATTATCAGTTACGATATTAAAAACAACAAGTTGCGTACGAGATTTTCAAAGATGCTTTCACGTTATGGAGCTATACGTTTGCAATATTCTGTATACGAAGTGAATAACACGAGGCGCATCATAGAAATTATAACATCTCAAATAGTTGATAGGTTCGGTCCGTTGTTTACTCCTGAAGATAGTGTTGTTATTTTTGAGGTACTTTCTCGCAATGTAATTAAGTTTGGTAATGCCATTCATCGCGACCAAGATGTCGTTTTTATATGAATTTGCAAACCTCTTTTGTGTAAGAGTTGCTAAATATGATTAAAATGCTGTAAATCAGTGTGTTATAAATTTTACGAGTGAAAGCGTGGGGTAAATGTGTAAAATAGATTTCACGCTAACCCCTTGTGTGTTTGAGATTTAGTTGCTATCTTTGCAAAGTCTTGTCTAAAAGACTTATTTAATTTCTACTATTGTAGATCAAACGTTGTCTTTTTATGTTCCTTTTTTGTCTAAAAGACTTATTTAATTTCTACTATTGTAGATTACCGACTACCTGTAAAGTTTCTCATCACGTCTAAAAGACTTATTTAATTTCTACTATTGTAGATATGTAAATATCATAAGTAAATCCGGGAGTCTAAAAGACTTATTTAATTTCTACTATTGTAGATTTTAATGAAGTGAATCGTACTTTTAATACGTCTAAAAGACTTATTTAATTTCTACTATTGTAGATTTAAGTGTGTATTCAATAAGTTTTTCATGTCTAAAAGACTTATTTAATTTCTACTATTGTAGATTGTGATTTACGCATAAGCAAAACTCTGTGTCTAAAAGACTTATTTAATTTCTACTATTGTAGATTGCAAGATATTCTTCTATGTATTTCATAGTCTAAAAGACTTATTTAATTTCTACTATTGTAGATTTATCAAAGCGAGCGGACAATTCTTTTAGTCTAAAAGACTTATTTAATTTCTACTATTGTAGATTAAACGCTCTGTAAAATTCAGTTTCCACAGTCTAAAAGACTTATTTAATTTCTACTATTGTAGATTTTCTCCAAGCATCTTTATATTTTGCTAGTCTAAAAGACTTATTTAATTTCTACTATTGTAGATTTATACTTCAAAGGATGTAGATAATTAGTGTCTAAAAGACTTATTTAATTTCTACTATTGTAGATT
>JAGBYN010000016.1 GCA_017628775.1 Bacteroidaceae bacterium | reverse complement strand
GAAAAACATCCTCGTTTGCGGTATGGACGGGACTCGAACCCGCGACCCCCTGCGTGACAGGCAGGTATTCTAACCAGCTGAACTACCACACCATGGTTAGATGAAAAATGAAATAAAAAATGCGGTATGGACGGGACTCGAACCCGCGACCCCCTGCGTGACAGGCAGGTATTCTAACCAGCTGAACTACCACACCAAGTGTTTCGAATTGCTTATTTTTAGTTTGCGAGTGCAAAGGTACTACTATTTTTGAAAACAGCAAACAATTTGTTATTTTTTTTGCAATATTTTTTGGAAAATAGTGATATCTGTAAAGTCTTTACCGTCAAAATGCCATGATTTTAAGGTGCCGCATTCCTGATAACTCATTGATAAGAAGAGTCTTTTTCCCGCTGCGTTTTGATTTGTTAGGGTGTAGGCGTAAAGCGTTCTAATGTTGAATTTTTTTTGAGCCCATTGTTCTATTTCTTGAATAATGAGTTTGCCGTACCCTTTTTGTTGTTCTTCTTTTAATAGTGCAATGCTGATTTCTGCTCTTTGGTGCAAGGCGTTGTAATCAATTAAATCAACTATACCGATGGCTTGTTTTGTTTCGGTCTTGCATGCTATAAGTCTAAGTAGGCCATTTTCAAAAATGGAGGTTGGTTGTGAGGCAATGTATTGCTTTAAGGCAAAACGTGAGTAAGGCCCATCGTTGTTTGTTATGTTCCAGAGTTCGGGCGCATTCTCTATGGTGTAGAGGAGCTCTAAGTCTTCTGGCTCTAAGGCGCGTAAGTAAATGGCTTGGTTGCTCATGTTCTTTAGGTCGGCGCTATAAATTAGTTGTTTTATTCTTTTGGTTAATTCCGAGGTTAGTTGCTTTGCTTATTTTTTTGTCTTTATTTTACACCATGAAACGTAGCTAGCTACGCATCGTTGTCGTTAAAAATAAAAAATCTCAAAAAAACTTATGTAAATCGATTTAAGCTGATTAATAGAACCTACCTATATGTAAATATCTTTGCCGGTGATTATTGTTTGTGTGTCGGGGTAAAAGAAGGCAATGCTTTTTTTGTGGTTTGAGTTTGCTATATATGTTAAAGCTTCGCCATAATTGATGCATGAGATATCGGTTAAGATGTGTGTGGCGTTTTTTAAAGCCTCATGGTTGGTTGGGATTTTTTCTAAATGTTCACCAACGTAGCGAATATTGAATTGCCATTTCTGTGCCAATTGTTCGGCTTGAGCGAAATTCTTGAGGTTGCCTATAAACGCAAAGGTGTCTGTTGTGTCGGTGGTGGGGAAAAGACTGTTGATTTGTTGTGAGATAAGGGTGATTAAGGCTCTAAATATAATAGCACACTTGATAGGGAAGGTGAACATCCAACTTAAGTGGCCGTAATGTTTCTTGAAGAATATGAGCATTGCTTCATAAAACACATGCGTGTAACGGAATGAGTTCTTATGCGTACTCTCGCCTTTATAATGAAGAATGTGTATGGGTACGTAATAGTTTTTAAACCCTCCCTGTTTGAATCGGTAGGAGAGGTCTATGTCTTCACCGTACATAAAAAAGCTTTCATCAAAATCACCACATTGTTGTAAAGCTTTTTTGGAAGTAAACATGAAAGCACCTGAGAGAATTTCTGCTTCATGTGGGATGTTTCGATCCAAGTATCCCATGTAATATTTGGCAAAGGTCTTTGAACGCGGAAATAAAGTGGTTAACCCCGTCATTTTACAAAAAGAAACCCAGGGGGTGGGTAGGCTACGTCGTGATTCTTTTGCGAATTTGCCATTGTCGGCAATCATGCGTGTTCCGATGGTTCCTATATTTGTTTGGTTAGCGACGAACTCAAAAAGGTATTGAAAGATTTGTTCTGAAACGATGGTGTCGGGGTTTAGAAAAAGGATGTAATCGCCTTTTGCTTGTTTTATAGCTTGGTTGTTGGCACGTGAAAATCCTACATTGCGTGCGTTGGCAATGTAGTGTAGCATGGGATATTGTTCTTTGGAGAAGATATTTTGAAGGTGGGCGATGCTATTATCTTGAGAGGCATTGTCAACAATAAATGCTTCCCATTGAATGTTTGCGTACTTGGTGGCTTTAATTACACTTCGCAAGCATTGCTCAAGATAATATTTAACGTTATAACTAACAATGATAACTGATAGTTGCATGGCTGGAGTGGGGCTTTTTATGGTTTTTGTGAGGGCCAGCAGAATAATGTGCCAATGATGCTTATGAGCAAGCAATACATGGCGGAGCTATCGTAGTTAACGCCATAATAAATAAAGAGATTGATGAAGACGGGCGTGAAGGCCAATGCAATTCTAATCGCGTTCCATTTTCGGTAAGCAGCAAATTCTTGTTCTGTTTCAGCGCGTTCCAAGTCTTTTTTTACTTTTTTAAATTTAAAAAGACGTAAAGCGAGAAATAAACAACAGAAGGTGAAACTCACACTGACGAGTGAGAGTGTGTAGGTTGTTTCTGGTGTATCAAGAATGTAGTTGGTGGGCAGAATAAGTTCTTCGGATAATAAAGCGAATAACGCTGCAAAGATGGTTAGAGTTATGTATAATGTGCGCATAATATTCAAGGAAGTTGTTTGGAGAAAATTGTGATTCGCGTTTATTTATAAGGGGTGTGAAATGAGGTCTTGATTTAGTTTAATAGGGTCCTGTTGATAATAGAACGTCCTAAAGTGACTTCGTCGGTGTATTCCAAATCGTCGCCAACACTCACCCCTCGAGCAAGTACAGATATTTTTACGGGCGTACCTGCTAAACGTCTTTGGATGTAAAAGTTTGTTGTGTCACCCTCCATGGTAGGGTTTAATGCCAATATGATTTCGTTGATAGGTTCAGAACCGACACGATCAACCAGTGATTGTAGCTCCAGGTCGTTGGGGCCAATGCCGTCGATTGGTGAGATGACCCCTCCTAAAACGTGATAAAGACCATGGAACTGTCCTGTGTTTTCGATGGCCATGACATTTTGGATGTTTTCAACAACGCAAATGGTGTTTCTGTCTCTTCTGGGGTTGGCGCAAATGTCGCATACCTCTTGGTTGGAGATGTTGTGGCATGTTTGACAGTATTGAATTTCGTCAGCCAGGTGCGTGAGGCTGTTGGCTAAAGCGTGAACGTCCTTTTGGGGGCGACGCAGTAAGTGGAGTGCCAAGCGTAATGCTGTTTTCCTTCCGATGCCAGGAAGTTTAGATATCTCTGAAACGGCTTGTTCTAAAAGTTGGGAAGGGTATTGTTGTTGCATGTTTAAGCATTGGTGTTGATTTCGTCGATATAGGCCAGGAAATCCATTTTGCCTAAACGGGTTTCTGAACTGGTTATGAAGTGTTTAGGGAGTTCCTCCCATTGTTCTTTGAGGGTGTCGAGAAATGTGTTGATGTTCTTTTTAAGTTCGCCTGCTTTGTTTTTGTCGGCTTTTGTAAACACGATACAGAAGGGTACGCCGTTTTCGCCAAGCCATTCAATAAATTCCAAATCAATTTTTTGAGGTGTTAGGCGTGAGTCAATTAGTACGAAAAGGCAGGTAAGTTGTTCTCGTTCAAGAATATATTTCTCGATGATATGCTGAAGTTGCTCCGTTGCTTTTTTGCCACGTTTGGCAAAGCCATAACCAGGAAGGTCAACCAAATACCATTCTTTGTTGATTAAGAAATGGTTGATAAGCATGGTCTTTCCTGGCATGGATGATGTCATGGCTAATTTTTTTCGTCCTGTGAGCATGTTTATCAAACTGCTTTTGCCCACATTGCTTCGACCTATGAAAGCGTATTCGGGTAAGGTGCTCTTAGGGCACATGTCCACCCGGCTATTGCTGATAACAAACTCTGCTGATGTGATGTTCATGTTTTTTTGTGTTGTTCTTTGATGTCAGTGGAACTCGATTACTTTTTTGGGGTATCAAAGAATTGTGGTATAATTTTTTACAAAAGTACTGTTTTTTTCGCATTGTTTCTTATTTTTGCTCAAAATATTCCTTTTATAACATGGGTTGTGATCCTATAGTGTTTTTTTTAGAATTGTCATGCACGATAAAATAAAGCAATTAAAAATAGTATTGATAGGCACTGCAGTGCTTATTGCTATAGCCAGTTTAATGGTCTCCCAAACCTTGGTTGAAGATCTTTCCGAGAAAGAACGTCAGAATATGGAAGTATGGTCGGAAGCGATGCGTGCTTTGAGCCATGCTGATGAAACGACGGATCTTTCTTTAGTGTTGCGAGTAATTAATGGGAATGATTATATTCCGGTGGTGGTGATGAATGAAAATCAAGAGGTTTTGGATTATCGCAATATTGAGATTGAGGCTTCAAGTATGAACGATAGTCTTGAGTTTGTTCAGCGTTACGCCAGAGATTTAGCTAAACGGGGGAATTTGATTCATATTTCAGCTTCATCCGAGGTTGAGGGTGGCGGAAGTATGCAATTGTATGTGGTGTATGATGAATCGTTGATGTTACAACGTTTAACGCATTATCCTTATATTCAGTTGGGGGTGATAGGTTTGTTTGTGGTGATGGCAATCTTTGCGCTTTTGGCTTCAAAAAGGGCGGAACAGGAAAAGGTTTGGGTTGGTTTGTCGCGTGAAACGGCTCATCAGTTGGGAACACCGATTTCTTCCTTAATGGCATGGAATGCTATTTTACAAGAGGCGTATAAAGACGATCCTTTGATTTTAGAGATGAATACTGATATACAAAGACTTCAGCTGATTGCAGAGCGTTTTTCAAAGATAGGTAGTAAACCTGAGGTAAAGGAGGAGGATTTGTGTGAAGTGATCAATCGTGTGGTGGGGTATATAGGTAAACGTGTGTCGGATAAAGTGCGTATTTCGTGTAGTTACCCCGATCTTGTTGTGAAAGTGCCAATCAGTGCGTCGCTTTTTGAATGGGTAATTGAAAACTTATGTAAGAATGCTATTGATGCGATGCAAGGCGTGGGTGAGATAAATATATATGTGTATCGCCACGCAGATATGTTGAAAATTGAGATTACAGATACAGGAATGGGGATTCCTAAAGATAAGTTTAAAACCATCTTTCAACCCGGCTATACCACTAAGAAACGTGGCTGGGGGTTGGGGCTTTCATTGGCAAAACGTATTGTTGAGGATTATCATAAAGGACGCATCTATGTCAAATGTAGCAGTCGAAAGGGGACAACGTTTGTTATAGAAATTAAGTTGCGCCAATGTTAGTGTGCCAGAAAATGTATGCATTTTTTGTGTTCTTGGGTATAAAAGTGCATTTTTGGTGCGTGTCTTAAAATATAAACGTTATCTTTGCCCCTGTCTTTGATTGAGAAATACATAAAAATATAAAAATGATGGAAATAAATAGAAAAGTAGCTTTGATTACAGGTGTGACCGGTCAAGATGGCTCGTATTTAAGTGAATTCCTTCTTTCGAAGGGTTATGATGTACACGGCATTATTCGTCGCTCTTCGGTGGATTATCGTGAGCGTATTGCTCATTTAGAGGGAGAACCACGCTTTCATCTTCATTATGGGGATATGTGCGATTCAATGTCTTTGGTGAAAGTGGTTGGTCGCGTGAAGCCTACAGAAATTTATAATCTCGCGGCGCAGAGTCACGTGCAGGTGTCGTTTGACTCTCCAGAGTTTACCGCCGATATTGATGCTACGGGGGTGCTTCGTGTGCTTGAAGCCGTGCGCGCTTGTGGTTTGGAGAAAACGTGTCGTATTTATCAAGCTTCAACGTCAGAACTTTATGGTAAGGTTGAGGAGGTGCCTCAAAATGAAAATACTCCTTTCCACCCGTATTCGCCTTATGCAGTTGCGAAGTTGTATGGTTATTGGATTATCAAAGAATATCGTGAAGCTTATGATATGTTTTGTTGTTCGGGTATTCTTTTTAATCATGAGTCAGAACGTCGAGGAGAAACGTTTGTGACTCGTAAGATTACGTTGGCTGCGGCTCGCATAGCTCAAGGTTTTCAGGATAAATTGTATTTGGGTAATCTTGATTCTTTGCGAGATTGGGGTTATGCTAAGGATTATGTGGAATGTATGTGGTTGATACTTCAACATAAAACACCCGAGGATTTTGTTATTGCAACGGGAGTGCAACACTCTGTGCGTGAATTTACAGAACTCGCGTTTAAGTGTGCGGGTATTGAATTGAAGTTTGAAGGCGAGGGTGTTTATGAAAAGGGTGTTTGTGTGGCGGTGAGTGGTAATGTTTCTAAAGATTTGATTGGTCGTGTTTTGGTAGAGGTTAGTGAAGATTTCTATCGCCCTACGGATGTGGTAAATCTTTGGGGTGACCCTACAAAGGCGAAGGAAAAGTTGGGATGGAATCCTGCAAAGACCTCGTTTGAAGATTTGGTGCGTATCATGGTAAACCACGATATGGCTAAAGTTGCTTCGGATGGCGCGGCTGCGAAGGTGCGTACGAATTTGGCTGAGTATTTGGAAAAAGGAATTGTGAAGTAAGGATGATTCTTATACGCCTTCTGTGGATTTTAGATAATGGTGTGTGTTAATATTTTTGCTGTTATTCGGGTAAACTCTGTTTTTTGCAAAGAGAAATAATAGAACCCACCTAAAAATGGTTTAAATGTTTGGGGGAAGGCGGTTTGTCTTTCCCCATTTTTTTGTTTAATTTGCAAATAGAAAATGAAAATTGTTTTTTGCATGGTATTGGGCTGTTTTTAATAATGGCGAAATTATGCGCAATTTGGTGATAAGACGTCTTGTTATAGACTGAAAATGCCTTGTAAGGTTCTTTTATGCTGTGCTTCTGCAAGTCGTTTTTCTTTCTCAGCGATTAGTTTAAATTAAATCCCGTTTAGTTTCGACTAAATCCTGTTTAGTTTTGACTAAGTCCCAATTAGTTTAGTTGATGAGTTGACAAGGTGGAAACAAGCAAGTGGAATGTCTATTCCGTTAACTTCAAAGGTTCTCTTTATTTTGAAAAGATGTGCATAAACTAAACGTAAAGTGCGTTTAGGAATATGCAGGAAATCAAAAAACACGAAAGTGAAAGTAAATGTTTGATAGAAATGAGTGGGTGGGATTTTTAGAATTTAGGTGATATTTTTATAAAGTTCAAATTGATTCATTTGGTATTTGTTGTTATGGTTCGAAAAATAAATGTGAAAAGGGTTGTTGTTGTGATAACCACGCTTGCGGTTTTGATTTTGGCTTTGCTCTTTGGGTTGAGTTGGTATATGCTTGATTATTCTTTGAGTCCAGATCCTAATCGGCGAGATGTTGATAGTGCTTATGTAGATTTGTATCAGCGCTTTCCTGATATGCGTCAATGGGTGGATAGTGTGCGCGAGGTGGGTGTGTTGCAATCGGTTTCTATGGTTAAGTCAGATGGACAGCTTAGTCATGCTCTACTGCTTAAATCGAATTCAAAACAAGCGCGTACAGCCATAGTGGTGCATGGTTATCGCGATTGTTGTGTTAAGTTTTTGTATTTGGCGCGTTTGTATCATCGTGATTTAGGTTTTCATGTGCTTTTGCCCGATCTTAGTGCGCATGGTTTGAGTGATGGTGATGCGGTGCAGATGGGGTGGAAAGATGCTGACGATTTATTGTTGTGGTGCGTTTGGCTTGAGCGAGAGTCTCATGGTGAAGTTGAAATGGTGTTGCATGGCGTTTCTATGGGTGCGGCAACGGTGATGAATCTTTCTGGGCGTCAATTACCTGCAGGGGTAAAGGGGATTGTTGAAGATTGTGGTTTTACATCTGTTTGGGATGAATTTTCATTTCAATTGAAAGAACAGTTTTCTTTGCCTCCATTTCCTTTGATGTACACGACCAGTTGGTTGTGTCAAGCTATTTATGGTTGGAATTTTAATGAAGCGTCGCCTTTGAAATCCCTAAACCGTTGTAAGTTGCCAATGCTTTTTATTCATGGCACAGAAGATGATTATGTGCCCACGGATATGGTGTATGATCTTTATGAGGCAACAATGGCACCTAAAAGCTTGTGGTTGGTACCACGCGCAGGGCATGCTCAAGCTTTTAAATGCGCGCCTGAATCCTATGCGAAGCGTGTTTCGGATTTTTGTGATATGATATTTGAGGAAGGAGATGAGTAGATAGGTATAAAAATGCAGGACGACCATTTTTTGTTTGGTCGTCCTGTGTTTGGTATTTAGAAATCCATAGGGTGTTAAAGGATGTTGTGCGTATTTGTTTTACTCAAAAAATCGTTCCATGAGCACTAATGAAAGGAACCCTAAAAGTAATGCGTAGGTGGCTGATTTTTGGTAGCCGTGGGCGTGTGTTTCTGGAATCATTTCATCGCTGACTACATAAAGCATTGCCCCACCAGCAAAGGCAAGCATAAAGGGAAGTAGTTGTTCGGAAATGTTGCCTGCTACAAAGCCAATCCAAACGCCTATAATCTCAAGCATGGCAATGAGTAGGGATATGAGTAAGGTTCGTAACTTGCTGATGCCTGATAAAAGTAGTGGTGAGATAACCACCATGCCTTCTGGTACGTTTTGTAAGGATAATCCTGCTGTAACAGTCCATGCGTTAGAGATGTCGTCAGTATTGAAACCGATGCCTGCAGCCATGCCTTCTGGAAATTTGTGGATGGCGATGGCTAAAACAAAAAGCATGATGCGGTTTAGTGATGCGTTGTTTTTGTGCTGCTCCGGATCAAGTCCTGTGATGTGGTGCAAGTGTGGTGTGATGTGGTCGAGAAAGTTTAAAAATAAAGCGCCCATAATGACTCCGGTAACCACAAATATAACTTCGTAATTGCTGGCTAAATCAATTGCAGGAAGAATCAGTCCTACGATAGAGGCTGCAAGCATGATTCCGGCACAATAGCCTATGATTGTGTCGTTCCAACGGTGGGGTAGGTCTTTAATGAAAAAACCTAATACTGACCCTATGAGTGATGCGCCACAAAGTGCCGCAGCGCTGATCCAAATGTGTTGCATGAGTTGTAGATGTAAATGAGTTTATTAAGGTCGCCTTAAAGCAATAAATGTTTAACGAATATCGTTGCAAAAATATTGATTTATTCTAAAATCAACAAGTTTTTGTCGCTGATTAGTCTGGAGAAGGGGGGGGCTTAGCTTTGAGTACTTCTTTTCTTTAAAAATATGATGTTTTGTGGGGGTATTTGCTTTGGGGTTTTAGCGTGTTTTGATACCTTTTGTTTTTGCTATAAATCGCTTAAAACGCCTAAAAAGCATGAAATTAGGCTTGTTTGTCGAAAAACCTATGGGTCGATTTTATCATGTGGATAATTCTTTGTACTTTTGCATTGATAATCAAAAAACTGAAAATATTAACCAATAAGTTTCTAATCGCCTTTTGGTATGTAGTGTAAGGCGTGAAATAGTATGGCTGAAGATAGAATAAAATTAGTAAACATTGAAGCCGAAATGAAGCAGTCATATATTGACTATTCAATGTCGGTGATTGTAGCGCGTGCATTGCCTGATGTTCGCGATGGATTTAAACCCGTTCATCGTCGTATTCTTTTTGATATGAATGAATTGGGCATTACGCATGATAAACCTACGCGTAAGTCTGCACGTGTTGTTGGTGACGTTTTAGGTAAGTATCACCCACATGGCGACTCGTCTGTGTATGGCGCGTTGGTTCGTTTGGCTCAAGATTGGAATATGCGCTATACGCTTGTAGAAGGTCAAGGTAACTTTGGGTCAATGGATGGTGATGCTGCTGCAGCTATGCGTTACACAGAAGCACGACTCTCTTTGTTGGGCGAAGCAATGATGCTTGATATTGAGAAGGAAACTGTGGATATGTTGCCAAACTTCGATAATACCCGTAAGGAGCCTTCTGTGATGCCAACACGTATTCCAAACTTCTTGGTGAATGGCGCTACGGGTATTGCGGTGGGTATGGCTACAAACGTGCCAACCCATAATCTTGGTGAAGTGATTGATGGCTGTGTGGCTTACATTGATAATCCAGAGATTGATGTTGAAGGATTGATGCAGTATATTCCAGCCCCAGACTTCCCTACAGGTGGATATATCATGGGACTTCAAGGGGTTAAGTCGGCTTATGAAACAGGTCGTGGACGTATTGTGATGCGCGCCAAGGCTAATATTGAAAGTGGTGAGTTGCATGACAAGATTGTGGTAACTGAAATACCCTATGGCGTGAATAAGGCAGACTTAATCAAGAGTATTGCTGATATGGTTAACGAACGCAAGATTGATGGTATTTCAAACATTAATGATGAGTCGGACCGCGAAGGTTTGCGTATTGTTGTTGATGTGAAGCGCGATGCCAATGCAGGCGTTGTTTTGAATAAACTCTACAAGATGTCGGCTTTGCAAACCAGTTTCTCGGTGAATTGCATCGCTCTTGTTGGACCAACTGGTAAGCAACGTCCAAAGTTGCTCTCGCTTAAGGATTGCATTGAGGAATTTGTGAAGCATCGTCATGATGTAGTGCTTCGCCGCACAGCTTATGACTTACGTAAAGCAAAGGAACGCGCTCATATCCTTGAAGGGCTAATCATCGCGAGTGATAATATTGATGAAGTGGTGAGAATTATCCGTGCGTCAAAAACGCCTGAAGAAGCCGTTGAAAATTTGATGCAACGTTTTAATTTGGATGATCTTCAAGCTAAGGCAATTGTTGAAATGCGCTTGCGTCAGTTGACAAACTTGATGCAGGATAAGCTTCGTGAAGAGTACGATGATTTGTTGCGCAAGATTGAATATTATCAACAAATTCTTTCTGATGAAGCCCTTTGTATGAAGGTAATCAAGGACGAACTTATTGAAGTTAAAGAAAAATATAGCGATAAGCGTCTTACTGAAATCGTGCCTGCAGCGGGCGAATGGAATCCAGAGGATTTCTATGCTAACGACGAAGTGGTTATTACCATGAGTCATTTAGGTTACGTTAAGCGCACGCCTTTGGCAGAATTTAAAGCTCAGGGTCGTGGTGGCGTCGGAAGTAAGGGTGGTGCAACGCGTGATGCCGATTTTATCGAAACGATCTATACAGCCACGATGCATAGCACAATGCTCTTCTTTACCTCCAAGGGTCGTTGCTATAAGCTCAAGGTTTATGAATTGCCAGAAGGCAATAAAACATCAAAGGGCCGAGCAATTCAAAATATGCTTAACATCGAAGCCGATGATAGCGTTAATGCATGCTTGAATGTACCGATGTTTGATAATCAGGAATACCGCGAATCGCACAATATCGTATTCTGTACAAAGCAGGGTGTTATTAAGAAAACGTTGCTTGATGATTATAAGAATGTCCGTTCTAAGGGTATTATAGCACTTAGCCTTCGCGAGGGCGACGCAGTGGTGAGTGTATGCTTAACCAATGGTGAAAATGAAATTGTGGTGGCAAATCGAGGTGGACGCGCTATTCGCTTCAGTGAGTCAACTGTACGAACCATGGGACGTGGTGCTACTGGTGTTAAGGCTATGGCTATTGATTCTGAGGAAGATGAAATTGTTGGCATGGTTTGCGTTGAGGATCCTGAAACGCAATCAATCCTTGTTGTTAGCGAGCAGGGCTATGGAAAACGCAGTACCGTTGAAGATTACCGCATCACCAACCGTGGTGGTAAGGGTGTGAAAACTCTAAACATTACAGAAAAAGTTGGTCCGCTCATTGCGATCCGTTGCGTGACAGATGAAAACGACCTTATGATTATCAATAAGAGTGGTGTCACCATCCGATTGAAACTCTCAGAAGTTAGCATACAAGGTCGTGTTACACAAGGTGTGAAATTAATTAACCTGACTAAACGTAATGATTGCATCAGCAATGTATGTGTGGTGGCTACTGAAGAAGACGAAGAATATATTGAGAACAATGAACCAATAGAAGAAGCGTTGCCAACAACTGAAGAATAACCAATAATATTAATTTTATATTTTGAACCTATGAAAAAAATTATGCTTTCACTTGCAATGGCTGTAACCTCAGTTGCTGCTTTTGCTCAAAACAGTGCTATCTATAAAGCAGAGCACTTTGTAGAAAAAGGAAACTACGAAGAAGCTATGCAACTTATTGATGCCGCTTTGGCTAATCCAAAAACGACTAAGTTTGCTGGATTCTATTACAATAAGGGTGAAATTAACCGCAAGCTCTTTGAGCAAAACTTGAATTTGGCTGCAAGTGGCATGCCTTTTGATACTGCTGCCTTTTGCAAGAATCTTGACGAAGCGATTCTGTATTTCACTAAGAGCCATATCGCGGATATGACACCAGATAAGAAAGGTCGTGTAAAGCCTGAATACAAGCAAAAGAACTACATGACACTTAAGGCGATGTTGAATTATTACAACTATGCAGGTATGTTTGCGAATCAAAATCAAGATTATCAAACATCTCTTGAATACTTCAAGAAATACTATGATATGCCTAAGAATCCTGTTTTTACACAAGCAGAGACAGACTCAATTTATGCAGCGGGCAAGCAAAATTATGCGCAAACAGCTGTAAATGTTGTGATGTTGAACTTCCAACTTAAAAATTGGGACGGTATCTTGGAAACAGTTGATGCTGCGCTTCAAGACACACTTTCAACACGCGACCTTTACATGATGAAGATGCAAGCTCATCTTGAAAAGAATGACTCTGCGGCGTACATCGAAGACCTTAAAGAAGCTATTGCGCGTACAGAGCATGCTGGATTTGCACAAAATCTGCTTTACCTTTACACACAGCGCAATCAGCCTGAAGAAGCAATGAATGTGGCTACAGGAATGGTAGAAAAGAACCCCAATAGTGCTACAGGATGGTACCTTAAGGGTTGTGTGGAGTTGAATATGAAACGTGATTTCGCTGCAGCTCGCGAAAGCTTTACACGTGCCTTAGAAATTGATAATGACTTTGTTGATGCTAACGTTAACATGGCTTATACATTTATGAATGAAGTGGTGGCACGCCGCAATGCTGGTGATTTCAAGTTGGACCGCAATAATAAGGAAGAATTTGACAAGGAGTATGAAGTGATTAAAAAGTACTACGAACAAGCACTCGTATATATGGAACGCGTTAAAATGTTGAAGCCTGAAGAGCCAAAGATTTGGGCTTCTGCATTACAACAAATCTATACAAACCTTCAAAACAAGGAAAAGGCTGAGGAAATGGATGCTTACATGAGTTCTATGAACAACTGATAATCCGTAATACGATATAATGAAAGGGTTGACGAGTTAATACATTAGCTCGTCAACCTTGCTTGATAAATTGACTACAACAGATTTTATAAAATTAGTTGTTTCTTTTTATTGATACCACTTAATTAGGTATGGCTAAGTAATAAAAGCCATAACAAAAATTCACGAATAAAAATTAAAACACAAAACTATGATGATTAGACTGTTTCTTTTTTGCTTTCTATTTGTTGCAATGAGTACCGTTCCCGCACAATCGCAAAAGCAATTGAAACAACTCCGTGCTTTTGTCAAAGCAAAAAATACCGGAGAGGCGATGAAAGAAGTACAACGGTTGGAAAGAGATAGTGTGTGTAAATTCTACCCTAAACTTTATGAACTTGCGGTACAAACACAGGTTTTAATTAACAACGTGGAAAACGAAAAGGTCTATCTTAATCAACAATGTGACACCGCAAAGTTTTTTAATAGCACACTTCAAATATTTAACTATGCCTTGAAGGGCGATAGTATAGAACGATTCTTAAACGAGACAAAAGGTGAGCGTTTTACGCTTCGTAAGCAACACGCTGAACTCTTGCGCACCTATTATCGTAACCTCAATATGGGGGCACGCTATTTTTATACAAAAGCCAATTATAAAGATGCCCAACAATTATTGGCAACGGCTTTGATCATGGCACGAGAACCTATGTGGTCAGCTCAACCTGTAGATTCGACACATAAGGAATTTATCTCGAATATATACCGTTATACGTATTCGGCTTACGTAAATAAGGATTATGAACAAGTGGAGCGTTATAAGCATATTATGCTTAATGAACCCCAATATTGTAAATCCGCATTAGAAATTTATGCACGGTCTGCACAAGCTTGTGGAAAAGTAGAAGATTTTGAAAAATACCTTCATCAAGGAATGTCTACATTTACACTTTATCCTTATTTCTTTGATGAATTAGCCGATATATTGCTTAAAGAAGAACGTTATGAAGAGGCTATAAAACATGCTGAGGATTTATTGCTTGTTGATTCAGTTTCAATAAAAGCATTGGAATTGAAGGCTAAATCACTTTACGTGCTTAATCGATTGGATTCTTGTGTTGAAGTTTCCAAACATTTGGTAGAATTAGATACGGCAGGAGTATATCCTGAAGCACATTATTATGTGGCCAAAATAAGCATGGATAAGATTGCAGGTATTAACATTCCGCTTGATTTGTTTTCTCAAGAGTTTAAGGATGCGAAGCAGGCTGTTGTGAATATATGTGCTTTCGCACGTCCTTATGCCGAACGTTACAGAGCGTTGTGCCCTGAAGAGAAAGATAAGTGGGCACCGATACTTTATAAAATATATTTAGAACTCAATTTAGGAAAAGAGTTTGAAGAAATATGCACGTTATACCAATGAATCCATTTTTCTGTAGTTACGAATATATTCCGTTTCATCTTATCAAGATAGAACATTATGAGCCTGCAATACTGCAAGGAATCCAGGAGGAATGTGCTGAGATTGATAAAATCGTATCAAATCCCGGAGTGCCGACATTTGAAAATACGATTGTGGCTTTAGAACAATCTGGAGCATTGTTGGAGCGTGTCACTACGGTGATGTATAATCAATTAAGCGCTCATACCTCGGATGATCTTGAAGAACTTGCACAAAGAATGTCGCCTGTTCTTACAGAGCATTCATCCAATATTATGCTTAATCCCGAACTCTACAAAAGGGTTAAGGCAGTAAAGGAAGGTGATTTGTCGCATTTGAGCAGTGAAGATTTGATGCTCTTAGAGAAGACATATGAAGGATTTGAGCGTTCAGGGGCTAACCTTTCCGAAGAAGATAAAATAAAATTCCGAGAAATTAAAAATGAGTTGTCGTTATTGACTTTGCAATTTTCTCAGAATGTCCTTAAAGAAACCAACGATTTTTATCTTCACGTCACGCATGAAGAAGATTTGCTTGGGCTTCCCGAATCGCAGAAACAGCAAGCGCAGTTAACCGCACAAGAACGACATTTGGAGGGATGGGTTTTTACGCTCCATGCACCAAGTTATGTGCCTTTCATGCAATATGCAGATAATCGATTGTTAAGAGAGAAACTGTATAAAGCCTATAATTCACGTGCTACACATGACAACGAACACAATAATTTTAGTATTGTGAAGCGTTTGGTGAATTTGCGCCGTCAATTGGCCCAACTCTTAGGTTATTCTACGTATGCTGATTATGCTTTGAAACGCCGCATGGCTTCTACTCCCGAGAATGTAAATAGCCTTTTGGATCAACTGATAGAAGCCTATTATCCCAAAGCTAAAGAAGACGTGGAACAAGTTTTTAAATTGGCTCCTGAAGATGAACGACAACCGTGGGATTTTAGTTATTACGCCCATAAACTTAAGCAACAATCCTATAATATTGAAAGTGAAATGTTGCGCCCTTATTATGAATTGTCGAAAGTGAAGCAAGGCATATTTGGTTTAGCTAATAAACTATATGGCATTACTTTTGAACAACGTCAAGATATCCCGGTTTATCATCCAGAAGTAGAGGCTTATGATGTAAAGGATGAGCATGGCGAACATTTGGCATTGTTATATACAGATTTTCATCCCCGTGCTTCGAAGCAGGGTGGGGCATGGATGACATCCTACAGAGAACAAAAAGAAAAGGTTCGCCCACAAGTAGCTATTGTGATGAACTTTACAAAGCCAACTCCAGATAAACCCGCCTTACTCACTCATGAGGAGGTTGAAACATTTTTGCACGAGTTTGGGCATGCATTGCATGGTATTTTTGCTGATACCAAGTATGCGTCACTAAGTGGAACAAATGTGTATTGGGACTTTGTAGAACTGCCCTCACAGTTTATGGAAAATTATGCTGTAGAGTCGGAGTTTCTTTCTACTTTTGCAACACATTTCCAAACCGGTGAGATAATTCCAAATGACCTGGTTTTGAAACTTCAAAAAAGCCGAAATTTTAATGCTGCTTATGCTTGTATGCGTCAAGTGTCGTTTGGGTTATTGGATATGGCTTATTATACCCTCAATGAACCCTTTGAGGAAGATATTCAAACGTTTGAAAATAACGCTTGGAAAAGAGCAACATTACTTCCCTTATGCGAAGGAATGTGTATGTCTGTTCAATTTGGTCATATCATGTCTGGGGGGTATGCAGCTGGCTACTATAGCTATAAGTGGGCAGAAGTTTTAGATGCAGATGCTTTTGATTTCTTCAAGCAACAAGGAATATTTAATACCTCTGTGGCCCGAAAGTTTAGAACTGAAATATTAGCTAAAGGCGGAACTGTTCATCCACAACAATTGTATAGAAATTTTAGAGGACAGGATGCATCCATCGACGCACTTTTGCGTCGTAATGAACTTATAAGTTAATACATATTTTCACTCAAACGTTTATGAATACAATAAACAATCCAAAACAAAAGGACTTAGATCTTCGGTATTTGCGAATGGCCAAGATTTGGTCCGAAAATTCATATTGCCAACGTCGTCAAGTAGGGGCTCTAATCGTCAAAAATAAAATGATTATTTCTGATGGTTATAATGGAACGCCTGTTGGCTTTGAAAACGTGTGTGAAGATGCTAATGGTGTTACCCATCCATATGTGCTTCATGCTGAAGCAAATGCAATAACAAAAATTGCTTGTTCGGGTAATAATTCGTACGGAGCAACATTATATGTAACGGACAGCCCATGTATTGAATGCGCCAAACTCATTATTCAGGCAGGCATACGCAGGGTGGTCTATGGAAGAAGTTATCGTTTGACTGATGGTATTGATCTTCTGAAGCGAGCTAATATTGAAGTCGTATTCTTAAGCGAAGTCTTTGAGTGAATCAAAAAGTGTATTCTATTTATTAGTGTTCCATATACTCTTTGCTTATCATAACCAAAATACTTATTCTAAGCTTAGGGAAATGCAGAGCCTATTTAATTGAATACTAGCAAACGCTTAATTGACAAACATAATATAAGTCAATGAAAAATAAATATACGCGACTCACACCTCTTATGCTTGCCATAGCCATGGTTATAGGTGTTGTGGTTGGTTCGTTTTATTCGAATCATTTTTCAGGAAATAAATTAGCCATCATTACAACGGGTAACAACAAAATTAATGATTTGATGCATTTGATCAATGATCAATATGTTGATTCAATTTCTGTTAATGATATCGTAGAAAAGGTTGTACCGAAATTTTTGAAAGAACTTGACCCGCATTCTACTTATATATCTTCCAAAGATGTTGAAGCATCCATGCAGGAGTTGCAAGGTAGTTTTCAAGGTATAGGCGTACAGTTCGCAATCCATAATGATACTGTATGCATCCTTAAAATTATAGAAGGTGGTCCTTCTGAATATGTAGGATTAAAACCTGGTGACCGTATCGTCTATGTCGGAGATTCGCTTTATGTCGGAAAAGGTGTTGTTACGAACGAGTCAACCTTGAAACTATTAAAAGGTGTCGCAGGTACAACTGTAGAATTAAAAATTAAGAGAAAAGGCGAGAATGACCTGCTCTCATTTGTCATTGAACGTGGCAATGTACCGTTGCGCAGTATTGATGCGGTATATATGTTAAATGATTCCATTGGATATATTCGTATCACAAATTTTGCAGAACAAACATATACAGAGTTTGTTGTTGCTCTGGCTCATCTTCAAAGTGCTAATTTTAAATCCTTGGTACTCGACTTGCGCGGCAATGTTGGCGGTTATATGCATCCTGCGGTTTTGATTGCCAATGAATTTTTACCCAAAGGTAGGAAAATTGTTTATACGGAAGGACGTCATTCACCACGCTCTGAAACCTATAGTGATGGTATGGGGTTATACAAAAATATACCTCTTGTGGTGTTGGTCGATGAAGGCTCTGCTTCGGCAAGCGAAATCCTTGCTGGTGCCTTGCAAGATAATGATCGTGCTTCAATTGTAGGCCGTCGAACATTTGGCAAGGGGTTGGTTCAAGTGCCTATTGAATTTAAAGATGGTTCAATGTTGCGACTCACTACGGCACGCTATTACACACCCTCTGGACGATGTGTTCAGAAACCTTATGCTTTAGGTGAGGAGAATAATAAAACCTACGACCATGATTTGGTGGAGCGGGCTTTACATGGTGAATATTTTTCAGCCGATAGTATTAAAACAAGAGGAGATGCTTATCAAACCTTTGGAGGTCGAACTGTTTATGGTGGTGGTGGAATCATTCCTGACTATTTTATTCCTAGAGATACCTTAGGGATGACAACCTATTTTCGCGAACTTTATTCTACAACTTTGCCCCATGATTTTACTTTTAATTTTGTAGATAAAAACCGTGATTTGTTACAATCTCAGGAAACTTTAACAGACTTGGTAGAGGAAGTCCGAAAATTACGCCCTATGAACCAATTAATCAAGTATGCTGAGAAGCATGGCGTAAAGCGTCGTAATTTAATGATTCGCAAATCCTATACCATCATTGAACGTTATCAATTAATACAGATTATTGATCAAGTTTTAGGAACTAGATATGCTGTTCAGTTTGAAAATCAAACCGACCCTGCGGTTTTGAAAGCGGTTGAGTTGATTAACGCTGGTGATGCTTTTCCTGAAACATCTCAAGTTTTAGATAAACAAGTAAATGAAGACAATATTGCGCAAACAAATGCGTCAACATAGACGGACTTTAACTGTTGAACAGCGACAAATAGAGTCTGCTAAAATAATGAGCCTTTTGGAGACACAAACGTGTTTCCAAAAGGCTCGTGTCATTTTAGGATATGCAAGTTTATATGATGAAGTGGAAACCATGTCTTTAATCAAGAAATGGTGTCATGAAAAAACATTTCTGTTGCCTGTTGTTTCAGGTGATGATTTAAAGCTCGTTCGCTACGAAGGTGAACAATCGCTAATAAAGAGTAAATGGGGTATTTTAGAACCGCAGGGTGAAGTTTTTACGGATTATACTCAAATTGATTTAGCTTTGATTCCAGGTTTGGCTTTTGACTTACAAGGTGGACGCATGGGGTATGGCAAGGGGTTTTATGATCGTTTGCTCTCACAAAGTTCATTTAATCAGGTCTTAACTTGTGGTTTGGCTTTTTCATGTCAATTGGTGCCGCATGTCCAGATGGAACAATGGGATGTGCCATTAAAGTCTTTACTCACTTCAGAAACTTTTTATTATTTTCAAAATTGATAAATTTAATTTAAACAACATATTATGCGTTATTTGATTGTATCTGATATTCATGGTAGTTTGACTTCTTTACAAACTGTGCTAAAGCATTTTAATGAAAAAAAATGCGATTTGCTTTGTATTTTAGGTGATATCTTAAATTATGGTCCACGCAATGGTGTTCCTGAAGATCTTAATGCCCCTGCTATCGTAGAACTTCTTAATGAAATGTCTGATAAAATTATAGCTGTTCGAGGAAATTGTGATAGTGAAGTGGATCAAATGCTTCTTAAATTCCCGATTATGGCTGACTATGCTTTAATTGTAGATCAAGGTAAACGCTTGTTTTTAACACATGGTCATGTGTATAATGAATCTAATTTACCCAACTTAGCCATCGATGCTTTCTTTTATGGACACACCCACATGCAAAAGTTAGAGAAAACATTAAATGGTCAGATTATTTGTAATACTGGATCGGTGACCTTTCCTAAGGGCGGAAATCCAAAAACATTTGCCATTTATGAGAATGGCAAAGTAACCATGTGTAAATTGTAACTTGAAGATATTCGCTCACTTTAACATCTATCATGTATCTTGTTGCATTGTTGATAGTTTTATACCAAATACGGCAGGTGCGCGATAGATGTTTTTATGTTAAATAACATAAGAAAACATAATTGTCCTTTTCTATAATCTCGGTAATTTTGTAAAAATTTGATTTATAAACCTTAAAATTAATATCTATGAGTAAGTATCCTAAAATTGGTATTCGCCCCACGATTGATGGTCGTCAGGGTGGCGTGCGCGAAAGTTTGGAAGAAAAAACAATGTCTTTGGCAAAGGCAGTGGCTGAATTGATTTCGGCAAATGTTCGCCATGCCGACGGTACACCCGTAGAGTGTGTTATTGCAGACGGAACAATCGGTCGCGTAGCTGAAACTGCTGCTTGTCAGGCTAAGTTTGAGCGCGAAGGCGTGGGTGCAACGATTAGCGTTACATCTTGCTGGTGTTACGGCTCTGAAACAATGGACATGCATCCTCATTGGCCCAAGGCTGTTTGGGGATTCAACGGCACAGAGCGCCCCGGCGCAGTTTATCTCGCAGCCGTTTTGGCAGGCCATGCACAGAAGGGACTTCCCGCTTTCGGTATTTATGGCCACGATGTTCAGGATATTACGGACAATTCGATTCCAGCCGACGTTGCAGAAAAGATATTGCGTTGGGCGCGTGCAGCATTGGCTGTAGCTACGATGCGCGGCGAGAGCTATCTTTCTATCGGTAGCCAATGTATGGGTATCGCGGGCAGTATCGTTGACCAAAACTTCTTCCAGGAATATCTCGGCATGCGCAACGAAAGTGTGGACGAAACAGAGATTCTTCGCCGCATGGAAGAAGGTATTTACGACCACGAAGAATATGCTAAGGCGATGGCTTGGACTGAAAAATACTGCAAGGTGAATGAAGGTTGGGACAAGAATCGCCCCGAAAAGCAGAAGGACCGTGCCGGCAAGGATGCCGACTGGGAATTCGTTGTGAAGATGACGCTCATCGTGCGCGACCTTATGCAAGGCAATCCCAAACTTCGCGAAATGGGATTCCTTGAAGAAGCCATCGGTCACAATGCGATTGCAGCAGGCTTCCAAGGTCAGCGCCAGTGGACAGACTGGAAACCCAATGGCGACTTTACGGAAGCCTTGATGTGCTCAACTTTCGACTGGAACGGTATCCGTAAGGCTTATACCGTGGCTACAGAAAACGATGCTTGCAATGCTGTGGCTATGCTCTTTGGCAATTTGCTTACAGGTTGCGGACAGATGTTCTCCGACGTACGTACGTATTGGAGTCCTGAAGCAGTGAAGCGCGTTACGGGCAAGGAACTTACAGGACTCGCTGCGGACGGTATGATTCACCTCATCAACTCTGGCGCTACTACGCTCGACGCTACCGGTGCGAGCACGAATGCTGCAGGCGAACCCTGCATGAAGCCTTGTTGGGAAATGACCGATGCCGACGCTGAGGCTTGCTTGAAGAATACAAATTGGATGCCAGCCGACCGCGACTACTTCCGTGGAGGTGGCTTCTCTTCAAACTTCCTTTCTAAGGGCGGAATGCCTGTAACAATGAGTCGTCTTAACCTCGTGAAGGGCTTGGGTCCTGTGCTCCAGATTGCAGAAGGTTGGACTGCTGACGTAGATCCCGAAATCCACGAAGTACTCAATATGCGTACTGACCCCACTTGGCCCACAACTTGGTTCGTGCCTCGCTTGGATGAAACTAAGGCGCCCTTCAAGGATGTGTATTCTGTGATGAACAACTGGGGAGCCAACCACGGTGCTATCAGCTACGGACACATTGGTGCTGATTTGATTACACTCTGCTCTATGCTCCGCATCCCCGTATGTATGCACAATGTACCCGAAGACGCAATCTTCCGCCCCGCAGCGTGGAATGCATTCGGTATGGATAAGGAAGGCGCAGACTATCGTGCTTGCCAAACGTATGGACCTGTGTATAAATAAACTTTAAGGTTGTAAGGTTTGAGGTTATAAGGTTTTGAGGACCGTGCGGGTTGTGTCGCTTTGCAACCTCATAACCTTATAACCGTACAACCTCATAACCTAAAACTTCATAACCTAAAAAATCTATGACAAGACGTTTTATCCTTAACGAAGTATCATACTTTGGTCCTGGCTCACGCGAAGTGTTGCCCCAGGAAATTGCACGCTTAGGTTTTAAGAAAGCTTTTGTAGCAACAGATAAGGACCTTATCAAGTTTGGCGTTGCTGACAAAGTGCTTAAAGTATTGGAAGCAGCCAATATCCCCTACGAAATATTTAGCGACATCAAGCCCAATCCTACGGTGGCTAACGTAAAAGCCGGTGTGGCTGCATTTGCGGCTTCGGGAGCAGACTTTATCCTTGCTATTGGTGGTGGCTCTTCAATGGATACTGCAAAGGCAGTGGGAATTATTACAAACAATCCAGAATTTGCTGATGTTGTTTCGCTTGAGGGTGTGGCAGACACAAAGAATAAGTCTGTGCCCATCATCGCACTCCCCACAACAGCTGGAACTGCTGCAGAGGTAACCATCAACTATGTGATTACCGACGAGGCAAATGAAAAGAAGATGGTGTGTGTTGACCCTAACGACATTCCTGTTATGGCGATTGTGGATGCTGAATTGATGTACACATTACCCAAGAGCCTCACTGCTGCAACAGGTCTCGACGCACTCACTCACGCCATTGAAGGCCTTATCACCAAAGGCGCTTGGGAAATGAGCGATATGTTTGAACTCAAGGCTATCGAAATGATTGCTCGCCACCTGGAAACAGCTGTTAATGAGCCTCAAAATGCAGAAGCACGCGATGGCATGGCGGTGGCTCAGTACATTGCAGGTATGGCCTTCTCAAACGTTGGTTTGGGTGTAGTTCACGGCATGGCTCATCCTCTCGGTGCAATCTTCGATATTCCTCACGGTGTGGCAAATGCATTGTTGCTCCCTACAGTGATGGAATTCAATATGCCCGCAGCTATTGATAAGTATGTGCAGATTGCAAAGGCTATGGATGTCTATAAGTCAGACATGACGAAGGAAGAAGCTGCTCAGGCTGCTGTTGATGCAGTGAAGGCGCTTTCAATTCGTGTAGGTATTCCTCAGCACCTCACTGAGCTTGGCATCAAGGCTGAAGACCTCGACCGTTTGGCTGAGGCTGCTGCTGCCGATGTTTGCACTCCCGGCAATCCTCGCGAAGTAAACAAGGAAATTATTCTCGAACTTTATAAGAAAGTGTTGTAAGTATTAAGGTTATTAGGTTGTGAGGTTATAAGGTTTTAAGGACCATGCGGTCTGGATAGTCCTCATACCCCAATAACCTAATAACCTCACAACCTCACAACCTAATAACCTCCAACCTTATAACCTTATGATTACAAATCTCCATATCGAAGAGTTTATCAAGCAAGCCCATCGTGTGGGCGATGCTGGTCTCACTGTGTGCAGTAGTGGTAATCTCTCTTGGCGCATTGGTGACGAAGCGCTTGTTTCAGGCACAGGCTCATGGGTGCCAACGATTCAGAAAGAAAAAGTATCGCAATGCGTTGTCGCTACGGGCGAAGTGCTCAATGGGGTGAAACCCTCTATGGAAAGCGGTTTTCATCTTGGTGTGCTCCGTGCGCGTCCCGACGTGAATGTAGTGCTCCACTTCCAGTCGCCTTATGCAACAGCAGTTTCGTGCATGAAGAAGAAGCCCGAAAACTTCAATGTCACAGCCGAAGTGCCCTGCCACGTGGGTCGTGAAATTCCTGTGATTCCTTATCTTCGTCCAGGTTCGCCCGAATTGGCAGCCGCAGTTGTCGAAGCTATGAAGGACCACAACTCTATTCTCCTCACTAACCACGGTCAAGTTGTTTGTGGCAAGGATTTCGACCAGGCTTTCGAACGTGCTATGTTCTTCGAAATGGCCTGCCGCATCATCATCCAGAGTGGTGGCGATTATAGCGTCTTGACACCTCAGGAAATCGAAGATCTCGACATCTACGTGCTCGGAAAGAAAACTCCCTTACAGCAGGGATAATTATATTAACGAAATAATTTGAAGGGTGAATTTATCTCTGAAGCCCAAAGCCTCAAAGATAGTTTCGCCCTTGTTTTTTTAAAGTATATATATTAATAAATGAGTAAAGTATATCTTGCTGCCGATTTTGGTGGTGGTAGCGGGCGCGTGATAGCTGGTTGGCTCGATGCTGGCAAACTCGTGATGGAGGAAGTACATCGCTTCCCGAATCGACAGGTGCGCCTGGGCAACCATGTGTATTGGGATTTCCCTGCCCTCTTTGCCGACATGAAGGACGGACTCAAAAAGGCTGCTGCCAAGGGCTACGACGTAGCCAGTGTCGGCATTGACACGTGGGGCGTGGACTTCGGACTGATTGACTGCGATGGCAATCTGCTCGGCAATCCTGTGTGCTACCGTGATGCGCGCACAGCCGGAGTTCCCGACGAGGTGGCGCAAATTCTGAATCCTACCGACCATTACGCTACGACCGGCATCCAGGTGATGGAAATCAACACGCTTTCGCAGCTTTATAGCATGAAGGGCACAGCTCAACTGCAGGCTGCCGACCGCTTGCTCTTTATGCCCGACCTTTTCAGCTACTTCCTCACGGGCGTTGCCAACAATGAATATTGCATCGCCTCGACTTCCGAATTGCTCGATGCCCGACAGCGAACCTGGTCGTGGCAGACGATTGAGAAGTTGGGCTTACCCAAGCATATCTTTGGCGAAATCGTAATGCCGGGTGCTGTGCGAGGCACTTTGCGCAAGGATATTGCTGAAGAGACCAGTTTGGGCGAAGTCCAGGTGGTGGCAGTCGGTTCGCACGACACGGCTTCGGCTGTGGCAGCCGTTCCTGCGGTGGAAACGTCGGAGGTGGTTGCGTTCCTGAGTTCCGGAACGTGGTCGCTCTTAGGGGTAGAACTCTCCGAACCTATCCTTACAGAAGCAGCGCGCCTTGCGCAGTTTACGAACGAGGGGGGCGTAGGCGGAAAAATCCGTTTCCTGCAGAACATCACAGGTCTCTGGATATTGCAGCGCCTTATGGCAGAGTGGAAAGAGCGTGGCGAGGAACAAACTTTTGTCGAACTCCTCCCCGCTGCCGAGCAGGCTGTTATCAATGCCTACATCCCTGTGGCAGACGCTGCCTTTATGAATCCGGCATCGATGGAGCAAGCCATTTGCGACTACTGCAAGCAGACTTCGCAGCCTGTGCCGCAGACGAAGGCGGAAATCACACGCTGTGTGCTTCAGTCCTTGGCTGCTAAGTACAAGGAAGCCATCGCGGGCGTCAATCCCATGTTGCCTCAGGCGTTGAAGCGCCTGCACATTATCGGTGGCGGTTCGCAAAACGCGCTGCTCAATCAGCTTACAGCCAATGCGCTGGGTATTCCCGTTTGGGCAGGTCCTGTCGAAGCCACAGCCATGGGCAACATCCTTGTGCAGGCGATGGCGGCAGGCGAGGTGAGCGACATTGAAGCTCTCCGCAGTATTGTTCGCAGCAGTGTGACACCTCAGATTTTTGAACCTCAAATTGACAACGCTAAGTAAATTATGAATATGGAAAATCCTCAGAACGGCTACCCCGTGCAGCAGTACGATGGTCCCGTAAAACGCTATTGCCAAACCCTCGACTTGCGCGACAATCCTGAACTTATTGCAGAATACCGCAAGCGTCACAGCAAGGAGCATGCCTGGAAGGAAATCATCGCAGGCATTCGCGAAGTGGGCATCCTCGAAATGGAAATCTACATCCTCGGTACGCGCCTCTTCATGATTGTCGAAACGCCCCTCGACTTCGATTGGGACAGCGCCATGGCGCGCCTTTCCACCTTGCCCCGACAGGCTGAGTGGGAAGACTATATGGCTGAATTCCAACTCGTGAAGGAGGGACTCTCCTCTGCTGAGAAGTGGCAACTCATGGAACGCATGTTCCACTTGTATTAATTGTATAGAATCTCTAGAACATCTAGAGCATCTAGAATATCTAGACTATCTAGAACTTCTAGAAATTTTTAATTAAACTTTCCTTCCAATGAACAAACTCGTTGAAAAAAAATACCTCGTAACCTTCGTTCTCATCACCTCGCTCTTTGCGCTCTGGGGGTTTGCCAACGACATTACCAACCCCATGGTGGCAGCGTTTCAAACGGTGATGGAACTTTCGGCATTCGAGGCTTCGTGGGTGCAGTGCGCCTTCTATGGCGGATATGCCACGATGGCAATACCTGCCGCCTTGTTTATCCGCAGGTTTAGCTACAAAACCGGTATTCTTATTGGTCTCGGACTTTATGCCGTGGGGGCATTTCTCTTTATCCCAGCGGCAGCGATGCAGAACTTCCTCTTCTTCTGCCTGTCGCTCTACATCTTGACCTTCGGACTTGCATTCCTCGAAACGACAGCCAACCCATTTATTCTCTCACTTGGCAGTAAGGACACTTCTACGCGCCGCCTCAATCTGGCACAGGCCTTCAACCCGATGGGCTCGCTCTCGGGCATGGCGGTAGCGTCGCTCATTGTGCTTCCTGCGCTTTGGTCGGACCGTCGCGACGCGGCTGGCGAAACTTTCTTCCATACGCTCAGCGCGGCGGAGAAAGCCGAGATACGTCTGCACGACCTTGCTGAAATTCGCGACCCCTATGTAGCGTTGGGCGTTGTCGTAGTACTGATGTTCCTTATCATTGCGTTTAAGAAGATGCCCCAAACATCGGCAGCTGTGAAGCAGGATTCTGCCTTCAATACCTTGCGACGTTTGTGGCACAACAGCATTTATCGCGAAGGCGTAGTAGCGCAGATGTTCTACGTAGCAGCGCAAATCATGGTGTGGACTTTCATTATTCAGTATGCCGACAATTTGGGTATCAACAAGGCAACGGCGCAGAACTACAACATCTTTGCGATGGCGATGTTCCTTTGCAGCCGATTCATCAGCACCTTCCTGATGAAGTACGTCAATTCGCGCCGACTCCTTGCCATCTTTGGCGTGGGCGCTATGCTTTGCACGGCGGGCACCATTCTCTTTGTGGGCATGGCAGGGCTTTATTGCCTGGTAGCCATATCTGCTTTCATGTCGCTCATGTTCCCCACGATTTATGGCATTGCCCTTGAGGATGTCGATGCGCAAGACACTTCGCTCGGCGCTGCCTTCCTCGTGATGGCCATCGTTGGTGGCGCTATCATGCCACCGCTTCAGGGATTGATTATCGACCAGGGCAGCGTGGCGGGTCATCCTGCGGTGAACGCATCGTTCATTCTTCCCTTCCTGTGCTTCGCGATAATTACGATTTACGGACTTCGTTCGTTTAAGAAGTCGGTTGCGAAGTAAAGGGATTATATCAAGTTGAAAAGTAGCGCCCCCTACAGTGCCGTGTGGCTTGTAGGGGGCGCTTTGTGTGAAGTCGGTTATTGGTAGAGGAAGAACTGTGGACGACCATAGAGGCGGAAGTCCTTGATACAACCGGGAATGCTCACGTCGCGCGGTTTGATGCGAATGGCTTTCACAGTTTGTATTTCTCCCAAATCAATGATGACGTGGTGGGGGAGCGGAGTAACTTCGCCGTGGTAGGCAGAGTGCCAGAAGGTTGTTTCGTCGCCGTCGAAGAGGAAGTCAGCACGACATTCGCGCGCTTCGGAGTTGGTGTGAACGTAGCTCCAGAAGTCCTTGTTGAGCACCGTGCCGTCTTCGTTCACCAATTCGATTTCGGCGATGCAAGTGGGCGTGTTGTCGTAAGTGTTGAGCACTTCGATGCAGAGGTGGCGCAGCGTTTTGCTACCATCGAATGTGAATTCCTGCCAACCGTTTTCCTTCTTCAGCGTAGCCTTGAGGATGCCGTCGCCAGCGTCGAGGATGGGTTTGCGCGAGTAGTCGCGAACGCCCAACGTAGCATTCTTGTCGGGACCGAGTTGGTTGAGGATGGGGTGGTCGATGCCCTTGAGGGCGCGACGACCGGTGCTCTCCATTTCGAAGACTACAATTTCGTTCTTGCCCTTCTTCATCCAGGGCGCAGGGAGGTAGAGCGTTTGCTGAGGACCAATGCCCCAGAACTTGCCGAGCGACTTGCCGTTTACCCAAACAGCACCCTTGCCCCAACCTGTGAGGTCGATGAAGGTATCACCGATGGAGTCAATTTGGAATGTACCGCGGAGGAAGCCCGGTTGGTTGCCATGATGCATGCCCTCTTCGAAGTCGAAGTCATCAACGTCGGCGCGGTGGAGAGGCAGGGGAGTGATGGTCCAGTTTTTGAGTTCTACGCCGTTGAGCGAAACGAACTTGGTAATACCCTTGAGGTTGTTCATCAGGTCTTTGCCGTAGTTCACGCGTCCGCCGTTTTCCACGAGGATAGCGAGCTTAGTGCCTGCCTTTGTCACTTCGATTTCCAGATTGTTCTGACGGAAGCGGCGGTCGAGGCTGCGGATGGGTGTGCCGTCGAGCATCACTACTGCATAGTCGCGCAAGTCCTTGATGAGCAACTTGCCCTTAGTGGGTTCGGGGATGGTGGTTTCGTAGAGAATATAGCCGTAGTCCTGGCCAACGTCCTCCATGGTCAGCACGTTTTCCGATTGGATTTGCTTGCCGTAGGCTTCGCTCAGCGGTGCCCACTCCTGGAGTACTATTTCTGCGAAGTTTGTCGTAGGATTATCGGCAGGCACGGGAGGAAGGGTTTTGCCTTCGGGCAGGTGCTTCTGAATCACTTCGCGGAAGGCATGGTATTTCGGGTAAGCATTGCCGTATTCGCCAAGAGGCGCGTCGTAGTCGTAGCTCGTAGGCTGGGGTTCGTAAGCACCGTTGTTGGTGTTCGCACCATTGGTGTAGTGGAAGTTGGTTCCGCCGTGGAACATGTAGATGCTGACCGAAACGTCGTTAGCGAGCATCCAGTCCAACTGCTGAGCGGGACGTTCGTAGTTCACAGCCGAGTGGCGCTGTCCCCAAACATCGAACCATGCGGGATAGAATTCAGCCACAAAGTAAGGTCCTCCGGGCCAGTAGCGGTCGATGCTGCGCATGATGTCCTCGCCTACTGCGCCATTGACGGTCGGAAGTATGCCCGGGATGTAGCCGTTGGGCATCTGGCCCGAACCATCGCAAGTCATGAGGGGCACGTTGAAGCCTGCGTTCTTAATCATTTCAGCCAATTTTCCAAGATATACCTTGTCGTTGCTGTAAGAGCCATACTCGTTTTCCACCTGCACCATGATGATGTTGCCACCATTGGTCACGGTGTGGGGCGCAAGTTCCTTGCCTAGCGCATTGAGGTAGCGTTCGCAGGCAGCGAGGAAGGCGGGATTGTCGCTACGCCACACGAGCGAACTATCCTTCTGCAACCAGTAGGGATAGCCTCCGAAGTCAAACTCGGCGCAAACGTAGGGACCCGGGCGGAGCAAT
>JAGBYN010000116.1 GCA_017628775.1 Bacteroidaceae bacterium | reverse complement strand
TGTCGGCCCGTCGTCATCCCTCGCACTAATCGCATTATAGAGAGTTTAGAGAGGAGGGGTGAGGGGTGAGAGATGGGTTTCAAAAAAGGTTGCACGCCCATTTGAAACGTGCAACCTGAATGATCTGAATAACTTTAAAGGTACTAACGACCATGAAAGGACGCTCCCCTCTCCCACCCGACAGGCCCATTTAGAACGGAGGCGCATCGGGTAAATCATTGACTGACGGCGCGTCGAAAGGAGATTCATTGGTGGTTAGAGAAAGTCCTAATTCTTCGCCTGGCAATGGGATATGTACATCATCGTTAGGATTTTGGAAACGAGCAAAATGACCCTTAAACGTAAGTAAGACATCGCCTACAGCACCATTTCTGTGCTTTGCAATGATAATCTCCGCCATACCACGTAAGTCACGGCCATTCTCGTCGGCATAAATGCGGTAGTATTCAGGGCGGTGGATAAAGCATACCATATCGGCGTCCTGCTCAATCGCACCCGATTCACGCAAGTCGCTTAGTTGAGGGCGCTTATTCTGACCTTCACGACCTTCCACACCACGGTTCAACTGCGACAATGCCAAAATTGGGATGTTCAATTCCTTCGCCAATCCCTTGAGCGATCTTGAAATTGTTGACACTTCTTCCTGACGGCTGCCATAACTCATGCCTGAGGCATTCATCAATTGCAAGTAGTCGATCATGATAAGCTGAACGCCATGTTCACGCACAAGGCGACGTGCCTTTGTTCGCAATTCAAAGACCGACAACGAAGGCGTATCGTCAACAAAAATAGGTTTACCTTGCAACAATCGCACGCGATTGTCCAATCTTTGCCATTCATCGGGCGTCAATTGTCCACTCTTTATCTTTTCAGCATGAATTTCTGTTACGTTGACAATCAAACGATTCACCAATTGAATGTTGGACATTTCGAGCGAGAAAAAAGCAACAGGGATTTGTTGATCTACAGCGATATTCTTGGCCATACTCAAGGCGAATGCCGTCTTACCCATAGCTGGACGTGCTGCAAGAATTACCAAATCGGATTTTTGCCAACCCGACGTTATTTTGTCTAACTCATGAAATCCAGATGGGATACCCGAAAGACCGTCGCTACATGACGCTGCCTTCTGAAGCATATCATAGGCATCTTTAATAACTGGGTCGATTTGAGTGTAATCCTTTTTAAGGTTCTGTTGTGAAATCTTAAACAACTTACCTTCTGCCTCTTGCATCAGCTCATCAATATCGTAGGTGACATCAAATGCTTTTTGCTGTATGTCGCCGGTATAGGAAATCAACGTGCGGGCAAGGTGCTTTTGCGCAATAATACGCGCATGATACACGATATGTGCAGCAGAAGTGACCATACCCGACAATTGAGTCACATAAACAGGCCCACCAACGAGGTCTAATTTACCCATTTTACCCAACTCTTCTGTTACGGTGAGGATATCCATGGGTTTTTGCTCAAGATTAAGCGTTCGTATGGCGTCAAAAATATACTGGTGGCGAGGTTCATAAAAACTCTCGGCCGTAAGGATTTCCGACACCATGGAGTAAGCATCCTTTTCAATAAGCAACGCTCCCAATACGGTTTTTTCCAGCTCAAGCGCTTGTGGTTGCAAATGGCCATAAGGCACATTTGTATTGTTTTCTGCAGAGTTACGACGCTGCGTATTTGTTTTTGCCATAATACAATCGTTCTATATATCGTTATTGTAAAAGAAACTAATCTTCAGTTTCTTCTTTGATTAGTTCATAACATCCCAAATCGGGTTTGTCGAGTTCGCGAACCACACCTAAACGATCCAAAGGATATGTGGATTGGGTGAAGGGCGCATACGCAGCATCAACAGCCTTGGACTTTGGCGACAATCCGAAGGTGTAGATCAGGGAGTCATTGCTGAAGGGGGGATAAAAGTTATCTTGTTTGGCGGGAGATTCGTCCTTACCATCATCCCACAAACAATTAACGAATGCTTCATGCTCCACGTAGGGCGTATTGAGCAAGCAATAAGAAAAACTATAATTAAAGGGCGTGTCGGTGTAGCGATCGGATGAAACGCCCATAATCTCATCGCCTGAAGATCCAGTGATAATGCTGTTAGTGAAATTCAAAGCATGCAAAGGACAGCGGAGTTCATTGTTGACATTGGTGAAATACAAGGCTGTGCCATGCAATGCAAAGGGATAGAATTGTGCTAAAGTGGCATGTGTAAATTCATGGCGCCCACCGATAATAGTGACACAGTTTCCCCCACAATTGCTGATTTGTGAGTTTCCAACACGCGTATTGACATTAATGAAGCACAGGCCGTCCTGGCTGTTGTTATGAATGATTGAATTTTCAATCAAGATCTTTTCCTTTTCTGTATTGGAACTGTCGCACAACACGGCAGTTCTGGCGCTATGCAAGTCAACATGATGCAACTCGTTGCCATACGACGAGGTGGTGAAATGAAGGCCTTGCCATTGTCCTGAAACTCGGTCGTAGGGCTGATTTTTAAACATATCGTCGAAACGATCGCCTCGGAACACGACTTGATTCAAACAAGTGCCGTTGGCGATAAGGCGACCTCTGATTTCAAAAACCGCATTGGATTGGAACAACATCACGACACCGGGGTCTAAAGTTAGCGTAACGTCGGGCATCACGCACAGCGTATCCTTAACATGATAGGGGCGATTGGCGCTGAGTACGGTGTCAGCATCAACGAACCAACGCGTGATGGGATTTACGGACTGTGATTTGACCAAAAGTTGAACGCGCTGCTCTACCCCATCATTTAAAACAAAAATAAGCTGATCTTTGATTTCTACGGGTTCGGCATTCTCCGTTGTTGGCGCAAAGGCATCAACAAAAATACAGAGGCTATCCTTTGAACGTATTTCGACATCATGCGCTTCAGCCTGAGACACACTCATCCCGTCAATATTAATTCGGAACACCGAAGAGTCGTTCATCAATAAACGTACACGGGGGATGATGATATTCTTGTCGTCTTCATTATAAATCCATAAGGTTTGGGTGAATGAAGGCGAACCTGATATAACGGTATTGAAATTTATGGTGTCTTCAGAAAAAGACAAACAAGCGCGTTCTGACCACACAAACTCCTCATCCTCAATACATGAGACGATGGGAATAAAGACAGAAAACAAAAATAATATTTTAAAGAGATTCTTCATAGTACATTGAGGCATTAAAGCTACCTGGAGCGAATCTCAGGCAGGGGATACAAAATTAATAAAAAAAAACAATAAAAGTTGCAAAACGGAATGTCATAGAAAAAAAGAGCGTAAAAGCACTTATAATTTCTATAAAAATGTTTTGCAACCTTTATTGCTTAATGTTGTAGATGTTGTAATGGAGCCTGACGTCGATGCGTGGTCTTCAACTCTGTGCCTTTACGCTTGGGGCGCCAATGAAATAAATCATTTTTATTTAAGGGTCGAATATAATCGAACCATTCAAAATTCTCCAGTTCATTGTATTCTTTTGGAGCCATGCCTAAAGCATAAAAGTGACCTTGAGCTGCAGGCGTCCATAAATTATCCAACTTACGCTGAGACATAAACATCTTTAGCTTGCTGGTTTCAATATAGACTTGATACAAAACCACACTATCTTTTTCAAGCGGATAGAAAATGACTCTCACATTACCATGGACTTGATTTTCAGCTATTTCACCATTCTTGAAATACGATCTCATTTCATGGCCACTAATTTGATTATAGCAAGTAGAATCAACATGCTCAACCATCAAAGCTTGGCGACACACGTAAATACTATCTATGGTTGAATCATTGAAATGAACATTGAATTGCTCGCCTAAAACCTGACGATTACCGCTCCATACAATGGGGTCTTTATGCAATGTCATTAATTTCAGCTTTGAATCAAAGTCCAGACTATCGCAAACGGCTTGGAGGTCATTTCTAAACATGCGCACATGATAAAAGGCACGAATATTGCGCCACACAGAATCGGTGTTGATGTGTTCTGTAAATAGCTTAAGCGTGTCGGCATGAATGAACAGCGTGTCGGTACCTGATGAATAATCCAAAACCAAAGCGGAATCTCGACACAAAGCTTCGCCTGTTAGTTCATTATACCAAACGTAATGACCTTGAAGAATGTTTTTATTAACACTGTCCTTATAATGGATATTGCCAAAACCATGCATATCTCCCTTTAACTTATCATACAGAAGGGTGTCGCCTATCATTCTTTTACCATCGCTGAGAATAACCGAACGATTGTATAGACGCGCATACTCATCTTGGGTGTTGTAATAACCATTTTGGGTGTTTATAACGCTATTTCCGCTTTTAATGACTGAAGTCCCTTTAACATGCGCCCATTTTGTAACCGTGTTATAATTGAGCGTATCGCTTTGAACATTAAATTGGGGATTACTCAAGTCCACGTGATACAAGAAGTTGGCCTCTTTGGTCGCAACAAGATACTCGCCCCATTCGGAAGTTAATACATTCTCATTATCAACCAACTTACCGCCAGCGAAGAAATAGCCCACACTATCCACACGGTCATAGTTCAAACTATCGGTAAAGAGCTGTTGCGTGTGGTGGGTTAAAACAACGTTATGACGCATTTGTGCCAATAAAGACTCACCATCGTAGTAAAGCGAATCGCCCGTCAGAGTCAAGGTATCGCCTTGATTCATAATGACATTGCCCATGGCTTCGAAAGAGTTGGTTTTGATATAATAAACCGCACTGTCGCAGTCCATAATCATACCTTTATGACTGAAACGCACATGTCCACTCAAACGGTGAGCCCCAGGGTAAAGGAAATCATTATAATCCCAATTATCAGCATGTTCAAGAACAACCTTCTCTGGATTATCCTGCTCTTGGTTCATCAAGGGCGCAACGGCAACAATATTATTAGCGGTTAACGCCTGTGAAGAAAATGCCAGAAGAAGAAGAAACGCGACAGTAAGGACTCTATTGAATATGATCAACAAATTACTTTTTAACATATTGATTTTACTTCAACCAATCGGGATATTGGAAATTACAATTTCGCCATTCTGGATTAATTCTAATATACGTTGACTTTTGTTTGTTTTTGATCCACGTATTTAATTTCTCGCTTCTGCGCTTATCCAAAACGAGTTCCTTTAGAACCTGGAAGTCGTCGGTAATCGTGGCACGATGGGCTTCAACTCTTGATTTCAGCTTAATAATGGCACAAACCTGCTGACCGCGTGTATTGGTATAAATAAATGCTTTCGAAACGTCGCCCACATTCATATCGGCTACTTTCTTTGCAATTTCAGCGGGTAAATCCTTCATGAGAAACTTTGAAGTGATGGATTCATTTTCAGGACTGAAATTAACCATCAAACCATTGTTCTTTCTGGTATCTTTATCGTCTGAAAGTGCGATGGCAGCATCTTCAAAGGTAAACTTATTGTCTTTAATATCGGCTGCAATTGAATCCAAACGCGAAAGCTCGGCTTGGAATACTGAATCGGCAATTTCAGGCTTTAACAAAATGTGACGAACATTGATTTTATCGCCCTGTTTATCAATTAACTGAATAATGTGAAAACCAAATTCTGTTTTAACAATCTTCGATACCTTTTTAGGGTCATTCAATGCAAAGGCTACGTTTGAGAATTCTGGCACAAATTGATTGCGGCCACTATAGCCACATTCGCCCCCTACTCGAGCGGTTAGCACATCCTGTGAATAAATCTTTGCAAGCGTTGAAAACTCCGTTTCTCCTTCGTTCACTCTTCGTGCAAATTCACGCAAACGGCTTTCTATATTCTCAACTTCCTGGCGAGTGGGCTGAGGATGAGTCGTTACGATCTGAACTTCTACCTGAGTAGGGATTAAGGGCACCGAATCTTGTGGTAATTCGTTGTAATGCGCTCTGACTTCAGCAGGGGTCACCTTTAAATCTCTGGTTAACCCTGATTGAACCTGACGCACCATCTCTTGTTGGCGCATCGTACGAGCTAACTTTTCTTTGATCTGTGGTATCGGCAGGCTAAAATATTTTTCTACATTTTCGCGAGAGCCGAGATTCTGAACAAAGAAATCGATTCTTTCGTTGACCTTCTTCAAGACTTGCGACTCGCTGACTTCAACTGAGTCGATCGCAGCTTGATGCAAGAACAACTTTTGAATGGCCAATTGTTCGGGGATGGTACAGTAGGGATCTTCAATCACCTTGCCATCAGCCTGGGCTTGTAATCTTGCTTCTTCAACGTCCGACAAGAGAATGGGGTCGTCACCAACAACCCAAATAACCTCATCAACGACATTTGACTGCGCCCAAACATTACAAACGCCTAAAAAGAAGAATATTAAACTATATAAATACTTAAACATAAATCACTTAAAGATTTTTGCTACACCATAATTGATACGGCATGAACTTCGGTCATAGAAAGAAGCATCATGATGATTTACTCAATATCGCTGATGGTTTTCAAAACATCATCAAAGATAACAAATTCATATTTGCCTCTTAATTTCTCAACCCATTTTTTCTCTTCATCACGGGTGCAATCTGCTATAACGAGGGACTTAACATCGATGTAAGTGGTGGGTTGTTTTTTCTTTTTACCCAACACATCACTCACCTTAAACTTATTAAATGGCTTTATTTCCTTGCCCTTAAACACCAAATAATCAATGTAACTGTTCTCGCCTTTTTTACACAGATAAGGACCTTGAACTACGCAAACAATGCTATCCTTGTTGATCGTTTCGCGAATGACTTTTTTCCAATCTTCATGAAGATGCTTCTTCAAGATTTTCTTGGCATTCTTGATTGTTTTTTTGTCATAAGCATGAAGTACAAAACCGTCAAAACGAGGTTCATCCCACTTGTAAACCTTTTTGTTTGCAGCAAAATAAGCTTCAAGAAGTGATGTGTTATTCTCTACAACATCCCACACGTCTTTCTTTGAAACTTCATACAAAAGAAGACCATCGTAATATTCATTAACGAGATAGCGCAACTCGGGGTTTTCGGTAGCATGCTTGTTCAAAACATTTTTAAGTACATCTTCGCGAGTCAATTTACCTTCAGACTCAGCAATTAACTTACTGATATTTTGTTCGGCAGATGCTTCTTCAATACCTTGTTGCTTCAAAGAGGCGATAATTCTTTCACGTACCTGAGCATAAGGTTCAAGTGGATTAACATCATTCAAAAAGATGATATGAACACCCACAGGAGACATGAACGGCTTTGAAAGTTCGCCTTTCTTCAAGCTGTAAGCCACCTCTTCAAATTCTTTGATCGTACTTCCAGGACCAATCCAAGGTAATTTACCACCATTCTTTGCTGAACCGGGATCTTGGCTGTATTGCTTCGCCAACTCGGCGAAATCAGCACCTCTTAAAAGAAGTTGATGAATAGAATCGGCTTTTGATTTTGCTTTTTCAACATCTTCAGTTGATGCATCCTGACGCACGCGCAACAATATATGAGAGGGCAACAACATGGGTTTGCCAGCCAATTGAGCTTCCATTCTTTGATATTGCTGCTTGGCGATGGTTTCTATAAAAACAGTATCAACCAACAGAGGAACGATTTGCAAATCGCGATATTGCCAATATTCCTTCAAAAATGCCGACGTTGTATCAATGCCCTGAGCTTCGGCCTCAGCCACCTTCAATTTATAATTGACATACATCTGAGCATAGTCTGCGACAGTGGTTTTTTCAACAGCACCAACCGTCGTGTTGTTCTTTTGATAAGAATAGACAAACTCACCACGAGTAATATCCTTGCCATTCACGCGCATAACGATATCATCATCATTATGTTGAGCCAGGGCAAGAGGCAGGTATGATGTCAACAAAAGAAACAGTAAACAAAGTCTTTTCATGCTAAACAAACTTAAGTAGTTTAAGGTAGGTTCTAAATTTAGACTTGCTAAATATTTTAGAACCTACCTTAGAGTAAAAACAATTAATTTTCGCTTCGTGAATAATTAGGAGCTTCGCTTGTAATGGTAATGTCGTGTGGGTGGCTTTCTAAAACACCTGCATTTGTGATGCGTGTGAAACGAGCTTTCCACAAATCCTTAATGGTTGCGGCGCCACAATAGCCCATACCTGAACGCAAACCACCAACAAGTTGGTAAATCACTTCCTGTACTGTGCCCTTATATGGAACGCGACCAGCGATACCTTCTGGCACAAGCTTCTTTGCTTCAGTTACCGCACCTTGGAAATATCTATCCTTAGAACCATTTTCCATTGCTTCCAAAGAACCCATACCGCGATATGCCTTGAACTTACGTCCGTTGAAGATGATTGTGTCACCAGGAGATTCTTCACATCCTGCAACCAAAGAACCAATCATCACGCAATAACCACCGGCTGCAATTGCCTTAACAATATCGCCTGAATAACGAAGACCACCATCAGCAATCAAAGGTACTCCGGTACCTTCCAATGCCTTTGCCACATCGTAAACGGCAGATAACTGAGGAACCCCTACACCAGCAACAACGCGAGTGGTACAAATTGAACCAGGACCGATACCAACCTTAACGCCATCAGCACCTGCTTCAACCAAAGCCTTAGCTGCTTCGCCTGTTGCTACGTTACCAACAACGATATCAACATCTTTGAAGCGTTCCTTAGCAATACGCAAACGATCAATAACGCCCTTTGAATGGCCATGTGCTGTGTCAATAATAATGGCGTCAACACCTGCATTAACGAGGGCTTCCATACGATCTAAAGTATCGGCAGTAACGCCAACACCTGCAGCAACACGCAAACGGCCCTTTGCATCCTTACAAGCCATAGGTTTATCCTTCGCCTTTTGAATGTCCTTGTAAGTAATCAAACCTATCAAACGGTTGTCTTTATCAACAACAGGCAACTTTTCAATTTTATTTTCTTGCAAGATTAAACTTGCAGCTTGCCAATCTGTGTATTGCGTAGTTGTCACCAAATTTTCAGAAGTCATGACCTGATCGATGAGCTTATCCATATCGCGCTCGAAACGGAGGTCGCGGTTAGTCACGATACCGACCAAATGCATTTCATCGTCAACAACAGGAATACCACCAATATGATATTCGCGCATCATGTTAAGGGCATCTTTCACTGTTGAACCACGTTTGATAGTTACAGGATCGTATATCATACCATTTTCGGCTCTTTTTACAATAGCCACCTGACGTGCTTGTTCCTCAATGGACATATTCTTGTGAATAACACCAATACCACCTTCACGAGCAATAGCGATTGCCATTTTAGCCTCTGTAACGGTGTCCATCGCTGCAGTCACAAAAGGAATCTTCAACTCGATGTTTCTTGAAAATTTAGTACTAAGATCTGCCATATAAGGCAATACTTCAGAATAAGAAGGAACAAGAAGGACATCATCGAAAGTAAGTCCATCCATGACAATGCGGTCTGCGATAAAGTTTGAAGCCATAATGATATTATGATATTATGATACAAAATTAAAGTATTCTACTTTCAGAATTTCTGCAAAATTACAATTTTTCTTGAAAGAAACGTTCTTTAAAGAAACAAAATAACATATACAAATGGTTTAATTTCGTAATATTTGAAATATTAATAATTTTGATTAATTTTGCAGTTTGTGTTTTTATACCCCATTTATCAGTTATCGTTATGACGTTAGACATCCTTGTTTGCTCTCTCAACAAAGGCATTGTTAGAGTACCTTCTCTGCTCCTGGAGCAGAAAGAAAATGTAAATTACATCATTTCATACCAATATACAGACGAGCGATTCCTGGAACTTATTCCAGACAGTTTGAAGGAACGAAGTGATGTTGCCCTTCATATATACAAGGGGCAAGGATTGTCGGCTAATCGTAACTTGGCGATGGACAAAGCAAAAGCCGACTTGGTTATATTTGCAGATGACGACGCCAGATTTACGGAAGACTCATTCAACATCGCTATAAACACTTTTGAACAGAATCCTGATATTGATGTGGCTTTCTTTAAGGCCAGCACTTACACCGGACGTCCACTAAAGGAATATCCCACTGAAGAACGTGAAGTGACAGCCATCCCCACCGACTACTCTATTTCTACACTCGAGATGGTGGTTAAGAGGAGCAAGGTTCAAAGCGTAGTGCGTTTTGACGAGCGTTTTGGGTTAGGCACAAAATTTCTGACCTGTGGCGAAGAAGACGTGTGGTTGATTGATGCCTTACAACTCAATTTAAAGATGAGATACTTCCCCGTCGTTTTAGTACAAACCAGCACACTCTTGAAGAAATCGCTCGTATATGTTGATGCGGGGGTTCAGCGCAGTAAGGGTGCATTAATGTACTACATGTATGGACACAGCGCCTGGATTAGATGCTTCAAATTTGCCGTTTCGGCAGCATCAAAAGGTCTTTGCCATTTCGTACCGATGTTTAAACATTTATCGGAAGGCATTGTGTACATGAGACGCACAGAAAGATAAGGCATGACTGAGCAAACCTTAATAACCATAATGATTTGCACATACGGAGAAAGGATTCAAAACGTGCCGTATGTATTGCTGCCTCCAAGACCAGATATCGTCTATGCCATCTCATGGCAATGCGGGGATTTTGATCAGAATATTATTCCAAGAGATTTATGCAGGGATGATGTGGTGGTCGAAGCATTTAAAGACAGGGGTTTGTCGAACAATCGCAATCATGCACTATCGATGGTTAAAACACCCTATGCGATTATTGCAGACGACGATTTAAGGTACGACAACACAGAACTCAATGAGGTTATTGACACCATAAAACAAAATCCTGATGTTGACATCTTTTGCTTCAGAGCTAAGTCCAAGCAAGGGATTTGGGTAAAAGATTATCCACAGCAAAGATATAATTACAAGCAACAACCTAAAGGCGCTTATATATCCTCATGGGAGATTGTGGTGAAGAAAACCAAGGATTTGCCTCAATTTGATCCCCATTATGGTATTGGCGCCCCCCTTTTAGGCTGTGGTGAAGAAGAAATATTCATTATTGATGCAGCAAAGAAAGGTTTGGGCATTGAGTACTTCCCCATATGCCTGACAAGACTCTGCGACACAAATACGACCGGACAGTTGTTTCACATTGAAGCATCAGTGCAAAGAGCAAAGGGGGCGGTGTTATTCAGAAGATATGGTTTGCTCCAGGCCATTTTAAAAGCAATAAAGACATCGGTTGTGTTTTGCAAAACCAACAAAACACGCATTTTAAAAGAGATGATAAAGGGTATTTACTATGGATGGAAATATTCAATTTAGTGTTGTGATTCCCTTTCGCAACCGACAACGATTTTTACCATCGTTAGTATTATCTATTGAGCAGATTGCGGATGAATCATTAGAAATAATCTTCGTTGACAATCATTCTACCGACCATTCCAGAACTTATTTAGACCATTACATCCAACAGTACACTGGACCTCATCAATACAAAATCGTTGATGAAAACAGAATTGGCGCTTCGGTAGCTCGAAACACAGGGGCAAGCCATGCCAATGGCGAATACATTTATTTCTTTGACAGCGATGATGAATTGTCGCCAGCATTCTTTAAAGAAGTAAAAAAAGCACTTCCTGCCGACATCATTGCTGCGCCAACATGTTTATATTTCAACGATGGAACGCATAAGGTAAGAGATGTGGATTATTCCGCCAAGCCTGAAATGCAAATCCTTTTAGGCATGTTGTCCACACAAAGCATGGTTATCAAAAAAGCGTTTTTTGAAGCCACTGGCGGATGGAACGTACAGTTTAAAAGATGGAATGATTACGAATTAGGCACACGATTACTTTTGAATAAACCGATAGTGAAATGGTTAAAACAACCTTTTCATAAAATCAATGTACATAACGACAGCATTACCGGAGCAAACTTTTCGTCCGACATCGAAACACTTACATCAGTTTTAGAACACATTCGAAACCTCATAAGCCTATCAGACGAAAGCAAGAGAAACAAACAAAAATGCGTGGACGCACTTTTTGGGAAATACGAAATTCTTAGGTTGCAATTGATCAGAGAGGGCAATCTGGAATTGGCGCATTCACTCAAAATCACGACAAATACGCTACAACTCTCAAAAGGATTGAGAAGGTTAAAACCCATTCTGTTTTTCCTAACAGAACACCACATTCCCCTATCATGGAGAATCGTTGAACGATATCTTAAAATAACTCAATAAAATCATTTCGCCATAAAACGAATAAGACTCATATTCCAATGGTTGGTAGGCACTTTGATTGGTGTCTACCTTTGTGCATTATTCGTATTTAACATCAGCGATATTCGCAAAAACATCGTTGCTTACATTGAAGCGCAACTCGCAAGCACGCTAAACACAGAAATTTCGATAGCAGACATTGAGTTTAGCCTTTTCAACAGAATTGCCATTAAAGATCTGAAAATCTACGATCAAGACCATGAGCTTGCTCTTACGTCTAAATACTTATCGGCAAAAATAAAACTGGTTGAATTAATCAAGGGGAATATTTCATTCAGCACGATCTTGCTGATGGACACAAACATCAACATCTATAAAGAAACCCAGGAAGCACCCTTAAATATTCAATTTATATTAGACGCACTTCAAACAGACGAGAATACAAGCGAGAAAGAAACGCGCCTGGGGATCGGGTCATTAATTATAACCCGTGCAAACATGGCGTATCACCATCGATGGACCGAACAAACACCAGAGCGTTTTAATCAAAACCACATTTCAATAAAAGATCTTAATACCAATATCAGCATAAAAACCATTCAGAGCGACAGCATCAATGTCCGGTTAAGAAACTTATCGGCAAAAGAGCAGTCGGGCTTTGAAATCAAAGCACTTTCTTTCAACTTAACCGGCAATCAGCAAAGATTTGAAATATCAAACCTAAACATTAATTTGCCCAACACGCTCATAACATCGGCAAAAGCCTTAGCGTTGGAAGGTGATATCTTCAATCCGTCGAACTCATTAAATGATTATCGTTGTAAAGGGCAACTAACGATCAATAAGATACATACCAACGACTTTATCGTCTTTGACGAGCACATCAACAACTTAAACATCGGCATGAGCGGTAAAATCAAGTTTCATACCGATGGTAATGGTGCGTATTCAGACATCCTGCTCAAAGAACAGGATTTTGATTCTTCTCTTAAATTACAGGTCGGCGCTTACCTCGCCAACAATAAAATTGAGAGCGTTGATTTAAATCTTAAACAAGCCTTAATCAACGAAAAATTCACAGAACGCCTAACGCAAAATTTATTCCAGGATCATTCCGCTAAAGATTTGGTTGGTATCCTCAATCAAATCGGACAATTAAAGTCGCAAGCCCATGTTCAAGCCAATATAATCCAAAAAACGCTTATTGGCAACGTGAACTGCAGTTCGCCCACATTAGGCGAAATTGAGCTTCATGTAGCATATAATCACGACACCCTCTCAACGACATTAAAAACCCAAAACACAGAGGTTGCCGACTTATTGAAACAAGATTTCTTACCGAAACACGTCATTTTATCAGGACACGCCCAAATGCTTTGCAAGGATACAACGCACAAAGATATCATTGCAAACATGAAAATCGTTGAAGCCCAACTTCACGATGAATTGTTAAAAGACATCGACCTATCCTGTTCACTTAAACAGAACAAGATCTCAGCCAAATTATTGAGCGACAATCCTGCTTTAACCACAGAATTGCAATCCGCTTTAACCCTAACGAAGGATGGATTCAAAGACTTATCGTTTGAAGCAAACATTGATACGCTATCGCTTGAGAAGTTAGGCATTACCGACTCCATATGGCATGGACTTTGGCGTGGCAATGTAACTGTCGTGGCGCCGAAATGGAGCAAAAACGAAAAACATTTACATGTAAAGATTGACTCATTAAATATAAATCGAGAATCACCTTACTTTTTGAGTCAATTTGATCTAAAAGCCGAGCTTAATGACGCAGAGCACAGTTTCATCAATTTAAAAAGCGACTTTCTGGACATTGATGCACAAGGCGCCATTAGCAGCCAAACCATCTTAAGCTCTTTGAAGAACACGCTCGCATCGCATATCTCATTATGGGACAATGAGGATGTGCACTCAAGCGATAAAGCCAACGTCAGAATTAAGGTAAAAAACAATAATTTCTTTACCGACGTGCTTTATGTGCCCTTAAAGATAAAAGAGAATTTAGAGATTGAAGCCACGTTGAACACGGAAAGTAAATTGGCCAACTTTACAGCCTATGCCGATGAGGTCAATTACGATGGTTTACAAATCGTCAATCCCAGATTTTATTTCTATTCAGACTCCAACAATGCCTACACCCTGTTTAAGGGTAAGAAAGAGATTATGGGCGAGGATATCCTGCTGGAAATGAGCGCCACCTTAAGAGCCGACAGTTTAACCACAGAACTCAATTGGGACGACCAAAACAATAAAAGTTTTAATGGGAATTTGCGCCTGAACAGCGTTTTTCAGACCACAGAACACAACAAGCATAATATTAAAACCCATTTCTCGCCAACATTCTTTACCCTCAACGACACCACGTGGAATGTTAGTGCCGGACGCATTGAAATATCCGACGCGCACACCATCATAGATAGCCTGATACTTAAAACAGTGCCCCAAAACAGCGTTAGCAACACAAGCCTCAATACCGCAGCAGCGGCAAAAAATCGTCAGCAAAGCCTGATTATTGGCGGTACTTTCTCAAAGACGCAACACGACAGCATAAACATTAAATTATCGCATGTTGACATTAGTGATATCTTAGACTTTGTTAACTTTGATGATGTTTTGTTTGACGGCAGCGCAACTGGAAATGTCGTTTTAAAATTGGGTGAAAACCAACCATTTTTAAATGCCTACTTAAATGTAGAGGGTTTTCAATTCAACCATGCATTGATGGGAAACGCTGAAATCAATGGTCAGTGGATGAATACGAACGACGACATCCTGCTCAACGCAGAAATGACCCAAAACAATGAGATATTAACAAAGGTCGACGGATTTATATCGCCGGCACAAAAAGGGCTGAATTTAAATATTCATGCCTACAAAACAAATTTATATTTCCTAAACACTTGGGTTACAGGTATTGCCAACGATATACACGGATGGGCTAAGGGCTATTGTAACCTATTTGGTCCTTTTAAGAAACTGGACTTCAAGGGTGATATCAATGCGAATGTCAGCACCTATATTCCGTCGAACGGTGTGAAATACACCATCAATGATGCCGAGATAGGCATACAACCGGGCTTCTTTATGCTCAAAAACAGTTCGATAGCCGACGATCATGGCGGCAAAGGCACGATAACGGCTTCCTTATCGCACGAACATCTCAAAAAATTCAATTACGCCTTAAAACTAACGAGCGACGATCTGCTCCTTTATGACCGCCCCTCGTCGGCCGAGATGCCCTTCTCGGCTCAGGCTTATGCTTCAGGCACCACCATCTTGCAGGGCGGGCCCAAGCAATTAAATTTGAATATCGATGTCACCCCGCGCAAGGAATCAATCATTGTGTATTCGGCCTTACCTGAGAATCTAAACAATTCAACGAACAACGTTGGATACATCAAATTCAGAAACAGGCATGAAGTGAAGGATACGACCAGCACCCAGAAAACAACCAACAAAACGCAACAAAACTCAGCACTTGATTTTAACTTAAAACTCAAAATAAACACGAATAACAATCTCAAGTTAAGAGTTTTAATGAGCGAAGTTGATAGTATAGAAATGCGCGGACATGGTATTCTTAATGCAGACTATAACAGCAATACCTTTAATCTAAGAGGTATTTACAACATTGATGATGGGGAATACAAAATGAACATCTACAATGTTGCCAAAAGGAAATTTGCCTTGCAATCGGGAAGTACGATTAATTTTAACGGCAATACAGATAATGCCGCATTGGATTTGAAAGCAGTCTATAAACTTCAAACGGCGTCGCTTTCCGACTTAAACATTGGCGATAACTTCAGCGAACGAAGCACGCCAGTAGATTGCATTCTCAACATCACCGGCACACCTAACAATCCCCTGGTGAATTTTGACTTAGATTTACCTACAAAGAACGAAGATGAGAAGAGAATGGTAAGAAGTTTAATCTCAACTCAAGAAAATTTAAACATTCAAATCTTCTCGCTTTTGGTGGCAGGCAGATTCTATACCAACGACTACACCCAGGTGGCAACAGAAACGGATAATCAAAATCAAACGACAGTGATGGCCAATTCATTCCTGTCGTCAACACTAAGTACGGAAATCAACGAAATGCTAACCAACCTGCTGGGTGCCAAAAATTGGAATTTTGGGACGAATCTGTCAACCGGCACTTCGGGTTGGAGCGACATGGAAGTTAAGGGTTTGGTCAGTGCAAACCTTTTCAACAACAGAGTACAATTCGATGGCAATTTTGGTTATCAGGAACGAAAATACAATGTCACCAACAACGATAATTTTGTGGGCGACTTTAATCTGCGCTGTAAATTAACCCCCTCGGGCGCATGGGGCGTAAAGTTTTACAGTAAGAGCAACGAACGCTACTTCACGAAATCAACGTTGACAACCCAGGGCGTAGGTCTTGAATTTAAGAAAGACTTTAAAAAGTTCATTGATTTATTTAAAAGAAACAACAAATAATTACGAACAAATGAATTATATTAAAACTGACATAGAAGGGGTTTATATTCTTGAACCAAAGGTATTTAAGGACGATCGAGGCTACTTCACAGAAACCTATCGAAAATCCGACTTCGACCAAAATATTGGTCACGACACCAACTTCATCCAGGACAACCAATCCAAATCCAGCCAAGGTGTTTTGCGCGGGTTACATTACCAAAAAGGTGAATTCTCACAAGCAAAGCTGGTTAGAGTCATTAAGGGTGCGGTAGTCGATGTGGCTGTTGATTTACGTCAAGATTCTAAAACCTTCGGTCGGCATATCATGGTGGAGCTCTCGGCCCAGAACATGCGCCAGTTGTTCGTGCCCCGAGGATTCGCCCATGGTTTTCAAGTATTGTCGGAAGAAGCCGAATTTATTTACAAGGTAGATAACCACTATGCGCCACAAGCAGAATGCACGATCGCCTATAACGACCCTGCCTTGAATATAGAATGGCCCATCAAAGATCGCGTGATTTTGTCGGACAAGGATTTAAATCATGCCGTTGCCTTTGCAGATGCCGAAAAATTCTAAATCACTTGTTCAAACGAAACAACACCCAGAGATTTACATTTTATGAAAAATATACGCAACTTTTGTATCATCGCACACATCGACCACGGCAAGAGCACCTTGGCCGACCGATTATTAGAGTTCACAAAGACGATCAATGTCACTGAAGGGCAAATGCTTGATGATATGGACCTTGAAAAGGAAAGAGGGATCACCATCAAGAGCCATGCCATTCAGATGGAATATGAATTAAACGGCGAAGTCTATAAATTGAATCTTATCGACACCCCGGGCCACGTTGACTTTTCATACGAGGTGAGCAGAAGCATTGCCGCTTGCGAGGGCTGTCTATTAATCGTCGACTCCACCCAGGGCGTACAAGCCCAAACCATTTCCAATCTTTACATGGCCATTGAGCACGATCTGGAAATCATACCTGTGCTCAATAAGTGCGACATGCCCAACTCTATGCCTGAAGAAGTATCGGACGAAATCGTTGAGTTGTTAGGATGCAAGGAAGAAGAAATTATTAGAGCTTCCGGCAAAACAGGGCAAGGTGTGGAAGAAATACTCAGGGCTGTAATTGAAAGAATACCTGCCCCTAAAGGCGACCCCAATGCACCACTGCAAGCCCTGATCTTTGACTCGGTCTTTAATTCATTTCGAGGCATCATTGCTTACTACAAGATTGTGAACGGCAGCATTCATAAGGGCGAAGACGTACTGTTTGTAAACACGAAAAAACAATACGACGCCGACGAGATTGGTGTGTTGAAAATGGATTTGTCG
>JAGBYN010000115.1 GCA_017628775.1 Bacteroidaceae bacterium | reverse complement strand
GTGAACGCTGACGGAGCATGTCAATAATTTCCTTGCGACCAGTTGTGAAACCGCCCATCGCACCACCAAATGCCTTGCCGAGCGTACCAGTGTAGATATCTACACGACCGTAAGTGTTGTAGAACTCGCTCACACCACGACCTGTTGCACCCACAACACCTGCAGAGTGGCTTTCGTCAACCATTACGAGGGCATTGTACTTTTCAGCGAGGTCGCAAATCTTATCCATAGGTGCTACATTGCCGTCCATTGAGAACACACCGTCGGTAACGATGATGCGGAAACGTTGTTCCTGTGATTCCTGAAGGCAGCGTTCGAGGTCAGCCATATCGGCATTGGCATAGCGATAGCGCTTAGCCTTGCAGAGGCGCACACCGTCGATGATTGATGCGTGGTTGAGGGCGTCAGAGATGATGGCATCTTCAGCAGTGAGGAGGGGTTCAAATACACCACCATTTGCATCGAAACATGCAGCGTAGAGGATTGTATCTTCAGTCTTGAAGAACTTAGAGATCGCTGCTTCAAGAGTCTTGTGAGCATCCTGAGAACCGCAGATGAAACGTACTGACGACATACCGTAGCCACGAGCATCCATCATGTCCTTAGCCGCCTGAACGAGGCGAGGATGGTTAGAAAGACCAAGGTAGTTGTTAGCACAGAAGTTCAACACTTCCTTACCTGCTACCTGAATCGCAGCTTGTTGAGGACCTTCGATAAGGCGTTCGTTCTTGTAAAGACCAGCTTCCTTGATGGCTTGAAGCTCATCTTGGAGGAATTTTTGAAAATTACCGTACATGATTAAATATGGTTTGTGAGTTAAGATGTGATTCTGAGAAACTAAGACCCAAAGGTTCTTAAGGTCGCTGGCGCCTGGAATTTTTAGAACTTTTAGAATATCAAAAGCATATAGAACTTATAAAAATCTATAGTTCCTATCGCCTCTGTCATTCAGCGTAACCTGCGCATTTGACCTTGATTTTTGCTAATCTAATGCAAAGGAACGTATTTTTTTTGGATTTATAATTTGATATCAATATTTTTTCCTAAAAAATATGCAATTTTGTATTTGAAGTTCATGTTGCAGCTGAACGCTTTAAAAAAATATGGAATCCTATGCCACTCCTTCCTTTTCTGCTTTTAATCATCATCCTTTTACCCGACCTCTATATTTGGTTTAGCTTCGTTCGGGGACAAGTGGCTCCAGTGTGGAGCGCTTTATATTGGTTGCCCTTGCTGTTGACCATGGTGGGCATCGCGTGCTTTGTGATGGGCTACGCCAACCACACGGTGCTGAAGGCGACGTTCTTTCTGTTCCTGACGTTCGCCCTGCCTAAAATCTTATTTAGCGTGTTCTCGCTCGTGGGGCGGGGACTTGCCGTGTTTGAACCGCGCTTCTCCTACATTGGTATTGGGTTTGCCGTGATTATAGGCTTTTGCACGTTCATCATGTCTATGTATGGGTTTGTGTGGGGCTGGAAAAGAGTTGTGGGGCGAACCGTTGCGGTGGAAGTGCCTCAGTTGCCTGCGGCTTTTGAGGCCTATAAAATCATTCAGATCAGCGACCTGCACCTGGGCACGTTTGGGCATGATACGGAACTGGTGAGCCGCCTCGTGGAAGAGGTCAATGCTTTGAAGCCCGACCTCATCGTGTTTACCGGCGACCTGGTGAATATTGCCCCTGAGGAACTAAAACCCTTCACTGCCGAACTGTCGCGCCTCAGTGCCCCCGATGGGGTACTATCGATCTTGGGCAACCACGACTACAGCACGTACCATCCCAATAAATCGAAGGCGGCACGCCAGGCGCGCCTGAATAAATTGATTGAGATGCAACGTGCCATGGGTTGGCAGTTGCTGAGGAACGAAAGCTATGCTATTGTGCGCGGTGGCGATACGCTGGTCATAGCTGGCGTGGATAATGTGGCACGGCCGCCCTTCCCCTCATACGGCGATCTGAAGAAAGCCATGGCAGAGGTGGCTCCCGAGGCTTGTGTGGTTCTGCTGTCGCACGACCCCACGCATTGGCGGCGCGAGGTGCTGTATCATTACCCAAACATAAAACTCACCCTGTCGGGACATACCCATGCCATGCAGTTTAAACTCGGAGCATTCTCGCCTTCACAATGGATTTACGATGAATGGGGTGGGCACTACGAAGAAAACGGTCAGCACCTGCATGTATCGACCGGAGCAGGCTCGAACATCCCCTTCCGCTTCGGTGCATGGCCAGAATACGTGGAACTCGTGCTCAAGAAATAAACCCCGTCCCCTCCTTTTTCAGGTTTAATTCAGAATTAATGATTTAATTTGCACCAGGAATCTTAGGAAATCCAAGGAGTTTCAAGGAATTTCTGTAAAATCCAAGGAAGAAAATCCTGTCGTTTCCTATAAAATTCCTAAACCCTCCTATAATTTCCTATTTCCTCCTATCCCCCCCTGCAATAATTATGAAAATTTTAGTGATTGAAGACGATAGTGATTTGCGCGAAATCATTTCGAAGTTTTTAGTTTCCGAACGTTACGTGGTGGAAACCGCTGAAACGTATCGCGAGGCACGCAGCAAGGTGTTTGGCTATGAGTACGACTGCATCCTGCTCGATATTATGTTGCCCGATGGCAATGGCCTTAAAATACTCTCGGAACTCAAGAAGAGTGAGCGCCCTGCCAATGTGATTATCCTCTCGGCTAAGGACTCGCTCGACGATAAAGTGGAAGGACTCGACCTTGGGGCGGACGATTACCTGCCTAAGCCCTTCCACCTGGCGGAACTCCATGCGAGCATCAAAAGTGTGCTCCGACGCAAACAACGCGATGGCGGACGAACATTGCAGTTGGGCAATGTGGCAGTGAATCCCGATTCGTTTAAGGTGATGGTGGGCGATAAGGCGCTTGACCTCGGCCGAAAGGAGTTTGACATCCTGGTGTACTTTATGATGCGCCCCAACCGATTGGTGGAGAAGCATATTATGGCAGAGTCGGTGTGGGGCGATTACATCGACCAATCGGATAATTTTGATTTTATCTACGCACAGATGAAGAATTTAAGAAAACGCTTAAAGGATGCTGGCGCTGATATCGAAATCAAAACCATCTATGGATTGGGCTATAAATTGGTGGAAATCTAAAGGCATTTACAGAACATACCTACAGCTGCCTATACTTAACCTCAGCACACATTATCAGGAATGAAACTTTTACATGTATTTACCGTACGCCTGTCGGTTTTGGCGATCATCGTACTGGGATTGTGGTCGGTTTTGTTTTACTACGGCATCATTGCTGAAATACGTGACGAGACCGACGATGCCTTAGAGGACTATGCCGAAACGATCATGATTCGCGCCCTCTCGGGTGAAGAACTGTCGTCGCTCTCGGCAGGAACAAACAACCAGTATTTCATGCACCCCGTGACGGCGGAGTATGCGCAGAAACATCTTCACGTGTACTACGAGGACCGCAACGTGTACATCAAAGAAAAGAAAGAGTATGAGCCGGCACGCGTGTTGACCCATATCTTTCAAATGGACGACGGCTCCTGGATGAGCCTGGAAGTGTCCACACCTACGATTGAGAAAAAGGACTTGATTGAGGCGATATTTCTGTGGATGGCGATTCTTTATGGGGTGCTGATTGTGTGCGTGGTGCTCACCAATTACCTGGGGACACACCAAAACATGCGACCGCTCTATAAACTGCTGAAGTGGGTGAATAGCTACACGCCAGGCAAGAAGAATGAGCCACTGAACAACCCAACGAAGATTAAGGAGTTTCTACAGCTCAATGAGGTGATCAGTAATGCCATTAAACGCAGCGAGGATCTACACGCCCAGCAAAAGCAATTCATTGGCAATGCCTCGCACGAGATACAAACCCCATTGGCGGTGTGCATCGGACGCCTGGAAATCCTGATGAACGATGAAGGACTGACCGAGCAACAGATGATGGAGGTGATAAAGATTCGTCGCACGCTCGATAACCTGTCGAAGATGAACCGGTCGTTGCTGTTGCTGAGTAAGATCGAGGGCGGGCAATTCGCGAAGAAGGTGAACGTGGACTTTGAAACCATACTCAAGAACAGCGTGCCTGACTACGACATGGTGTTTGGGCATCAGAATATAAAAACAACGCTGACGTGCGAACAACCCTTCTGCCACGACATGGATGAATCGCTCGCCACAACGCTGATCAATAACTTGCTTAAGAATGCCTACATCCATAATGTGGAAAACGGAGAGGTGCAGATAAGACTCTCGCAGTATGGCATGCGCATTGAAAATACTGGTGCGGCAGAGCCTTTGCGTGAAACGGAAATCTACAACCGTTTCTACCACACCCCAGGCAAGAAGACATCCACGGGATTAGGACTGCCCATCGTTCAGGCGATATGCGCCCTGTATGACTTGAACATTAAATATCTATTTGAGAACAACAGACATTGCTTTGTGATTTCAAAATAAAAAAAACGCTCTGAGCCGGCTGGCTCAGAGCGCTCTTTTTATGGTATAGATGCTATAGCTCTATATAAATGCTATTCTTGCTCGGTGCAGAGGCGCAGGGCTTCAATCAGCTTATCCACGTTCTCGGGGGTGGTGGCCCAACTGGTGCAGATGCGCACCACGGTGGTGTGGTCGTCCAGGCTCATCCATTTCGTGAACAGGAAGTCCTGGCTGAGGCGGTCGATAACCTCATTTTTCAGGATCGGAAACAATTGGTTGGTGGGGCAGTCCAGGAGCATGGGCACCTTTAACGCTTCGAGCGCTGTGCGGATGCGGCGAGCTTGGAGCATCGCCTCTTTTGAAATCTCAAGATAAAGATTGTTGGTGAACAGTGTTTCAAACTGCAAACCCAGCAAACGACCTTTGGCGAGCATGCCGCCATGTTGCTTGATGCTGTAGCGGAAGTCGCGCATTAAAGACTTAGAACGGCTTACAACGGCTTCGCCGAAAAGCGCCCCGACCTTGGTGCCACCAATGTAAAAGACATCGGCAAGACGTGCTACATCGGCAAGGGTGACATCGCAGTCTGGACTGGCGAGGCCATAGCCCAGGCGTGCGCCATCAATGAAAAGGGGAAGGTCGTAAGTGGCACACACTCGGCTCAGGTCGGTCAACTCCTCTAAGCTATAAATGGTGCCCAATTCCGTGGGGAAGGAGATATAGACCATGCCCGGTTGGACGGTGTGTTCAAAACTGCTGTCGGCACGATGTTCCAAAACCAACTGTTCCACCTGAGCAGCGCTGATCTTCCCGTCGTTGGTGGGGAGTGCCAATACCTTATGGCCGGTGTGCTCTATAGCTCCCGTTTCATGCACGCTGATGTGGCCCGACGCTGCGGCAATCACGCCTTGGTGGGGACGCAGGATGTGGGCAATGACGGTGGTGTTGGTTTGCGTGCCACCCACAAGGAAATGAACGTCCAAATCTTTGTTGCCACAGGCTTCGCGAATTAATTGACGTGCGGATTCGCAGTAGGCGTCCTCGCCATAGCCCACGGTCTGCTCCATGTTCGTGGCAATCAGGCGTTCCAGAATTCGAGGATGAGCGCCCTCGTTATAATCACATTGAAATTGAATCATAAGTGTATGGTTTTATTATTGAAAATACAAAATGATGAATAGCGCTACAAAATTAATAAAAAAGAAACAAGACGCGATTAATCTTAGCTGTGCTTTATCACAGCAATCGTTAGAATAATATTCATCAGTGAATAATTAGGCTCCGCGGTGTATCTTGATAGACAATAATCTAGAATTAGAGAATTAGAGAATTGGCTCCGCAGTGTATATCGATAGATAATAATTAGAAATGGTTTGATGAGCCTTAGCGAATAATTGGCTCCGCAGTGTATATCGATAGATAATAATTCTCTAATTCTCAAATTCTTGAAAAAATAAGAAACAGAGGGTGTTTTTTTAATCAAGAATTAGAGACGTTTTGATGAGCTTTAGCGAATAATTTGGCTCCGCAGTGTATATCGATAGATAAAAATTCTCTAATTCATTAATTCTAGAAAAATACAAGAAACAGAGGGTGTTTTTTTAATCAAGAATTAGAGAATTAGAGAATTAGAAACGGTTTGATGAGCTTTAGCGAATAATTGTCTCCGCAGTGTATGTCGATAGATAATAATTCTCTAATTCTAAAATTCTTGAAAATAAAAAACTTGAAGGTAACTTGATTTTATGGTCTAGACGGTTTGATGAGCCTTAGCGAATAATTGGCTCCGCAGTGCATATTAATAGATTCAAGCTGATTTATTGAATCTAACTTCAAAGTTTTTCATAATTTTGTGTGGTCACTAAAAACTTTGAACGATGAGAATGCTTTCCTCTTTATTAATCAAGACGCTGATGGCGATGCTCCTAATGACGCTACTGCCACTTAATATGGCGGCAAAGGAACTTTGGGATCCTGTGGATTACGTGAATCCCTTGATGGGAACACAGTCGGAACATGCCCTTTCAACGGGGAATACCTATCCCGCCATTGCTTTGCCGTGGGGCATGAATTTCTGGATGCCTCAGACGGGGCGCATGGGGGATGGATGGGCGTACACCTACGATGCGCATAAGATACGTGGGTTTAAACAAACGCATCAACCTTCGCCGTGGATCAATGACTACGGTCAGTTTGCCGTGATGCCCACCATCGGTACGGTCTTTCATGAAGATGAACGTGCCTCGTGGTTCTCGCACAAGGCTGAAACGGCAACGCCCTATTATTATAAGGTGTATTTGGCTGAACATGATGTAACCACGGAGTTGGCACCCACGGAGCGTGCCGTGGTGATGCGCTTTACCTATCCCAAGAGTGATGAGGCGCGCATTGTGATTGATGCCCTTGACGGTGGGTCGTATGTCAGGATTATCCCTGAAGCACGACAAATCGTGGGCTATACCACCAAGAACAGCGGTGGGGTGCCTAAAGGATTCAGAAATTACTTCGTGATTCAATCTTCGCACGACTTTACCTACGCTTCGGTGGTGGACAATGGCAAGATCAACACGAAAACCCATGAGGTGGTTGCCAAGCACGCTGGGGCTGTGGTGGGCTTTGCCACGGAACGTGGTGAGCAGGTGACGCTGCACATCGCCTCTTCGTTTATCAGTGCTGAGCAAGCGGCACAGAATTTAAAGGAGGTGGAGGGGCGTACGCTTGAGGACGTGGCAGCGGCTGGACGCCGATGTTGGAACGAGGTATTGGGGCGTGTGCGGGTGAAGGACGATGATGTGGATCATCTGCGCACGTTTTATTCTTCCCTGTACCGTTCGGTGCTGTTTCCCCGAATGTTTCACGAGGTGGATCAACACGGGGACATCTACCACTACAGTCCTTACAACGGAAAGGTCCTTCCCGGGCGGATGTTTACCGACACGGGGTTTTGGGATACGTTCCGTTCGCTCTTCCCTTTGCTCACTCTGCTTTATCCGGAGATGAATGCGCAGATGCAGGAGGGATTGGTGAATGCTTATCTTGAAAGTGGCTTTTTGCCTGAATGGGCGAGTCCGGGTCATCGCAATTGCATGGTGGGCAATAACTCCGCCTCGGTTGTGGCTGATGCCTACCTCAAGGGACTGCGTGGTTATGACATTGAAAAGTTGTGGGAAGCCGTGGTGCACGGTGCGAATGCCACGCATCCCAAGGTGAAATCTACGGGGCGCCTGGGGTATGCGTATTACAATGAACTGGGTTATGTGCCCTACGATGTGGGGATTAATGAGAATGTGGCGCGGACCTTGGAATATGCCTATGATGATTGGTGCATCTATCGCCTGGGGCTGGCATTAGGTAAGAGCGAGGCGGAGCTGCAGCCCTTCCGCCAACGTGCCCTGAATTACCGCCATGTGTTTGATTCGGAGACGCGCTTGATGCGTGGACGCTGCAAGGATGGTGAGTTCCAGACGCCGTTCAACCCCTTGAAGTGGGGCGATGCCTTTACGGAGGGCAATGCCTGGCATTACACGTGGTCGGTGTTTCATGACCCCGCAGGGTTAATGGCGTTGATGGGTGGACAGACTACTTTCGTGCAGATGCTCGACTCCGTGTTCAGTGTGCCACCGCTTTTCGACGATAGTTATTACGGGGGTGTGATTCATGAGATACGCGAGATGCAAATCATGAATATGGGCAATTATGCGCATGGCAATCAGCCCATACAACACATGATATACCTTTATAACTATGCAGCGCAACCCTGGAAGGCGCAATACTGGGTGCGCGAGGTGATGGACCGCCTTTACAGCGCCACGCCCGATGGTTAGTGCGGTGATGAGGATAATGGCCAAACCTCTGCATGGTATGTGTTTTCAGCCTTGGGCTTTTACCCTGTGTGTCCAGGGTCGGGGCAGTATGTCGTGGGGACGCCGTACTTCGATGAGGTGGAATTGCTGTGGCCCAATGGCAGGCGCTTACACCTGATTAGTAAGAACAACAGCATGAAGAACCGTTATATTGGCGCGGTGACCTTTAACGGCGAACCATACACCCGTAATTACGTGGACCATGAAGCTCTGATTCAAGGCGGAACCCTTTGCTTTGACATGCAAGCCACGCCACAAATACAACGGGGTATAGCACCTGAAGATGCGCCATACTCCTTCTCAAATGAGAGATAGATAGGCTTACAATGCACGAAAACACAGCGATACGAAACATTTTCAGTGTAAAGTTGTTATTCTTAAAAAAAGTTTATCTAACTTTGTAGCAATATAGTGCGAATATTTACAAATACTTAACCTATAAAACCATAAGACAATGAAAATCCTCCTAACAGGTGGTGCAGGTTTCATCGGAAGCCACACCTTGATTGAGCTTACTGAAGCAGGTCATGAAGCAGTTGTAGTGGATAACCTTGATAACTCTTCACCCATTTCTTTGAAGCGTGTTGAAAAGATTATCGGTAAGGAAGTGCCTTTCTATAAGGTTGATATCCGCGACCGTGAAGGCTTGCAAAAGGTTTTTGACGAACATAAGTTTGACGCTTGTATCCACTTCGCAGGTTTGAAGGCTGTAGGCGAAAGCTGCGCAAAGCCTCTTGAATACTACGAAAACAACATGAATGGTACGTTTGTGCTTGTTGACGTGATGCGCAAGAACGGTTGCAAGAACATGATTTTCTCTTCAAGTGCAACAGTGTATGGTGATCCCGCAATTATTCCTATCACAGAAGAATGTCCTAAGGGTCATTGCACGAACCCCTACGGCCAAACAAAGTCAATGCTCGAAGAAGTATTGATGGACGTTCAAAAGGCTGACAATGAATGGAACATCGTATTGCTCCGCTACTTCAACCCCATCGGTGCACACAAGAGCGGTACAATTGGTGAAAACCCCAATGGTATTCCCAATAACTTGATGCCTTACATCACACAAACTGCAGTAGGTAAGCGTGCTGAACTTGGTGTGTTTGGTAACGACTATGACACACACGACGGTACAGGTGTTCGCGACTACATCCACGTGGTTGACTTGGCACGTGCTCACGTTGCAGCGCTCAAGGCGATTGTAGCAAAGAAGGGTATTGCAATCTATAACGTTGGTACTGGTCACGGTTACTCAGTGCTTGATGTGGTTAACGCTTTCGTTAAGGTGAATGGTGTTCCCGTTCCTTATGCTATTAAGCCCCGCCGCCCGGGTGACATCGCAACTTGCTATTGCAACCCTGCAAAGGCAGAAGCAGAATTAGGCTGGAAGGCTGAATTCGGTATCGAAGAAATGTGCCGCGACAGCTGGAATTGGCAAAAGAATAATCCTAACGGATTTGAAGAATAAGATTATTTCTTGATGATTGAGATAAAGTCGTTGTGCGCCCAGGAGCACAACGACTTCTTATTTTTTTGGGGGGGGATTTTAGG
>JAGBYN010000114.1 GCA_017628775.1 Bacteroidaceae bacterium | reverse complement strand
TTTCAATTTCTACTTTTACAGACGACAAGCCAATCAGTTTTTGCAATTCCTCCATAGGGGAAGTATTGATATCCAATTCTTTGGGTTTACTATTTTCGGCGGGTTGACCAGCACCTTCATCTTCCGTAGATTTCATAATTTCAGAAAGCCACTGAGTTTCTTGTTCTGTAACCTTACCATCAGCTTTAGAACTCGCAGAAGCAAAACGATAAAGATGAGTCATATATTTTAACTGATAATCTTTATCATATTTACCCAGGATGTATTGAAAGATAAATTTATTGTGAGAGAATTGACCTGCGTTAATGATTTGCTTAGAAATCTCCAACACTCCCTTATATGAATCTAATAAGCATGTTTTATAATACGCATAATTATCATAAGTGATTTCCGTATCTGGGTCTGCAATTTTTGTTAAAAGCAAACACAAGCCTAAATTCCCATCATTTTCAGCATCAAAATCTTGTCCTAGACCTAAGAAACATTTATGAATATCAGAAATGAAAGCATATTTCATTTTTAGTGAGATGTCCCAATCAGTGCCGTCTTCATTCTTAAGTGCAAGGACAGTATCACACAGTTCACGAACTGCCGTCTTTTTTACAATAACTGAATAAAAATTGCAAAGATTTTCTGTCTCTGTTTTAATAAGACTAAATTGTTGTTCTGTTAGAAGAACATTAACTTCGGAATTTTTACGTGAAGGTTCATTAAAGTATTCTATAACATCTGCGTGTTTAGGTTTTACTTTAAAATTTGCGTTTCTGTCTCCAAATATTCCTGCAAGAAAAGCTCCTAAGAAAAAACCTCCAATGCTCATGCCTATCAATAATCCAATAGTCAATTTTGCACCACAAAAAATACATATAGCAATAAGAACAAGCGTTGTAACAAGCCACCAGATGCAACCTGTTCCACCCAATGAAGTATCTTGGGAAGATGATTTACTCGTTCTTGTATTGGAGTATGTACTTTTTTTATCTGACATAATACAAAATGTTTGGTTTGTAAATGCTCTTCTGTAACTCTATTAGAGAGATTGATTATTGTTTAGGATTGAGATCAAGGTTCAACATAAAAGTTCTACCTTTTGGTAACTCCCCGTTAAACAAAGGAATGTTTATTAAAGGATGAAGTCAACTTTTTAAGAACCATATTCTTCATAATCTTAAAGTTCGCCTTACCATGCTAACTTGTTGACTTGTCTTCTAACTTATATTTCCATAAAATTCTTGAGAATCTGTTCGCCCACTTCACCACTCTTTTCAGGGTGAAACTGGGTGGCGAAGAAATTGTCGCGACGCATGGCGGCGCTAAAGGGAATGCCGCCGTAATTCGTTTCGGCTATGGTCCACTCACATACGGGAGCGTAGAAACTATGTACGAAATAGACGTAACTGTCGGGCGCAAGGTCCTTGAAGAGAGGCGAACTCGTGTTCTCAATCGTATTCCAACCCATGTGGGGCACCTTTAAGTTGACTCCCTCAGGCGCAACGAATTTCTGCACACGACTTCCTTCAAAAACATTCAGGCAGGGCGTGTCGCCCTCGTCGGAATGTTCGCAGAGCAATTGCTGACCAATGCAAATTCCGAGTACAGGCTGGCGCAATTCTTTAATCACGCGGTCAAGCCCACTACGCTTAAGGTGCGCAATGGTAGTAGCCGCTTCGCCTTGTCCAGGAAAAATGACGCGGTCGGCACTCATAATCTCTTCGGGATTACTCGTAACAATCGGCTCTACACCGATGCGGCGCAGGGCATTGATTACAGAGCAAATATTGCCGGCATTATATTGAACGATAGCAGTTTTCACAAGAATTGGGTGGTTGAAATGTTCTAGAGGATCTAGATTTTCTAGATATTCTAGAGCATATAGAGTAACGAAGTTTCTAAATCAAAGCGTTCCCTTACTTGAGGGCAACACCAAGTGGCGCACGTCTCTTGCTACCGCCATCTTGATGGCACGCGCAAGGGCTTTGAAGATGCCCTCAATCTTATGGTGTTCGTTTTGTCCCTCAGCGCGGATGCTCAGATTCATTAATGCGGCGTCGCTGAGGCTTTTGAAGAAGTGGAAGAAGAGTTCTGTAGGAACATCGCCGATACGCTCGCGCTTAAATTCGGCATCCCATTGCAACCAAGGGCGACCGCCGAAGTCAAGGGCTACTTGGCAGAGGCAATCATCCATAGGCAGGCAATAACCATAGCGACTGATGCCGAGTTTATTGCCGAGGCTTTTGCGCAAGCATTCTCCAAGTGCGAGGGCAGTGTCTTCTACGGTGTGGTGTTCGTCCACCTGCAAATCGCCCTTCGTATGAACGGTGAGCGAGAGTCCGCCATGGTGGGCAATCTGTGCGAGCATGTGGTCGAGAAAACCGAGTCCTGTGGAAATATCACAGCGCCCGGCGCGGTCAAGGTCGATACGCACATAAATATCCGTTTCACGCGTCGTGCGCTTCACCTCACTGGTGCGCTCACCTGCCACAAGGATTTCCGTAATCTTCTTCCAGTCCATCCCGTCCGTACCAATTTGGAGCGCTCGACAACCTAAATTTTCCGCCAGTTGTACATCCGTCATACGGTCGCCGATAACGTAGGAATTTGCCAAGTCATACTCGCCCGTCATATACTCCGTGAGCATCCCCGTTCCGGGTTTGCGCGTTGGAGCATTCTCATGCGGGAAATGGCGGTCGATAAGGATGTTGTCAAATTCCACTCCCTCGCCCTTGAGCGTATCCAATATAAAATTGTGTACGGGCCAGAAAGTGTCCTCGGGGAAAGAGTCGGTACCCAACCCGTCCTGGTTGCTCACCATGACGAGTTCGTAATCCGTAAGTTCGCGAATGGTGGTTAAAGCTCGGAAGGTGCCAGGCACAAAAACGAGTTTTGAGAAATCATCTATTTGTTCGTCGGCAGGCTCTTGGATAAGCGTGCCGTCGCGGTCGATAAAAAGTGCTTTTTTCATGACTTGGGAAGGTCTTGAGGTTATGAGGTCGCTTCGCTTTGAGGTTTTAAGGGAAAGAGTAGAGTAAGGTCTTTAGGGTCTCTAAGGTTTTTGACGTCCCGGATGGTTCCTTAAAACCTCAAAACCTTAAAACCTCAAAACCTAACTCGTTATCTCTCTCAACGCCGAGAGTAACGCCTCATTTTCTGCGGGAGTGCCGATAGTAATACGCAAACAATCGTTGCAGAGACGCACTTTGCTACGATTTCTTACAATGATGCCGCGGTCAACAAGGGCATTGTAGAGCGCCGTTGCGTTGTTGATTTTTGCAAGGACGAAGTTGGCGTCGGAGGGGTAAACCTTTTGGCAATCAGGAAGCGCTTCTAATGCTTCCACCATTTTACTACGTTCGGCAAGAATGAGGGCAATCCAATCCGCAACGAGGTCTTTGCTCTTCAAAATCTCAAGCGCTTGTTGCTGGGTGAGGATGTTGACGTTGTAGGGGTATTTTACCTTGTTGAAATAGCCAATGATTTCTTCCGAAGCCATAGCTATGCCGAGGCGAAGCCCTGCTGATGCACACGCTTTGGAGAAGGTGGCAAGCACGATGAGACGGGGGTGCTGGTCAAGT
>JAGBYN010000015.1 GCA_017628775.1 Bacteroidaceae bacterium | reverse complement strand
TTGGCATTTAGTCCTTCAAGTTTTTTAGGGCTTTCGTCCAATATTGTTATTTTGTGCTGTTCTCGAGCCAAAAGGCGTGCCAAGTGCGTACCAACAGCACCTGCACCAGCTATGATGATGTTCATATAGAACTTACTTAATTTCTTCCAAAGCTTCAACCATGCTTTCCGTGTTCATGCGGCACAACTTGTAAAGCTCAGGAACAGAACCATGTTCAATAAATTTGTCGGGAATACCAATGCGGATAACACGAGGCGTTAATCCCTTGTCGGCAAACCATTCGAGAACGGCACTACCCATACCACCCTGCAAGCATCCGTCCTCAACCGTAATGATACGCTTGAATTTGCTGCCGATTTCAGAAAGCATAGCCTCGTCTAAGGGTTTGAGGAAACGCAAATCGTAGTGAGCAACGGTCGTGTCGGGGTGTTTTTCTTCAAATAGTTTTATGGCATCAGCCGCAAGGTTTCCGATAGGTCCTAATGTTAAAACCGCAATGTCATTGCCCTGCTTCAAGCAACGGCCTTTGCCAACTTCAACACTTTCCAATGGACAGCGCCAATTCACCAATCGCCCACCTCCTCGAGGATATCGAATAACGAAAGTACCATGTCCGGGTTGTTGTGCAGTAAACATCAATCGGCGAAGTTCATGTTCATCGTAGGGTGAAGCAATCGTTACGTTAGGCACAGCTCTGAGCGATGCTAAGTCGAAAGCGCCATGGTGCGTTGGTCCATCTTCACCAACAATACCGGCACGGTCCAAACAAATCACAAGGTCTAAGTTTAAAAGTGCCGCATCGTGAATAATATTGTCGTAGGCACGCTGAGCAAATGAGGAATAGATGTTGCAGAAAGGCATTAATCCCTCTTTGGCCATACCTGCCGAGAACGTAACGGCGTGCCCCTCGGCAATACCCACATCAAAGGTGCGCTGAGGCATGGCTTTCATCATGATGTTCATGGAGCAACCCGTGGGCATAGCAGGTGTAACGCCCACTATCTTTGGGTTTTGCTGTGCCATTTCCAAAAGTGTTTCACCAAAGACATCCTGGAATCGGGGTGGTTTGCCCTCGGTGTTTTCTTTTAATCGTTCGCCATCTTCTGCATCAAACAATCCAGGTGCATGCCACACCGTAGGATTTTTTTCAGCGGCCTTAAATCCTCTTCCCTTAACGGTGTGCAGATGTAAGAGTTTTGGCCCTTTCATATCCTTAATTTCCTGAAGTGCTTTGACCAAGGCGATGACATCGTGTCCATCGGTGGGACCGAAGTAGCGAATGTTCATGCCTTCAAAAACGTTTTGTTGATTGGTGAGCAACGACTTTAGGGAGTTATTGAAACGAAGTATGCTGCGGCGACGTTTTTCATCAAGCCAGCCCCAATCCATCATTTTTTGAGCGATTTTAAATCGGATGCGGTTGTACAATCCGCTCGTTTGCAATTGCATGAGGTAGTGTTTCATGCCTCCCACGGCGCGGTCGATACTCATGTTGTTGTCGTTCAAAACGATGAGCATGTTGTTGGGCGTGTCCGACGTGTTGTTCAGCCCTTCAAAAGCCAAACCGCCACTCATGGCGCCATCGCCAATCACTGCCACCACCTTTTTCTTGGGTTCGTTAAGTTGCAAAGCCGCTGTAGCCATCCCCAATGCTGCCGATATGGAGTTGGATGCATGACCACAAGCGAATGTGTCGTATTCGCTTTCTTGAGGTGAGGGGAAAGGTTTGATGCCGCCTAATTTACGATTACTTGCAAAGCGCTGGCGACGGCCTGTTAAAATTTTATGTCCGTAAGCTTGGTGGCCAACGTCCCACACGATGCGGTCGTAAGGGGTGTTGTAAACGTAGTGTAAAGCTACGGTGAGTTCAATGGTGCCCAAGCTTGATGCTAAATGCCCTGGATTAGAAGAGAGAGCATTCCATATAAAGTTACGCAATTCTTTGCACAAAGCAGGTAATTGCTCAATGTCCAATTTGCGCAGATCATCAGGATGAATGACTTTTGATAATAACGAATATTCTGTTGTTTCGCTCATAACTGAAGAATTTATGAAATTATGTGCACACCACGAGAACCATAATGGCGGTTGAGACGGGCGGCAGCATAAAGGTCATGAAATCTGTGTGTTTTATCTCAATTTGCAAAGTTACGGAAATATAGTTAAATTTTTGTCATGAAAACCCTTCTTCTTTTTGTACAAAACGAAAATCTTTCTCGTTTTTTGTGAATCAACAACGTGAACATACAAAAAACAATCAAATCCTTAGGGCATTCAAGGGAAAACTCCCTCTTTGAAGTGCATCTAAAGATTTGATTGTTTTTTTTGTTGAGCTCTTATGTTTTAGCTTATCCGTTAATCATCACTGATTCAGCAGCCTGTGTTTTCTTTTCAAGAACAATAGCATCGATTACGGCAACGGCGGTAATGTTTACGATGTCTCGAACAGAGCTGTCGAAGTCGGTAAAGTGTACGGGTTTATTCAATCCCATTTGGATGGGGCCAATCACTTCGCAATCGTCCGACATGCCCTTAATCATCTTATAACTGCTGTTAGCTGATGAAAGGTTAGGGAAGAGTAAGGTGTTGACATCAAGACCCTTAAGACGGGTGAAGGGGTAGCGATCGTCGCGCAACTCCTTGTCGAAAGCGAAGTTTAATTGCATTTCGCCATCAATGGCGAGGTCTGGATATTCTGAGTGCATTCTATCCACCACTTTGTGAACCATCGTTGGAGAGCCCACACTGTCAGTTCCGAAGTTTGAATATGAAATCATGGCAATGGCTGGCGTGCGGTTAAAGAATCTTACGGTTTTAGCCGCGAGCTTTGCCAAGTCATAGAGCGATTCTTCATTGGGGTGTCGATTAATCAAAGTATCGGCAATGAAGTAAAGACCCTTCTTTGAATTAACGATGTGCATGGTGCCGAAGTGGTTGAATCCGGGTTGGATGCCAATTACCTCGTGAGCCACCTTGATGGTGTTTGAATATTTGGTGTACAAACCTGTGATGAATGCATCGGCATCACCCATTTCCACCATCATCATACCGAAATAGTTGCGTTCGTACATCTTGTCGATCGCTTCCTGAAGGGTGTAGCCGGCACGTTGCTTTTTCTCTGCCAATACCTTAGCATAGCGCATACGCATGGGTGCTGCTTTTGCTTCGTCGCGAAGGTTGAGTATTTCAACGCCATTCAAATCCAGATCCATTTCAGCTGCAATTTGTCGGATTTGCACATCGTTGCCCAAAAGAATAGGGTGGCAAATACCTTCCTGGAATGCTTTTACGGCAGCTTCGAGCATTTTGGGGTGCGTTCCTTCTGCGTAAACCACGCGTTTGGGCGAGAGTCGTGCTGTGTCGTGCAGGTTTTGCGTGAGCTTTGTTTCTTGTCCCATAAGTTCGCGCAGCTGTTGGCGATAAGCACGCCAGTCCGTGATTTGCTTTCGTGCCACACCACTTTCCATGGCAGCCTTTGCCACAGCCATTGAAACGTCTGTAATCAAACGTGGGTCAACGGGTTTGGGGATGAAGTAGTCAGGACCAAAGGTGAAGTTGCGCACCTGATAGGCACGGTTCACGATGTCGGGCACTGGGCGACGTGCTAAGTCAGCAATGGCGCGAACGGCAGCCATTTTCATTTCTTCGTTAATGGCAGAGGCAGCCGTGTCGAGTGCTCCACGGAAAATATAGGGGAACCCGATCACGTTGTTGATTTGGTTGGGATAGTCGGTGCGTCCTGTGCTCATGAGCACATCGGGGCGGGCATCCATTGCATCTTCGTATGAGATTTCGGGCACGGGGTTTGCCAAAGCAAAGATGATGGGCTTTTCAGCCATAGAGCGCACCATGTCCTTCGTGAGTACGTTTCCTTTTGAAAGTCCCACAAACACATCTGCGCCAACGACTGCTTCGGCCAGCGTGTGAATGTCTGTGCGCGAGGTGGCAAATTCCAACTTTTGTTCATTCAGTCCGGGGCGATCTTTAGCGATAACCCCCTTAGAGTCGAGCATCACGATGTTTTCGTGTTTTGCGCCAAACGCACAATAGAGCTTGGTGCACGAAATGGCTGCAGCACCCGCGCCGTTAACCACGATCTTTGCATCTTCAATCTTCTTGCCTGCTACCAGGAGTGCATTGATCAATCCTGCGCACGAGATGATGGCTGTGCCGTGTTGGTCGTCGTGCATCACGGGGATGTCCAGCTCTTCCTTTAAGCGGCGTTCAATTTCAAAACATTCGGGGGCTTTGATATCTTCTAAGTTAATACCGCCAAACGTAGGCGCAATGGCTTTAACGGCTTGTATGAATTTCTCGGGATCTTTTTCATTAACTTCAATGTCAAACGCATCCACACCTGCATAAATCTTGAAAAGCAAACTTTTACCTTCCATAACGGGCTTTCCGCTCACAGCGCCAATGTCGCCTAAGCCAAGCACGGCCGTACCGTTTGAAATTACGGCAACCAGGTTACCTTTGTTGGTGTATTTATATGCATCGTCGGGATTGTTTTGAATTTCCAAACAAGGCTCAGCCACGCCTGGCGAGTAAGCCAGCGAGAGGTCGGTTTGCGTGCGGTAGGGTTTTGTGGGAACAATTTCAATCTTACCCGGTTTGCCTTGCGCGTGATACGCCAAAGCAGCTTCTTTAGTTATCGTAGCCATATTTTATATGTTAATAGTTTAGTGCATGGTGCAAAAATACGATTTTTCATGCTTTCTTCATGTCGTTCGCCCATTTTTTCCCTAAAAAGCCCATGTTTTTATAATCTTTTCACACAGCTTTACTCTGTGTTTTCAATATTTTTGTACCTTTGCTATGTTATTAAGCGGCAAAACGATTTTTTTTGGAGCGCACCCCCGATGGCATTGCCCCATGAGCGAATGTTTTATCGCTTGTCCTCACTCCTGAATAATGAAAACTTCTTCCGATCTGCAACTTCATCGCATTCGCATACTGTGTTCAGCCATGCAGTTATTTATGGACCGTGGCATAAAGGATGTCACGATGGACGAAGTGTCGCATTATTTGAAAATGTCAAAGCGAACGCTTTACGAGCTTTTTGAAAATAAAGAAGCCTTGTTGCTTGAAGGCATAAAATATAAGGAGCAGCAGAGCACGCAACTCAATCTGGAATTCAGTAAAACAGCCAATAATATCCTGGAGGTCATACTGTATGACCTGGAACTGAAATTATCAGCTCTCGATAGGGTGAATCCCAATTTCTTCAGCGATTTGCATAAATACCCAAAGGTTCAAGAGTATCTTGACCAAACGGAGAATATACGCCGCGAAAAGGCTACGCTTGCCCTGAAGCAGGGCATCAAGGAAGGCGTGTTTAGGCGCGATATTGAGGTGACTATGGTGATCGCCACGCTGATGCATCTGCAGCAAATTGCTTTAAAAAACGTGTCGCGCGACCGCTATTCCAGAAAGGAAGTGTTCCTAAACACAATATTTATATATATGCGTGGCATTGCCACCGACCGGGGGCTTGAAATGATGAATAACTTCTGCAAGCTCCACCCCGGCCAATCTCAAATTTAAGAAAACCACTATTTTTTATTAAAAATAATACCAAACATGAAACCTACTCTCTTTCTCCTCGCTGCAGGTATGGGTAGCCGCTACGGCGGTTTGAAGCAGCTTGACAAGCTCGGTCCTAATGGCGAAACCATTATGGACTACAGTATCTACGACGCAATCAATGCTGGCTTCGGCAAGCTCGTTTTTGTGATTCGTAAGGATTTCGAACAAGACTTCCGCGACATCGTGCTCAAGAAGTACGAAAGCAAGATCCCTTGCGAACTCGTGTTCCAGGCGCTTGATGCACTTCCTGAAGGCTTCACATGTCCTGCTGACCGTCAAAAGCCTTGGGGTACAAACCACGCTGTTATGATGGGTAAGGACGTGATCAAGGAACCCTTTGCAGTGTTGAACTGCGACGACTTCTACGATCGCGACGCATTCCAGGTTATGGGTAAGTTCCTCTCTGAACTCCCCGAAGGTTCTACAGGCAAGTATGCAATGGTTGGTTTCCGCGTGGGCAACACACTCTCTGAATCAGGTACAGTGAGCCGTGGTGTTTGCGAAAAGAACGAACAAAACCTCCTTACTTCAGTTGTTGAACGTACTAAGATTCAGCGCTTCGACGGTGTTGTTAAGTACCAAGACGATAATGGCGAATGGGTAGCTATCTCAGACAATACACCCGTTTCAATGAACTTCTGGGGCTTCACACCCGACTACTTCCAACATTCAGTAGAATACTTCAAGGAATTCCTTGCTGATCCTAAGAATATGGAAAACCTCAAGAGCGAATTCTTCATTCCTCTTATGGTGGATAAGCTCATCAACGATGGTACTGCTACTTGCGAAGTGCTCGATACTACTTCACAGTGGTTCGGTGTAACATATCCCGAAGACCGCCCCGAAGTTGTAGCACGCTTTGCTAAGCTCGGCGAAGATGGTGTTTACCCTGCAAATATGTTCTAAAACAGAATGTTATAAAGGTAGAAGTGCAACAAAATTCATTTTTTGTTGCACTTTTGTCTTGACATCCTAACTTATTGACGAGGCGCAACGTGCAGGCGCAATTCTTTTATTGGTGTCCGCTAAACACTTTCAAACTTCTAATATCAAGTCGTTTAAATCGTGTAAGCCCCTATGTTTGTTGCCCCCCCGGAAGGGAATAAAGCTATTAGCCCCAGGGTTGTGAGCTTATTGGTCTTTCAGACCGTCGCCCCCCTAAAGCATGCCGTACACCAATATGTTTTTTTATCAAACATCAATGTATAACTAATTTAACAAACTATTCTTATGAGGAAATTTTTACTTGTTCCCTTAATGTTGTGCGGAATGCTTGCAATAAATGCACAACCGCTCAGCAAACTTCAAAAGTTGAGTGCAAAAACAGCGACTGAAGAAGTTGTGAAAGCGCAACTCCCGCTGACGAATATTCAAGAATCTTCATTGCAGATGTCCGCCAAGAAGTCGCGCGCAAGTTTGGAAGAGTATGCCGTAAAACCCAAGGTGCTGAGCAATAATGACGTGTCAGGAAGCGTCTATTATGCCCCATTGGACTTTGCAAATACAATGAGTGTTGCCACGTACTACTCTGCAGATATGGCAGCACGCTTTTCGGGCAATAAGATTGCTTCTGTCCATTCTGTCGTTGGAAATGGTGTAAAGACTGCTACGCTCTGGATTAGAAAGTCAATCAATGGAGAAAACCTTTGGGAAACCACCGTCACCGAAATCACGCCCAACAAACTATTTTCCGCAGGTTGCGACTACACCATCGACGGCGAAGCATTCTTCTTGGGTTACACCATAAACGGCGATTTCACTCAAGCCAATCTGTTCTTCACTGAAAATAGCGGAGCCCTCTCAATGATCGTGGCAGACGAAAGCGGCACCTGGATGGATTACTCTGGAAACGGCAGCGCCTATTTCGTTTGTGAAACCGAAGGCGATGCAGGATTGCTTCAGCACGACGTAGCTTTCACCGACATCTCATTCTCCGACCGCGCCATGGTTGGAACGGACCACGCCGTCAAAGGCCAACTCATCAACTATGGTTCTTACCCCGTTGTTTCGTTTAAGACAAAGGTCGTGATCGACGACACAGAAATCGTTAGCGAACACAATGTTGACACAACGCTCCACAAAGGCATCATTGATTTCTCCATCCCCGTAACCACACCAACAACCCAAGGTCGATACCTCAGAGAGGTTCAGGTTATTGAAGTAAACGGCTCTGCCGACGGTTACCCCTCAGACAACAGAGTTGCTACCCAACTCATCGCCCTAAGCGAATCCTACCCCCGCAAGGTGGTGATGGAAGAATTCACTGGCACATGGTGCGGCTGGTGCCCACGCGGCATGGCTGCCATTGAAAAATTGCAAGCGGATTACCCTGAAGATTTCATTGCCATCGGCGTGCACGCAGCCGACGCTTTTGAATCCGAAACCTACGCTCCCTTTGTCAACACTGTGGCGGGGTTCCCCTCAGCATCCGTTAACCGCCTTGTTGAGGCCGACCCCTATTACGGACTGAGCGACGCCAACTACGGCATCAAGACTCTCGTTGAGTCGGTAAAGCAACTGCCTACCGAAGCGCAAATAGGGGTGAGCAGCAAATTGTCGGCCGACAAGAAAGAAATTGAGATTTCATCATACTCAAGATTCAATATCTCAATAAGCGACCTCACGTCCTACGTCATTGCTTACGTCCTGCTTGAAGACGGACTCATGGGCGTGCAAACGAACTACTATTCAAAAGCAATGTCCAGCCAAACGGGATATACCGAAGCCGACCTCCCTTCAGAATTGCGCACCTATTACAACAAGAGCGACAAGTTCCTTGCCACGTTCAATGATGTGGCACGCGCTGTTTATGACGTATGGGGCATTGAAGGCAGTTTGAGTGGTGCCGTACAGAGCGGAAAGGCTAAGGCGCATACCTACACCATCCCAGTGCCCAGCAGCATCAAGAATCTTGACAACGCGGCGATCGTGGCGCTCCTGATAGACAGTTACTCGGGCGAAATCATCGCTGCTGAAAAGGCTAAGCTCGGCGAAGAAAAGCTCACGGCAATTGGTGCCCCCACTGTGAGCCAGATGAATGCCAGCATCGCTGCCACTAAGGGCGCAGTGCTCGTTACGGCTACTAACGCTACTGCAAAGGTGTATGCCATCGACGGCAAGTTGCTCGCTACGCACAGCGTCAGCGGCACCGCAGCAATCCCCACAAACGGATGGAGCGGCACGGTCATCGTACGCGTTGAAAACGGCAACGACGTAGTGGTGAAGAAGATAAATCTTTAATCCCCATAAAAAAATGAGCAGGAGGAAAACGAATGATGTTTTTCTCCTGCTTTTTTTCCTGAATTCGTCAATGCGTCACCCAAATTATAACGGTTTGATGAGCCTTGGCAAATAATTTGGCTTGACAGTGTATGTCAATAGAAAAATTCATCTTGATGAATAAAAATTCTCTAATTCTCAAATTCTAGAAAAACTAAAAAAACACTTGAGGACTACTTGATTTATGGCCTAGACGGTTTGATCAGCCTTGGCGAATAATTAGCTTCGCAGTGCATCAATAAATGTCTAGAATTAGAGAATTAGAGAATTTTGGCTCCGCAGTGTGTATCAATCAATAAATTCATCTTGATGAATAAAAAATTCTCAAATTCTCAAATTCTCAAATTCTAGAAAAAACAAGAAAACATTTGATTTTTAGTCTAGACGGTTTGATGAGCCTTGGCGAATAATTAGCTTCGCAGAGCATCAATAAATGTCAAGAA
>JAGBYN010000113.1 GCA_017628775.1 Bacteroidaceae bacterium | reverse complement strand
GCACGGTCAGCACGTTCTTGGGGGTACCTGCGAAGCGGAAAGCCCACGACGCCACACTACGTTGCGGTTCACGTTGTTTTAAGCGGCCCACGATATGGTCGGGCACCTTGGAGAGGCGTCCACCAAGAAGGGGTTCCATAATCTGAACGGGGATATGGCGCTTTTCCAATTCCTCATACAGATACTTCGCACCAATCCCACTACCCTTGGCGATGTGCCAGTCCACGTAATTCATTTGTATCAGCACAAAATCCCAATGATACTTGTCGTGCAAGGCCAACATCTCGTCGAACACTTCTTTTGAGCCATGGAACGACCAGCCTAAATGACGAATACGCCCAGCCTTGCGTTCTTCAACGAGGAAGTCAAGCATGCCATTGTCCACATAGCGACGTCGAAAGGCATCCATGCCCCCACCACCAATGGAATGCAGTAGGTAATAATCAATATAATCCACCTGCAATTCCTTAAACGATTGATGATACATCGCCAATGAATTCTCACGCGTGTAATTGGAGAAGTTCGAAAGTTTCGTAGCGACATAGAACGATTCGCGGGGATGGCGTTTCAGGGCATTTCCCGTTGCGCGCTCCGACCATCCTTGCACATACACGGGCGATGTATCAAAATAATTCACACCATGTGCGATGGCATAGTCAACGAGTTCATTAACGGCATCCTGGTCGATTTTATTGCCATCGCCTTCTGGATTGGTCACAGTTGGCCAACGCATACAACCATAGCCTAAAAGCGACACTTTATCATCGCCTAATGTCGGGAAACTGCGGTATGTCATTTCATCGGTAGGCACAGCACCGAATTCCTTGCTCGTTTGTTCAGAATCTCTTTTGGGTGTACATCCACAAAGAGCTGCTGTTGTTGTGGCAGAAGTAATGCCCACAATCTTTAAAAACTCACGTCTATCCATAGTTTTTACTGTTCTTTTAAACCTACCTAAATCGTCTTTTGAGTTTTATGTCCCTCTACACACATGGCACTGAACGGACGCGCAGGACATAAGTTCTCGCACGCACCGCAACCAATGCAACGTTCTGCGTCCACCACTGGAATCTTTCGGCCTTTCTTCGCATCGGGGTGTTCCACCATTTGAATAACACCAGCAGGACAATGGCGCGCACAATTATCGCAACGCTCACCACGCGTGAAGGCCAAGCAGTTTTCCTTAATCCACACGGCATGTCCCACTTGTGTTGAGGATTTCTCTTCACGAGACAGTTTACAGATGGCACCTGTAGGACACACCTCGGAACATTTGGTACATTCAGGGCGACAGTAGCCACGTTCAAAGCTCATTTCGGGTTGCATGAGACGCGATAAATCGTTAGAGGGGCGGAGCACATGGTTTGGACAAACCGACACGCACAACTGGCATGCCGTACAAGCTTGTCTGAAATGACGATCATTTTGTGCACCAGGAGGCAATATTGGGGTTTGGCGTTCGGACGCCACCTTATCCTGAATCACAGCAAGGCCGCCATCCACCTTTTTCTTTTGCGCCTGCACCGTAGCACTTGCGGCAAGCGTCAATGAGCCCACGAGGAAGGCACGGCGCGACTCAGAAGTTGGCTTTTCGTCGGCTTTGGGAGCCACAACGACCTTTGACGGACGCGCATAGCTGATGGCACCACGCTTACAGCGCGCCACACAATCCATGCACACCACACATCGACTGTAATCAATGGTATGATTTTGGGCATCGATACAACCACCCTTACAGTTGCGCTCACATAAGCGACAGCCATTGCACTTATCAGTATCGATCACGGGCTTCAGCCACGAATAACGGGCCAGGATCCCCAGGATCGTACCTACAGGACAAATGGTGTTGCAATAAGTACGGCCACCACGCCAAGCAAAGACCGCAATCAAAATCAGCGTAACGACAGCCACACTCAATGTTGTGGCGCTACGCATCCACACATCGGTTTCATAAAAGGCGTAACTGTCGGCACGTTCAGCAAGGTAAGCCAAAAAGTTATTGCCCCACAACCACAATGGTTGCAAGAGATTTGAAATGATACGGCCAAACGCACTATAAGGCTCCAACAAATGCGAAACCACCCCACCCGTCGTAATCAGGAATGCTACAAGAAACGACATGCGCACCAAAGTTCTTACAGGCGAGAATGCATAACGATTTTTCTTGGCTTTCTTACCCATCCAGGCGATTAAGTCCTGCAGAATACCCAAAGGACATACTACGGAGCAGTACACACGTCCCAAAATAAGGGTCAATGCAACAATAGCAACAATGACCGCAGCACTACCAGCCATTACGGCGGGTACAAATTGTATTTTAGCCACCCACCCCAAGAAAGCGTGGACCGTACCGGTAAAATCCAGAAAGAGGAGTGTCGCAAACACAAGCATAATAAAAGCAAGCGTTCTACGTATCTTTTTTAACATCATAACTTAAATCATTAAGGATGAACAAAGATCATAAGGCATACAGCAAGGCCTTATGATGTTGCAAAAATTTTTGTTCCTATTCTAATATGTGTGCTTCCTTCTTCAAGCGCAAGGGGGTAATCGTCCGACATGCCCCACGAACAGATCTTAAACGCTTCATCCTGCTCAAAGTATTGCTCTTTGACTTGCTTGAAAAAGTCGTGTGCTGTTTTAAAATCCTGACGAACACGGTCGTCATCGTCGGTATTCGTTGCCATACACATCACTCCCGATATTTTCACATAAGGCATTGAGCGCCACTGCCCTTCCTCCATGAACTGCAAACATTCTTCAGGCGTAAAACCATATTTTGTTTCCTCGGCTGCCACATGCAACTGAAGCAAACAAGGGATCACACGTTGGCAACGTTCGCCCTGTCGGTTAATCTCAGCCAAGAGTTTAGGCGTATCAACCGCATGAATGAGCGACACCCATGGTGCAATATACTTCACTTTATTGGGTTGTAGATGTCCGATAAAATGCCACTGGATATCCTTTGGCAGACGTTCAGCCTTTTCGCGCAATTCCTGAACCCTGCTTTCGCCAAAGACGCGCTGACCGGCAGCATAAGCTTCTTCAATAGCCTCAACGGGGTAATACTTCGACACCGCCACAAGCGTGATCTGCTCTGGTAAATCCCGACGTATTTGTTGTAGATTTTCTGAGATTGTTGACATGGTTTTCAGAAGGCTTTAGAAGGTCATTGATGCCTTACGCTTGGCTGGGCATTTCCAACTTATAGCGAAACACATCCATAATGGCAGTTTCCTGAATGCTTGCAATGGTGTAGTCGCCCTGGAAACTTTCCATACCCTTATCCAAACGCTTCAAGGCATCATGAAAACTTGAAGCCTGAATCAAGAAATTTTGTGAAGTTTTCTTTTCCACGCCCTTTGATTCATCAATTGTGATGTAAATAAGCTTGGCTTTGTACCACTTATCTGCACTTTCTTCTGTTGCTTCAAAAAGATCGGCAAAACGCGCACGCTTAATGTCGGACACTTGGAATTCGCCAGTCATAAAAGGTGCTATCTCTTCTGTGATGCGGCGTTCAGCTTCTGTAAAATTGATGGCATCAACAAGGTAGGGTTCTTGCACTTTTTTCAAAGAGCCATTTTCTTGTTGCTTTTCATATTTCACTTTACATTCAAACCATTCGTGGAGCATAATCTTATTTTGTTTTTGGGATTGTTTGATAATTTAATTTTTCTTAATTAGGTTTAGAAGGTGTAGTCCACACAACTGCGTGCCGCCATGTGTGGGCGCAGTGCCGCACCAACAGCCTTATGGTCGGGATGTTGCGCATAAGCATCAAGATCAGCCATTGAGGCAAATGTACTTTCCAGGCAAATATCCCAAGTCTCAGCCTCGTTGCAATTAAAGTTTACCGAAATTTCTACAATTTCTGAAATCACAGCCGGGAGTTGCTCAATACCAGCCTTAAAGGTATTCATCACCTCCTCACGTTGTTCTTGTGTCAACTCATCTTTTAGTTGAAAGAGTACAATATGTTTAATCATAGATAAAGAAGATTTTTGTAAATTCGCAAAATCGTTGCATCTTCTACAAATTCATGAGAAGAACGCCTTGCAAATATACAAACAAATAAGCGAGAAATAGGAAGCTCGCTTCAATATTTTTCACAGCGAATGCAAAGTATATTGGAGCCTAAGCTCAAATATACAAACAAATGAGCGAGAAATATGAAGCTCGCTTCAATATTTTTCACAGCGAATGCAAAGTATATTGGAGCCTAAGCTCAAATATACAAACAAATGAGCGAGAAATAGGAAGCTCGCTTCAATATTTTTCACGATTTCTGAGATTTCAGAGGACTCCGAGAACTCAGAAGACTCAGAAAGCTCAGAGAACTCTGAGCCCATTAAAGAGAATTGCGCATCCAACAAAAACAATGAGTACCCAGCAAGAAATTTACGATATATGCAGCGCACCCTTAAAGACAAAGGTGCGCTATGCTAAGCTTTACAATTTACTTCAACGCGTGTGTTTGGAGAAAACCGAACATTTAACCACCGACTTCTCGGGGTTATTTGCGCGTTTGTACTTCGTGTGCAAACAACACAACATTCCCCTCACCACGATCGACCAATTCCGACGTGATGCCTTGCTCATCCTCAAAGGGAAAAAGGAAGCCGATGAGCAACAGCTGAACAGCGATGCGCAACACCTGCTGGAATTTATCACACAATTGCAAAACCCTGAGCGCAGTGTGCAGAAAGACGTATCCCCCTCGCCTTCAAGTACTACCGCACCGATACTGGTGGCCCGAGGTGTTGTGAAGCACATCAGCGACGATGCATTCACCCTGCACCTGCAGGACCAAAGTGGCGAAATCGTTGTTCCCACGGACGAACGCACACGCGCTTTATTGCACGAAGGTGCTGTAGTTAACGTTATAGAACAGGGGCGCTTAATCATCCTTGAACCCGACTTTCTCATCGACGTCAGTGCTTTGACAGCTTGCCTAAAGCCCTACGGCCACTCACCTTACAACTATTTATTATCGAAGTTGCAACCACGCGCTATAAGCAAAGAAATTCTTTTGGGTAATGCAGCCAATCAATTTATGGACGACTGCGTCAATACCAAAGACGCGACCTTCACAAAGAGTATGCAGAAACATTTCCATCAAGCCCTCTTGGATTATGCCTGCTTTGAGCATGAAAGTGAGATTGACGCACACTACTTTGCTGAAGCCGAACAACAGTTCAACAACATCTATAAAACCGTTCACCAGGCTTACCCCAGTCCGGAAGTGGGCATCTCGCTCAACCATATTCTTTTAGAACCCGCCTTTATCTGCCCCACCTTAGGGCTTCGCGCACGCCTTGACGTTATGACCGACGACCATCTGCGCATCGTTGAACTCAAAAGTGGCAAGGCTGAGGATTTTCGCCCTCCTATTCGTTCGCGAGAAGAGCACCTCCTGCAGATGGCGCTCTACAAGGAAATCCTACACTATAATTTTGGTTTGCCCATCAACAGTATCTCGGCCTTCCTGTTTTATTCGCGCTACCCCATTTTATTGGCAGACAGAATATCTCGCGAACAGATGAAAGACATCATGCACCTGCGCAATGAAATTGTACACTTGGAGATGCGCCTCAGAGCTGGACAAGCTAAAGAGGTGCTTGATGAACTGCGTATTGCCAATATTGTCACGAAGGAAGGACTTCACCCCAATTTCCTAAAAAAGATACTCCCCCCCATTGAGCAACTCATCAACACCATCCATCAAGCCACACCGTTAGAAAAGAGTTATTTCTGCCACTTCCTTACCTTCCTGTCGCGCGAAATGTTTTTGTCGAAAATGGGCGAACCACGCCCCGACTCCACCCGTGGCTTTGCACGCGTCTGGAATGCCGACCTCACCTCAAAACTCATGTCGGGCGAAATTCTCATTAACCTTAAAATAAAAGAGATCATCAAGAATGAGCTTGACAACAGTACCGAAGAGGTTATTTTTGAAGTACCCGACTATGGAGAGAAATTCATTGCCGACTTCTCGGTGGGCGACATGGTGCAACTCTATGAACGCAATGCAACAACCGATGGTGTAACCAACCGGCAGTTGGTGCGCGGACACATCGTGGCACTGACCGACACCCAACTTCATCTGCATTTGGCTTACAAACAAAGCAATCCCAATTTCTTTGCCACCTCTTCATTCTACGCCATTGAAAAGGACAGCACTGACAGCGGCATGAACACGGCTTTCCGCGGACTCTATGCCTTGATGAGAGCCCCTGAAGCGCGCAAGGCGTTGTTGCTCGGCCAACGTCCGCCCACATTCAATGCCAACACGAAGATTTATGGCACTTATACCCCAATCGTTGAAGGCGTAGTGCGCGCTGCCATGAGCGCCAACGACTACTACCTGCTGATTGGCCCACCGGGCACCGGAAAAACGAATGTTGCATTGCGGTCCATGGTGCAGGAATTTCTCACCCAATCGTGCATGGCGGGCGAACGTAAAGACCTGCTCATATCGGCCTACACCAACCGTGCGGTGGATGAAATCTGCCTCATGCTTCATGCTGCCAACATCAACTTCGTGCGCCTGGGCATTGAGCAAACCTGTGCTGAGGCAGTGCGCCCGTACCTTTTCTCTGTTCAAACGGAACATCTTAAAAATCGTGCCGAAGTGAAAGACTTCCTCAATCAGGCACAAATCATTGTGGGCACCATTGCGACACTAACCAACCACACCGAACTGTTTAACGTCAAATCGTTTGACCTTGCCATCATCGACGAGGCCTCACAGGTACTTGAACCGCAAATTCTGCCCCTGCTCGCCCACCCCAAGGCAATTAAGCGTTTCGTAATGATTGGCGACCACAAACAACTCCCGGCAGTGGTGATGCAACGCCCCACGCAAACAACCGTCGCTGACGAGGCTTTGATCAACATCGGACTGACCGACCTCCGCAACTCACTCTTTGAGCGCTTACACCGCTATGTGGAACAGATTGGATTAACCCACGAAGCAACGGGTTTACTCTATCAACAAGGACGCATGCACAGCGACATTGCACAGTTTGTCAACGAGGAATTCTACGACAGCCAGCTGCAGGTCGTGCCACTACCGCATCAAGAAGGTCAAATCATCTACAAGGCTCATCCTGAAAATGAGATGGAGCATTTCGTAGCTGCCACACGCATGGGATTCATGCACGTTGAGGCCCCCACCGTTGTTGATAATGTCAAAGCCAATCGGGCAGAAGCCGAGCAAGTAGCTCAAATCGTCAAGGCCATCCAAGCCCTGAATGAGCGCGAAGGCACACCTTTAAATCTGAAAGACCAACTGGGCATTATCGTACCTTTCCGAAATCAAATCAGCATGGTGCGTTCATGCCTCAGAGCCATTGGCATCACCGAGACCGACGACATAAGCATTGACACCGTGGAGTGCTACCAGGGTTCGCAACGCGACTACATCATCTTCACCACCACCATCTCACAACCCTATCAGCTCGGTATTCTCTCTGTGGAACAGGAGGTGGGACGTTGTGTCGTTGACCGCAAACTCAACGTTGCTATCACACGCGCCCGAAAACAATTTTTCATGGTGGGCAACAAACACATCCTTGAGAAAAGTCCACTCTATGCGCGCCTCATTAAGAGCTGCACCCAATGTTAAAACAATCGCTAATTCTAAACCATAAAAACAGGTTCTTCAAGTTTTTTATTTTCTATAATTTAAGACGGCGTCTTAATTTGGGTGACGCATTGACAAAAGTCAGGAATTTCATCAAAAAAAATGATGAAGTCAAAAAAAGCGTTGAGCAGACAAGAACTTCTTGCCTGCTCAACGCTTTTTATAAAATGATTGATTGGATTACTTAATCAACGCCAATGTATCAGAAGCAATCATCAATTCTTCGTCGGTAGGAACAACAACAACCTTCACGCGGCTATCTTCAGCTGAGATAATTTCTTCCTCGCCAAAGTTCTTGAGGTTCTTAGCTTCATCAAGTTTAATACCAAGGAATTCAAGGTTGTTCACTGAATTGAAACGAACATCCCATTGGTGTTCGCCCACACCTGCAGTAAAGACAATAACATCAACACCGCCCATGATTGCAGCATAAGAACCGATGTACTTCTTGATGCGGTGGCAATACATTTCAAGTGCGAGCTTAGCACGTTCGTGACCGCCATCGGCAGCTTCCTTCACTTCACGCATATCGCTTGAAACGCCTGAAATACCGAGCACACCACTTTGCTTGTTAAGCAAGTCGCTCATTTGGTCAGGATTAAGACCTTCTTCCTTCATGATAGCGAGCACTGCTGAAGCGTCGATATCGCCAGAACGAGTACCCATCATCATACCTTCGAGTGGAGTGAGCCCCATTGAAGTTTCGAAACACTTACCATCCTTAACTGCAGTGATTGAAGCACCATTACCGATGTGGCAAGTGATGATCTTAAGATCTTCCACCTTTTCGCCGAGGAATTCAGCCACACGAGCAGCCACGAAGCGGTGGCTTGTGCCGTGAGCACCCCAACGACGGATGTTATTGTTTTCGTAATACTTGTAAGGCACGGCATACATGTAGCACTTTTCAGGCATTGTTTGGTGGAATGCTGTGTCAAACACAAACACCTGAGGCAAGTTGGGCAACATGTTCTTCACCGCCTGGAAGCCCTTCAAGTGTGCAGGGCTGTGCAAGGGTGCGAGATCCATATATTGCTTCCATTCTTCAAGCATAGCATCTGTAACGACTTGGCTTTCTGTGAAACGTCCACCAGCCACGATACGATGACCTGCTGCAGAGATTTCATCAAGGCTCTTAATCGCACCATACTCTTCGTTAAGAAGGGTATCAAACATCAATTTAATACCTTCTGTGTGCGTAGGACAAGCATGTTCAATGATTTTTGTTTCACCATTGATCTTTGTCTTCAAAAACGAACCTTCAAGACCAATCTTTTCAATACCACCAGCTGCCAAAACAGACTGATCGTCCATTTCATACAACTTGTACTTAATTGAAGAACTACCGCAATTAATTACGAGGATTTTCATAGGATAAATATGTTTAAAATTATTGTAAACAAACAAATGAGATCCCCTTCGCGAGGATTTTGCTGTGCAAAATTACAAAAAATAATAGCTCACAGACAACTTCATTTTATGTTTTTTTAAGAAAAATCCTCTTACTGGGCTTGATGCACCACCAGTTGTGGGTAAGGAATGCTAATACCTTCTTTATTGAAAGTGGTATAAACAGTTTCCTTCATATCGAAGTACACAGCCCAATAATCGCTTGAGTTAACCCAAACACGTACGGTAAAGTTAATGCTGCTGTCGGCTAAATCGCCCATGCGCACAAAAGGTTCGGGCGTGGTAAGAATGCGTTTGTCGGCTGCAATAATTTTATTCAACACTTGCTGCACACGTTCAATACTTTCGCCATACTCTACGCCAAAGACGAAGTCGATGCGGCGGGTGTCGTTTTGACTGTAGTTCGTGGTCACCGCGTTGCTCATGCTGCCGTTTGGCGCATAAATCACCTTGTTGTCGGGCGTAACGAGAACGGTGTGGAATATTTGAATTTCCTTGACCGTACCTGATGCACCACTGCTTGATTCAATATAATCGCCAACCTTGTAGGGACGGAACACCAGAATAATCAAACCACCAGCAAAATTCTGAAGATTACCAGAAAGAGCCATACCAATGGCAACGCCGGCAGAAGCGAGGAGGGCTGCAAAACCTGTAAGCTCAATACCTAACTTACCAACAACGGCAAAGCCAAGCATAACGAGGAGCAGGATATTAACCATACTTTTAAGGAAGGTTTGCACACCTGGTTCAACCTTTTGCTTTTCCAACAACTTGGCAAATAATTTATTGAGCCAGCGCACAATAAACTTACCGACAAGAAAAATGACAATGGCCGCCAAAATTCGTTCACCCAAATCCAAACTGGTTTCAACAAGCTTCGTCCAAACGGAATTAGCTTCTTGAGTAAAATTAATAGCAAATAGCATCATAATAAATAAGGTTTATAAATGAATAAAGAATGTTTCAATGCAAATATAGGAAAAATATTGTTTTAAACTTATAAAAATGGATTGCCTTTGTAATGGGATGAATTACATTTTATAAAAATCAAAAAAATGTTTTTTGATTACAATCATTTGCCGTAACTTTGCATTGATTAGTGTTAACCGACATACAACTTTTAAAATTCTCAAATATGAAATTAATTCAAGACTTAGTTGCGCGTGCGAAAGCCAATAAGCAACGCATCGTTTTGCCTGAAGGTACTGAAGAACGTACCTTGAAGGCTGCAAATCAATTGCTCACTGATGGTGTGGCTGACTTGATTTTGATTGGCGACCCAAAGGAAATTGACGAACGTGCTAAGGAATGGGGCTTAGGCAACATCCACAAGGCTACAATCATTGACCCCCTTAACCACCCCAAGCAAGAAGAGTATGCACAACTCCTTGCCAAGCTTCGTGAAAAGAAGGGTATGACCATTGAACAAGCTCGCGAATTAGTCAAGAATCCTCTTTACTTAGGTTGTTTGATCATTAAGGCTGGCGATGCTGACGGCCAATTGGCAGGTGCGCAAAACACAACGGGCGATGTGCTTCGTCCTGCATTGCAGATCATTAAGACCACGCCTGGTATTACATGTGTTTCAGGCGCAATGCTTTTATTGACCATTGCTCCCGAGTGTGGCGAAAACGGTGTGCTTGTGATGGGCGACGTTGCAGTAACTCCTGTGCCCGATGCTAATCAATTGGCACAAATCGCTGTTTGTACAGCTCAAACAGCAAAGGCTGTAGCTGGCATCACCCCACGTGTGGCAATGCTCAGCTTCTCTTCAAAGGGTTCTGCCAAGCACGAAGATGTCGATAAGGTGGTTGAAGCCCTTAAGATTGCTCGCGAAATGGATCCATTCCTAATGATTGATGGCGAACTCCAGGCTGATGCAGCTTTGGTGCCTGCAGTAGGACAAAGCAAAGCACCAGGCAGCCCCGTAGCAGGTGCGGCAAATGTGCTTATTGCACCACGTCTTGAAGTCGGCAACATCGGTTACAAACTCGTTGAACGTCTTGGCCATGCTACAGCCGTAGGTCCAATCCTCCAGGGTATTGCACGTCCCGTGAACGACCTCTCACGCGGTTGCTCTATCGACGACATCTACAAGATGGTTGCCATCACTGCAAACCAAGCAATTGCAGCAAAACAAGCTGAATAATAAAAATCAAAGCCAACAAAAAGAGGATAGAGCGCGTTACGCCACGTTGCGCCCTATCCTCTTTTTTTCGTTAACCCCGAACCTATGCCGGTCGTTTTACGTTCGCAAATAGCAAGAGGACGCACCTTAACATAAAATGTGTTGGCGCGTCCTCTTAACGTCTAGTTTGTTGTGTGTGTTTATTGTGTTGTTGCGTATAGCCTTATTCAGTTACACGAGTGTAAGAAATCATACCGTCGTATGCATCAAACATAACAACGCCGTTTTCAGTTTCAGGAGCAATAAGCTGGCTGAAGAATGCACCTGGCATAACGAGCGTCTGATAGTTTTCATCGCCCACTACCAAGTAACCATAGTCAACTGCTTGGTTGATGTTTGCCATTTGGAAGATATCAGCGATTGCATAACCTGGAGCGAAGGGGATAACGTATGCTTCTTCAATATATAGCTGCTCAGCGTAAGTAACATCAGAGATGTGGAGGTCAGCACCTGGTTCGAAGTACAAAAGACCATCTTCTTCTGAATATTCAGCAGTAACATAGTTGTAGCCAGCGCTATACTTGAAACCTTCTTCGCTCAAAGCGGGGTCGAGGTTACCTACGTTGAATGCAGTAGGTGTTGTACCAGCCCATTCCACATAAAGCGTGTCAGTGTAAGTGTAAGAAGGATCAAGAGCAGAAGCGATAGTATAAACATACTTACCTGCAGGTGAAGCTGCTTGAGTTACAGGAATTGTGAGTGAGAGGTCGCCACTTGTAATAACGATATTACCAGTACGTACAGCACCGAAGTCGTTTGTAGAGATTGTGAAACGAATAGTAGAAGTAGCGTTAACACCACGTGCTGCAGATGGGCTCGTAACTTCAATCCATTCAGGCGTTGACACTGAGTAAACACCAGGAGCTGTTAAAGTCACAGCATGTGTTTGTACAAGTCCGTTAACGTTCAATTCTTCTACGCTTGCTGCCAAAGAAGCTTCTTCTTCAACCTTGTCCTCAGCACAACTTACGAAGCCAGCTGACAATGCCATAAATGAGATGGCATAAAGGAAAAATCTTTTCATTTTAGTAATTGTATTGTTTTGTTTTAGTTTTTGATTTTAATAAAAACGCATTATTTTACGTTTATGGGGTGCAAAAGTAAAAGTTTTTTTGACTACGACCAATATTTTTTAAGTTTTTTTACACATACAATAAAAAAAGTGTAATTTTAAGTAAAAATAGAGCGAAATAATATCAAAATAACACAAAAAAAGGTTTTAAAACAACAAAATGGTAATTTGAGGTCTTTTAGTGCCACGAAAAAAAGATAATCTGCTCTAAATCTGTCCTATTGCTGGGGCACACGCTTCGGAATGCTCAATTGTGTATTTGCTGGAACCTTAGCGATAAAGGGTGTAGAGAACATAGAAATGGATTGACAACCAATGGCAAAGGAGATAGGTGCATTGATTGGAGATAGGACTGACACGGGAATCGCCCCACCTCTCAACTCAATGGCATATGCGATTGCTGCGTCGATTGGACGACGGGCCGACACGGAGATCGGCCCCTACATGCCGGATGGATTCTCTCAACTCTAAACTCTCTCACCCCTCTATAAGGCGGTTGGTGCTTGTTATGACGACGGGCCGACACAGAGATCGGCCCCTACATGCCGGATGGATTCTCTAAACTCTAAACTCTCCTCTCTCAACTCTCAACTTTCCTCT
>JAGBYN010000112.1 GCA_017628775.1 Bacteroidaceae bacterium | reverse complement strand
GTCTGGAACTTGTCGGTGAACATCATGCCAGTTACGCCAAGCAAGGTTTGGAGCCTATCGTTGCCGTCCTCCATATATCCAGCGCCCGCCTCTTCCTGTCCGAACGGCTTCAGCTTTGCCTTCTTCGACAGCCGGATGTTCATCGACACCTCGTTGCTTGGCACGTCGCGCTCCACCCGTCGGCTGTGGTGGTTGCGCACTATCTCCACCTGCGTCACATAGTCCGCCGGTATGTTACTCGTCGCCAGGTTGTACTTGCCGCCCAGCATGTCCAGCCCCTCGATGTTGAATTGCGAGATGGGCTTGCCCATGTAGCTGATGGCCCCGCTCTGCGCCACGTCCACGCCCGGCAACCGTTTCAGTCCGTCCTCCAACGTCACGTCGCCCTTGCTGAGGAACGACGCGAGGTTGTGGCTCAGCGTGTCGCCCCTCTGCCGCAGCGGGTCGGGCTTCACCGTCACCTCCTTCAGCAAAACTTCCTTCGGAGTGAGAATCATGTCCATCTTCGTCACCCGCTCCTTCAGCGTCACCCGTTCCGACTCCTTCTCATAGCTGATATGGGTGAACTGTAGCGTCACCTCGCCGCTGGGCGCATTCTTGACTTCAAGGCTATACACACCCTGCGCGTTACTATTGGTGAATGCCAGCGTCTTGCTGCCGCTCACCAGTTTCACAATCACGTCACTCACGGGCTTCTGCTGTAGGTCTATCACCCGTCCCGTCACATTTACCTGTGCCGATGCTGACGCTGCCAGCACCATATATAATATGATGTATAGGAGTCGTTTCATTTTGTATTATTCTAATTTACTTTCAGTCGAATCTGCTCACGCTCGGCTGAGCTGATGCAAGCATCGCTCTGCTTTCACTTACTCGCAGACTTCCAATGGTTGACTTCGTCTTCCGCTGTCGCAATTCGGCAAAGCTCAAACAAGTTTGGCTTTGCTCTCACTGCTCCAGCGGTCGATATACATGCGCCTTTGTCAGCAGCGGGTGGCCGCCATTGGCAAGGAGAAGTTGCTGTCCGTTTCGGTTGAGAACGCTCATATCTGTGATGCTGCCCTGGAGGTCAGGTACATAGTATGTGGGTTTCTTGGCATATTCGCGGTTGCCATAAATCTCGTTCTTGTGCTTCAACAGCTTGGCGTACTTCATTCTGTGCACTTCGGGGTTTTGCTCTGGGGCTGTGATGGGTGATGCCTCCATTCGCAGCCCCGCAAGGCAGAACGTATGTGCCTGATTCTCCGCCTTGACTATCAGCCCTGGCAGACCACGCAACCGCCACGGCCCAGCTGACGATGGAATCTCCTCGGTGTACCATACATGCCACTCCAAACCTCGGAATGTTGCCATAGCCTGTTGGCAGAGATAGCCGCTGACGGTCAGCGTATCGTCAGTGAGCGTCCATGTGATGTCGGGTGTCGGCTCATAGCCCTCATACTCATGCGGGAAGATGAATTCGCGCACGGTGGTCTGTCCTGTGGGTAAGCCCATCCACACCGTCGGCATGTGCATCAGAGCCTCTTGGAATTCTGCTGCCACATCGGGTCTTGATTCGTCGTCATACACAGGATAGACCGAGCGGGGCATCGACTTCGTTACTGTCCGTCCTACTTGTACCACGACCTGCATCCTGTCCGTGACGGATGCTGCCTCGTCGTTCTGTGTTCTACACTCGTAGTCGTACACTGCCACAAACTGCGCCGTGTCAACTGTCTCTGTTTGCCCTTGCGCTGCTATCGTTAGCACTAAGGCCGTCATTGTTACTAAAATCTTCTTCATGTTGATAAATGTTTTATGTGTTTACTTCAATTCCAGCGGCTGGTACTCATGTGCCTTATTATTCACATACACGTTGTTGACTATCATTCCCTCGGTGCCGTGGGTCACGTCGGCAGTGCTGAGGTCGCCAACGTAATACATAGGATTCTTCAGGTAGAGCTTGTTGCCAAATGATTTTATGCGCATCTTGATGAGCTTAGCCTCCGTTGTCTTTTTCGTTATGGCGGACTATGTAGTTAATTCAATAAGATTGAAAGATAATAGTTACTACAGCCTATGATTCAGAGTTGTCACGGATGCCTTAGAACATCGGTAAAAGATGTATCTTTCGGTAAGGCAATAGGTTGAAAGACTGTCGTGTCAATCCCAGACATTTCTGTCTCTACCACCACCATTTTTTGACTATTAATCACAGTTACATGCTTGATGGTGTTTGGATCAACAACCTCCAACTCCTTTTGTTCAACGAGTTTTCCGTTGAGATATGTCTTGTACACCTCGGCTTGGGCAGACACCCATAGGCAGGCCGCGAGGGCTGGAGCCAGATACAACAACTTGAGCCGTGACCACCGAGACGAACGACCGCTGTACATCATGGCGAAGCGTTTCTTCACGGCTCCACGACGTAAAGTGTTCATAATGGGCAGAATCCGTGTCTGCACTGCTTTGCGTACTAATAGATGCTCGTAGTCTTCCAGCGTCACACCACCTTGCAATACAGCTTCGTCTGCCTGAAACTCGTGCACATCCACCAAGTCTTGCCGTAACATCCAGACAAAGGGCAGACACCATAGCATGTGGCACGTGAGGTCGCAGAGAATCAAGTCCCACGAATGTCTCATCCTCACATGTGCCAGTTCGTGTCTGAGTACAGCGTCAGCGTTCTGCTTCAAGTCTATAGGGTCAATGAAAATCCAATACATCCAGCTGCTGGGCTGTTTGATTCTCATGTCCAGCATAAGATGAACATCTTTCGGAATTATCGGATGTGATATGCGTTGACAGCGACGTAAGATGCGTACCAGAGTCAATAGCCGCAACAGGTAAAAGGTGAGCGCGACGGCAATACCTATTATGTATATATACGCACAATATCGTACCCAAAGCCCCGATGCAGCATTCTCGTCTTCTTGTGCAAGAAGAGTATCTTCTGCAACACTCTCAGAAGTTGGCAGGCTAAGCAACGACCCCTCAATTTTGGCAAGTACCTCATCAAAGGTTGTCGGCTCATCTGTATGCAGCGGTATGAGCGGCAGCAGCGGACTCACCACAAGGATTGCCAGCAGAACGGCACGATTCAGACGGTGAAACGTTTCGCGTTGGAGCAAGAGCCTGTAGAGCGAGTAGAGCAGCGTCAGTGTCACCGCCCACCGGATGGCATAGATAATGAATGTAGCCATGCGTCAGCCCTCCTTACGCTTTAGGTCGGCAAGATATTGAAGCAAATCTGCCTCGGTTACCTTTTCCTCCTGCATCAGTGCCGACACTACACTCATATACGAGTCACTGAAGAAGCGATTGATAACACTCGACAACCTTCCTCTTCCGTATGCCTGTTTGTCCACGATAGGCCGATAGACAAAGCCACGCCCCTTCGGTTCATGCGTCAGGTAACCTTTCTTCTCCAGTGCCTGAAACACCTGGGCAATGGCATTTGCGCTGGGCTGAGGTTTGGGATAGAGCGATGAAACATCCTTCGGGGCGCACTGGCCAAGTTGCCAAATCAGCTCCATCACTTCTTCTTCTTTGCTTGTAAGTTTCTCCATAATACAACTATTTTAGATACGTATTAACAATATTATCTATTGATTTCAGTGCAAAGAAAGTCTTTTCTTTCGATTCAACCAAACAATTTAGTGTTTATCCAACAGAATTTATTGTTGAATTATGATTTTTGAAGAGATTTTGTATTATTCTATATTCCAAATGTTAGGTTAAACTGTTTATTTTATGAAGAAGATGCTTTTATATTTGAGTAGATTCATATATTCGTATTCAATTTGTTTATCCTCCCTTTATCAAAAAACAGAAAGTTTATGCAAAATCATTTTTTGTTATAACACAGCCTTGTTTTTGAAAAAAATTGCTTAAAGCACGCGCGAAACGGTAAACAAATGCCTTACTTTCGATAAAAACGAGTACCTATGCAAGGTAAAAACAAGAATCAATATTTGGTAAGTCATATAAAATGGAATAAAACACCCTTATAGCTGAATGTATTGCATACGACTTCAAGGTGATGCTTGAAGAGAAGAAACCTAAGAGTTGGTTGAAGAGTGTTAGCGCTTTTGCCAATGGCTTGGGTGGTTCCCTTTTCTTCGGCATTGATAATGATGGCATAGTCAAAGGACTTGAAGATGTGCAGCATGTATGCGAGACCATCAGTTGCAGGATTCGTGACTATATGGATCCACTTCCTGAGGTTGAAATAATCCCTCATGATATAGATGGCTTACACATTTTACAGCTTAAAAGCAATGGTAAACCATTTCATCCATCGCGATTATACTGTGATGGGGAGTGAGGTTCATCTTGACATTTACGATGACCGGCTTATTGTCACATCTCCTGGTGGAATGTACAATGGAATGCTGATACAGGATTTAGACATCAAAGATGTGTCTTCTGAAAGACGCAATCCTATACTCGCAAATGTGATGTCTCAACTTGACTATATGGAGAAACGAGGTAGCGGACTCACACGCATCTGCAATGAGACCAAAACATTAGATGGGTATAAGGACGAATTGAAACCTGTGTTCAAATCTACTCCAACCCAATTCCAGGCCATCATTTTTGCCTCTTCCGACATTCCGAATGTCGGAGACCATGACGGAGACATGTCGGAGACAAAACTCACTGAGCGTCAGCAGAAAATCCTCAATCTCATCAAAGAATCTCCGACAATAACAGGCAGACAAATGTCGGAGACTTTGACGGTGAGCCAACGCACCATTGAGCGTGACCTCTCAGCTTTGCAAAAGATTGGTGTCTTGAAGCGTGAAGGTAAGGATAATGATGGGATTTGGATTGTGTTCAGGCATTAATGATTATCATTTAAAAATGTAGCCTCACATTAAGATCTGGGAAAATGGATTTAGTACAAGTATGTAAGATTCTACACCTCCCCAAACTGAACTGTGCCCAAGGGGCGGAGGGGCTGTAAAGAAATCGCCTCAAATTTATTGCCTCGAATAAAAATCCGAGACGAAGAATCGCCTCTTTGGGTTGGTGTATGCTCCAAAAGGTGCGACATTTAGTCCAGATCGCCCGAGTTAAGATGTGTATAAAGATTAGGCGGGGTGGGGAAACACCATGTTTTGATGTCTCCGTGTGTGCAGTAAATTCCATCTGACAGCAGTTTTGTTTCTAATTTTTATGAATTCGGTGAATAGGACTCTTATTTACCGAATATTTTTTGTGTATAAATGGTTAATCTCGGAAAAGTGGTTAATTTTGTATGTCATGAAAATTTTAAGTATCAGGTAGAAAACATTATGAGAGTAGCAATATATGGTGCGGGTTCGCTCGGCACGATTCTTGGAGCGTATATCAGTAAGGCAGGTGTGGCGATTGAACTCATCAATCGCAATAAGGCGCATGTGGAGGCACTGCAGCAGCAGGGTGCAAAGGTTGTGGGAACGGTGGATTTCACACAACCCGTTGTGGCTTATACGCCTGCAGAGATGTCGGGTACGTACGACGTCGTTTTCCTCATGACCAAGCAACAGCACAATCCCGAGGTGGTGGCCATGTTGCGCCCATTCCTGGCGGAGGACGGTGTGCTGGTGACCTTCCAAAACGGATTGCCCGAACTGCAAATTGCTGAAATCCTCGGTGAGCAGCGCGTGCTTGGTTGCACCGTGGCTTGGGGCGCTACGCTGCAGTCGCCCGGCGTGTGCGAACTGACGAGCGCGCCCGATGCGCTGTCGTTTGCTCTCGGAAGCATCAGTGCGCAGAAGCACAAGTATTTCGACTCCGTAAAGACGCTCCTCGAGCACATGGGCACGGTCGATGTTGAAGAAAACTTCCTCGGTACGCGCTGGAGTAAACTCTTGATTAATGCTGCCTTTTCGGGGATGAGCGCCGTGTTGGGCTGCACCTTTGGCGAGGCTGCCGGACCCAAGGATTCGCGCCGCATCGTACAGGCGCTGATCAAGGAATGCATTGATGTGTGTCAGGCGGGCGGCATCCGCATTGAACCCGTGCAAGGCAAGGACATCGTGAAGTTGCTCAACTATACGAATGCGCTGAAGCGCGCCTTCTCCTTCTTCATCATTCCCATTGCCATCCGCAAGCATGCCAAGCTCAAGGCGAGCATGCTGCAGGATCTCGAGAAAGGCAAACTCACCGAAGTGGATGCCATCAATGGTGCCGTATCAGCCTACGGACGTAAGGTGGGTTGCCCCACACCGATGAACGACCGCGTGGTCGAAATCATTCACCGCATCGAAAAGGGCGAACTCCGCCCGTGTCGCGATAACCTTCGCTTGTTTTAGAGCGATAGGAACAACCGAAGTCTAAGAAATAAAACGCAAGCATAGAAATGTCAATAAACTTTGAGGAATATTGGAAAGAATTTTCAGAGATTGAACGCAAAATTGTGGCGCTGACGCTGCATTGTTTGGTCGTTGATAGGTATCGTGATAGTCAGAAGTATGCTCGTTTGTTAGGAGTAAAGAATGAACAGGTAAAAAAGGTGTTCTCAAAACTTAGCAAGGACGGCTTTTTGGTTGAGACCTCGGCAATGAGTTATTACACGATAGAGATTGTGGCGCCTCAGTATTTCTTTACTGCGGCCATGTATTTGTCACAAAATGAAGGCAAGTTGCTTGAGTCTTTCTCAAAGAAAGGCATGCAACGTATGCAGCAGGCACAGAGTTTGTGGCACATAGTAGAAGCGCTTTGCGATGAGGATTATAGTTTTAAGGCGGTTGATGCAAGGGATATTGATGAAATTCTGATAAAGTTCATTTTCGGTTACAACGAACCTTTAAAACTACGTGGTCTGTTGTTAAAGTTAGATGAAAAAATCTTTGTTTACTACATCAAAGAACTGCTGAATGTTCATCTGCACAATGTGTTGGAATCGAATGGTGTTTACGATTTTGCCGATCAACTCATTGAAGCTTATTGTAAAAAACAATTCATGTCACCTGTCATGAAATTTGAGCTTCAGGACTTCGTGGCGATGCATCGATATTTGTATGACGGAACGCCTTTGAGTCCCCTTAAGGTGAAGACGATATCTCGTTTTGTTGTTATGGGTATTCAAGCGCTCTATCAAGGCGATACCGAAACAGCCATCGTGCATTTTTTCGATGCCTTGAAACTTCAGAATAAGCAGACGAGCGGAGATAAGAATGTGTTTGAAAGTCCGTTGTTCAATTATTTTCTTATGATAGCCCTCCTGAAGTCCGGAACGGCTCAGTCGCAGAAACGCTTGAAAACCATGTTGGGGAAAGCGTCTATAACTGAAAGATTAGATATGAGGGGGGTCTTTTACTTAGGACTTTTTGGTAAGGAATTTTTGCAGGATTCTCAACGTCAGAAGCAAATTAAATGTGAATTGATGTGCGAAGCAAGTCTTCTTGGCTATTACATTAATCAACAAATCACCTTTTTCTTGGTTAATGAAGTTTCATTAAAATCGTTAATAACCCCAAAATTTGCTCTACTGCGTCACGAATTACGTGATGCTTATTACCACACAGAAGAGGATCAAACGCTGAGCCAACTTTACGGCGGTCCCTCGCTCATTTCCACTTTAAAACGTGTGAATCCCTGGGAAACTATCTTGGGTAAGATTGAAACTCTACTCAACGACACGAAAAAGAACAATGGCGTGTTGGAAGCTTCCGAGCGTATCGTTTACATCCTCCGAAGTAATCTTTATACGGAAGTTAAGAAGCAAGTGCGCTTGAAAAATGGAAGTTGGAGTGCACCACGAAATATCTCTATGTTAGATTTTCTGCGCGGTGAACACGCTTTAATGAATGAACAAGATAAACAAGTCGCTCGTAGTGTGAGAAGTTACTGGGGAAATGAACTAACCACCTTTGGTGTGCTTGTGAATATGGTGGGGAGTGATCGCGTGTTGTGTGTCCAGCGCAGCGGATTAGTACCTGTAACGATTCGCGAGGAGGTGCCTTATCTTCACATTGAATTAGAAGATAAAACGATAAAAATCAAGAGTAATATTGACGACCAAGAATCGGTCGTTGTCAATAAAATTTCTGACACAGAATATTGTGTGGTGCGCGCCACTGGAATTCAAAGTACGCTCATCCAGGAAATCTTGAAATTGAATGGCACTCCAAGTTCAGAAACTGCTCCTCATATCAAGCGACTCCTCCCCTTAGTCGCCACCCATGTTGAAGTCCACTCTGATGCGCTCGAGGGCGGTTCTTCACTGGAAAAGCGCAAGGGCGATACGGCCATATATGTTTATATCGATCCGCAGAACGATGCCTACCGCATCATGTGTCGCGTGCATCCCTTGACGGGCGGCCAGTTGGTGCGCTGTCCTGGTCTGGGCGAGAAGGATCTTTTCGACGAAAGCGAGGGCGTGCGCTATCACGTGGAGCGCTCGCTGAAAACGGAGCGCGCTAACCTAAAACAGCTGACCGACTTCGTGGAAAGCATCTGCGACGAAGAGTTCGATGAAACCGTGGGCTACCAACTCCAACCGCAGGATGCTTTGCAGGTGGTGGAATGGCTGGCTTCGCACGAAGATACATTTGTGACGCAGTGGGCACAAGGTGCCAAACTAAACGTGAAACCCGTTACCTCGGGAAGCAATATCACGCTGAAGAGTATGATGGGCTGGTTCGAGGCTGAAGGTGAAGTGAAACTCGCTGATGCTTCGAGCATTGATATCCATAAACTGCTCTCGCTCATTGCTGCGGGAGGCATGATGGGTAAGTATGTGAAACTGGATGATACAACCTATCTTGCCCTTACTGAGGAAATGCGCAAGCAAATGAAGCGCCTTGAAAGCATGGCGCAACTCGGACAAGGCAAGGTGCGCGTATCGGCATTCAATATAGGTGGCCTTGCAGAAGCCATCAAGGCACAACCCGAAAACTTTACGCTCAATAAGGAGTATAAGGCACTACTTAAAAAAATCAAGGAATCAGCAAAGCTTGAACCTCAGGTGCCCGACACGCTGAACGCCACACTTCGTGATTATCAGTACGAAGGCTTCCGCTGGATGGTGCGCCTTGATCACTGGGGCGCAGGCGCTTGCCTGGCTGACGATATGGGACTTGGTAAGACGGTGCAAACCATAGCTTTCCTGCTTTATAAGGCAAGTAAAGGTCCATCTTTGGTCATTGCGCCCACTTCTGTCATCTCCAACTGGAAAAACGAATTGGCACGCTTTGCCCCCTCGCTCAACGTCGTGTTGCTCAATCATGCCGACGACCGCAAGCAAGTGCTTCAAGAAGCAACAGCTGGCGATGTGGTGCTCACTACTTATGGACTCATGCCCCAGATGGAAGAGCAAATGGTAGAGGTAGATTGGAATGTCGTGTGTCTTGATGAGGCGCATTCCATCAAGAATCGCCAAACGAAGACGTCCTCTGCCGTCATGGCACTCAAGGCCAGTTCGCGTTTGTTGCTCACGGGTACGCCTTTGCAGAACTACCTTGGTGAGCTATGGAACCTGCTACAATTCCTCAACCCCGGATTGCTGGGTAGCTACGAAGCTTTTGCCAAGAAGTATATCACCCCAGAAAATCCCGACTTGAGCGCATTGCGCCGCATGGTGCAACCCTTCGTGCTGCGCCGCACGAAGGCAGAGGTGCTCGACGAATTGCCAGAAAAGACCGAAATTACGCGACTTGTGGAACTCTCCGACCTTGAACTTACAGCCTACGAAACCATGCGCTTGAAGATTAAGTCGGACTTGGAGAAGGAGAAAACCCTGTCGGTCAATGCCCTGGCTTATATCACGCGTTTGCGCCAAGCTGCTTGCTCAATGGCGCTCGTGGATGAAAACTGGCAGGAGAAATCATCAAAACTCCAGGCTTTCATCGATTTGCTCTCCGAAATACTTACGGGCGGCAATCGTGTCCTGGTGTTCAGTCAATACACAAGTTTCCTCGCATTGGCCAAGCAGGAACTGGATGCGGCAGAAATTCCTTATTTCTATCTTGATGGTTCCACGCCGCTGCGTCAGCGTGAAAAGATGGTCAAGGAATTTCAGAAAGGCGAAAAGGGCGTGTTCGTGGTCAGCTTGAAAGCTGGCGGACTCGGTTTGAACCTCACGGGTGCCAACTACGTCATCCACCTCGACCCCTGGTGGAACCCAGCCATTGAGCAACAAGCCACCGACCGTGCGCACCGCATCGGACAACGCCAGAATGTGACGGTCTATCGTCTGATTTCAGCTCACACCATTGAAGAAAAGATTCTACGTCTTCACAAAACGAAGCGCGACCTTGCCGACTCCTTCCTTGAAGGTACGAACACTGCGCGTGCCATTACGCTCGAAGATCTCAAAGCGTTTGTGCAGTAAGATGTGGGTAAACAAAATAGATAATACACAAGAGGATGTGCCAAAATGGAATATTGGCACATCCTCTTTTGATTTTCTTCGCAAAAAACAAAGTCAAATTCGTTTGTTGCTGTTTGGTAAATCACGGATTATTTGTGGGCATTTATTTTTTTCAACAGAGGTTACAGGAATTTATAGGAGGTTATAGGATTGCAGAGATCGTTTGTTAAAGAATCTTAGCATGTCTTTGCGCCTTTGCGTGAGGGATATGCTTTCAGAACTTCGCTCGGATTTGAATTTGCAGGTCGGCTTTGGTGGCACCCTTGATTTGTTGTGGCCCGCTGCTGATGTTTTTTCGATTCAGGTAGTGCGTCATACCATATTTTACGCCCAGGGTCCAGTTCTTGAAGGGTTTCCATTCCGCCTGAGCTGAAAGGCGCATGCCACGGTAGTAAAAGCTATTGTAGCTGAAGGTGTAGGGTAGTTGAGGGTCGTAGGCATAGACCGCGGTTTCGTAATTGTCGGTTGAGAAAAATGCGCCAAAGCCGCCGATTTTTAACTTTGGATTCAGTTTTATTTGTCCACGTCCCGCCACGATAAATCCCCAAGAGGCACCCTCCACTTGGTTGAACGCACAGGTGCTTTCCGACTGCAAGGACCAATTTGTTTTTGGCGTTTGTCCGTTCAGTTGCAGTTTCAAGCGGTGAAGGCTTAAAAATTGATGTTTTTTGTAACCCGTGATGCGTTCTTCTTTGGTTTTGTATTTGTAGCGCACCATGAGGTTTTTTCTCTTCCCGAATTGGCGTTCACTTTGCCAAACGACCTCCCCACCGCAGGCATTCTTATCCGCTTTGTAAGTGGTGCTCGTCAGTTGATAAACATCCACATAACCTTTGTGGCGCCATCCCCATAGGTTCCATATCTTCCATCCCAGCGTGGCGCCACGTTCGCCTTGAGTGCGCGATGATGCAGAAAGGGTATGGGCGTAGGGTGCGATGTAAGCATTCGAAAACCAACGCAATTGGCTAGATAAACTGATGTTGTCGAAGCCATCGAAATGTATTTGTGCCACAGCCGCAGGATTCAAATCATGGTCACTACTCACCTCAGTGGCACCCGACCATCGTTTTGATTTCCAACTGTAGGTGGTTGACACGCCGCCACAGGTTTCTCCCCTGAAGTAATAGCTATTGTACGCTTTAGGCTCAGGTGCAATGGGAGCGCTGTAACGGTTGCTATAGGCATTGAGGCTCAGGGTGTGTCCACGTTTCGGTGTGTATTGTAAAGCGCCTCCAATAAGGTACGCTTCAAGCGTGTTTTTACGGCTCATTTCCGTGGGTGTGCGGTGTTGTCCTGAGGTCAGGATGCTGCGCACGGTGTCGCCATCCATGCGTGCGTCCATGGCGCGCCATGAAGCAAAGAAAAGTCCAGTCCATTTCCCAAACTCGTGTGTTATTGCCGCTCCGCGCATGTAGTTTATTTCATCAGTTCCGCGGTGCGCCCTTAGCTTCATTGATGTTTGCGGTTTTTGGTCTATCAGTCCCATTCTTCCGCCATACCGTTGCTCGCCAATCAGTAACCCTTGTCCCAACGACACCTTGTAATCCCCAAGGCACACATTTGTTCTTTCATCCTTAGAAGACCATTGGACATGGGCAGATATAAAGTCGTAAGTCGAGTTGCCCTTTTGTGCAAACGGCTCGCCAGCATCTTGTTCTAAGGTTATGCCATACAGGAGCCGATTTTGATTCGTGAATTTATAGCGCAGGCTGTGTTTAATAAGCTCGCCCAGATAGTACTGTCCTGGCGCTTTTAAATCACCATTGGCCTTTGATTTATGGTATCCCTCGCGTGTGTAAAAGGGAATTTCCGCTTGTACGATCACCTCGTGATTCCCATCCGTAAATAATCCTTTCTGGCGCCCTGGGGTTGGAAGCGGCTCGCCCACGTAGGTGAATAACGTCATGTATTGCCGCACGTCTTGCGGGACTTTTGCAATGAATTGCAACTCGCCTAAGGTCACGAAAGCACCCACTCTTTTCCTATAGCTCAGGATAGAGTCGGCTTGCTCTTCATTCACAAACGGCAATTGCAGGAGCACGCTCCGTGTGGCAGTGTTGATGTTTATCGGTGATTCTGTCAGTTGCAATAGATAATCCAGCATATCGTTCTCCTCCTCGCTGATGGTACCATCTTCATCTATGATAGTTGGGGCGTAGAGGTTAATGAAATCCTCCCAGGTGATTTCATTTTCTCGGAAGAGGTCTTGACCCAATAAGCTCAAGCAACTGCAGAAAAAAGATAAAAATATGATGTGGTGTTTGAAATGCATGTGATGGATGTCGTTGGTGAACATGCGTTGCCAAAATCTTCGGCAAACTCATTAACTTCTCTCTTGCGAATTTACACAATTTATTTGCATTTGTTGGTATGAAAAAAATAATCTGCTTCACTTTTTAATGTGTAAATTCGATTTTTGAAGCGGTAATAGAGATATAGATGCTATAGAGACTATAGATGCTATAGATGTTATAGATGCTATAGATGTTATAGATGCTATAGATGTTATAGATGCTATAGATGTTATAGATGCAATAGATGCTATAGAAATGGAGGCTGTGATCTCTTCTCTCAACTTTCCTCTCTCAACTTTCCTCTCTCATCTCTAAACTCTCATCTCTAAACTCTCATCTCTAAACTCTCAACTCTAAACTTTCCTCTCTAAACTCTCAACTCTCATTCCAATATTTTTATTTAACTTTGCAATGATGGTTCAAAAAGAGCAAGAAAAATCAGCAAATCAATGAAGAAGATTGTATATCAAACAGAAGGAACGTGTGCCCGTTTTATAGAAATTACGGGTCATAATGGTTGCGTGCAGGACGTTTGCTTTCATGGTGGATGTCATGGCAACCTTCAAGGTATAGCTCGTTTGGTTCAGGGCATGCCTTACGAACAAGTTATTCAGCGCCTTAGTGGCATTCGTTGTGGCATGAAGGCAACATCATGTCCCGACCAATTGTGTCGCGCTATTGAGGAACTTATGAATCAAGATGGTCAATAAAAAATGGTTTTAACCCCTATATTCCTATTATATTATGACAAACGAAGAAAGAATACAACGTGCCGTTGAGTTGTTTAAGAGCGGTTATAATTGTTCGCAAGCCGTAGTGGCTGCTTATGCTGATCTTTATGGATTTACTGAGGAACAGGCCTTCCGCATGGCTGCTTCATTTGGTGGTGGTATTGGTCGCATGCGTCAAACCTGTGGTGCCGCATGTGGTTTATTCCTTTTGGCTGGTTTAGAAACCGGTGCTGTAGATGGCGCAGACCAAGCAGGAAAATCCAGGAATTATGAAGTTGTACAAGCGCTTGCTGAGCAGTTCCGTCAAGAAAACGGTTCCATTATTTGTGCCGACCTTCTTGGTTTGAATAAGCAAGCCCCCACGCCCCATGAACCCGAGGCCAGAACGCCCGAATATTACAAGAAACGTCCTTGTGCGATGATGGTAGAATCTGCAGCACGCCTCTTTGCTCAATTTCTGGAAAATCAAAATAAGTAAAAGCCATGCGCATACTCCTTTTGGGTGACTACAGCAATGTGCATGCCACCCTCGCTTTAGGGTTGCGCGCCCTCGGGCATGATGTTACTGTGGCCAGCGATGGTGATGGTTGGAAAAATTATCCGCGCGATGTTGATTTGCGTCGCGATATGAATGGCGGTCGATGGTCCGATCTGTGCTATTACTTCCGCACGCTGCGCACCTTCCTAAGCTTTCGCCATTACGATGTGGTGCAAATCATCAATCCCATATTTCTTCCGCTCAAGGCAGAGCGTCAAGGAGTCTTTTACAGACTCTTGCGCTGTTTCAACAAAAAGTTGTTTATGGGCGCCTTCGGTATGGATCATTATTGGGTGAAGGCAGGTTTAGACTGCACCACATTCCGCTATTCAGATTTCAACCTTGGTTGCGAAGTGCGCGAGAGTGAGGATAATGATATTTGGACCACCGATTGGTTGCGTGGTCCAAAAGGAGAGTGGAATCAATCGGTGGCGAAGGATTGTGATGGTATTGTGGCTGGGCTTTATGAGTATTATGCCTCGTATGTCAAAGAATGGGGCGATAAGCTCACCTTTATTCCAATGCCCATACAAACAAATACCCACGAAATTGCTGAAACGCCCCCTCAACGCGTGCGGTTCTTTATTGGCATTCAGCGTAAGCGCTCTGCCTACAAAGGCACAGATATTATGCTGCGTGCGTTAGAACGTGTTGCCGCAGATTATCCCGACCGCTGCGAGGTCGTTAAGGTTGAAAGTGTTCCGTTTGAGGAGTATGTCAAACTCATGAATGGCAGTCATGTGATTCTCGATCAGCTCTATAGCTACACCCCAGCGATGAATGCCCTTGAGGCCATGTCGCGCGGCTTAATCGTTGTGGGTGGGGGGGAACCCGAGAATTACCAGATTCTTAATGAAACGACGTTGCGCCCAATCATTAATGTAGAGCCCAATGAGGAGAGCGTGTATCAAGCCCTCAAGGATTTAGCCTTGCATCCCGAGCGCATTCCGCAACTGCAGCGCGACAGCATGACCTATATAGCGCGACATCATGACCATGTCAAGGTGGCACAGCGATACCTTGATTTCTGGAATAAACGGGCGTAAGCCTATCCCGTGCGATACATAGAAAGAACTCCGAACTTTAAGACCGTCTTAAAGTTCGGAGTTCTTGTATTTGGGTAAATGTTAAATCCAAGTGCGTTTGCGGAAAATCCAATAGAATAGGGCAGTGACACTGATTGATGAGATAATCACCAAGGGGAAGCCCCACCATGCAGATTCCATGCCATTGATAAGGTTCATCCCGAAGATACTTGCAATCAACGTCGGGAACATCAAGATGATGGAGATTGAGGTCATTTGCTTCATGACGCTCGCCATGTTGTTGTTGATGATTGAGGCATAGGTTTCCATCGTAGAGTCGAGGATGTGCGCGTAGATGTTTGTGGTTTCGCGTGCCTGGTTCATCTCGATGGTCACGTCCTCAATCAAATCAGCGTCGAGCTCATCCACGGGGAGCTTAAACTTCAACTTCGACAGGAGGGTTTCATTTCCACGAATTGAAGTGACGAAGTACGTTAAGCTATCCTGCAAGCGCGACAGTCCGATGAGGTCCTCATTGTCGATGGCGCGGTCAAGGTTTTGCTTGGCTTCTTCAATCAAAACGTTGATTTGCTTCAGTCGTTTCAAGTACCACACCGCGCTTGAAAGGAAAAGTCGGAACACGAGGTCCACCGAGTCCGTAAAGCCCATGTTTCGTTTTTGCTGGTAGCTCACGAAATCAATCATCATATTCGTTTCGTAGTTGCACACCGTGATGCAAATGCCCTTCTTAAGGATAATACCCATAGGAATGGTTGTGTGTGGTGTGCGCGAGCGCACCTCCTTAACATAAGGAATACGCAAGATAATGAGTTGCCACCCTTCGTCGTATTCAAAACGCGAACGTTCGTCCTTGTCTCGGATGTCATCCAAAAAATACGAGGGAACGCCTAATTCTTCAGTCAAGAATTCCTCGTCCTCAGTTGTGGGGCATGTCACCTGAACCCAGCAGTCGGGTTCCCATGCCTCAAGCGTACGCAACGCTTTGTTATAATTCCAAAAAGTTTTCATGCAGTAGGTTTATTGACCTTCAAGAAAGTTCTGTAAAGACCCGACGAGAAGGTTGCAACGTGCCATGCCTGCTCGTCTATTACTTGCTAAACTGTTCCGCGTAATAGTCGTCCATATTGGTTTATACTTTTGTTATCGTGGCAAAGGTACTATTTTTTTTAATTATTCAAGCAAAACAAGGGGGATTTTGTTTGCTACAACTGAATTGCAGTTTCTATCCCCTTGTTTACTTTTGTTCCCTTTATGATTCGTTTGACGTTGTTTTTCTCTTAGAACGTCCATTTCACTGCGAGCGTGGGTATGGTGTAGAATCGATTGTTCTTCCCATTTGAGGGCCACACCAGGTTGTTCGATAATCTGACTTCAGTACCCACACTGAGTTTCATATCGTCGTCAACCTGTTTGAGTGCCGCCAGGTTTACCCAAAATTGCGGGTCGCTGTTAAACACCAGATTGCCGTTAACGCTGTTGTCGTGCGAGAGGTCAGCATATCCCGTAAAACTGTACAAGCCATCTGCCCAATGAATGCCCCACACAGTGGTTACTTGCCAGCTGTGCTTGGAACCAATTGTTTGGTTGGCTAAGTAACGGTAAAGGAGTTGCAACGAGAATGTTTTGGTGAAGTTGCTGTTTGCCCAGTTGTAAGCGCCCCCAAGGAGGTAGGCATCGTTGTAGCAACTGTTGCCCGAGAGTCCACCGTTGTATTCCACATGCACGGCAAAGGGATTTTTCCAGAACTTCAGTTCGCGTGAAATCTCAGCGTAAGTATCCTTCATGGTATTGTCGCCAAAGTTGGCATCCACGAAGAAGTACGTGCTCCCCCATTTGTCGGCTGTGAAGTTCTCGATGGTAGCCGACCAATATGAGCAGTTTGATAATTCAGAACCATAGCATGTGCGTCCTAAGTCATAATGCATTTGAACGTTAAGCTGTGCATGCGCTGCAATTGTAGCCATGCAAAGGATTGCCAATGATAAAAGCCTTTTCATATTGTTTTTTTGTTGTTAGGTATATACCCTTTAACGATGTTTCATGTTCCTTAATCACGAATTTCCAGCTCATCAAGCAAGTAGCTTGAACCGCCAAAGGTGTCGATGAGGAACAATACGTAGCGAATATCTACGTTGATGCAACGTTGTAGTTCAGGGTTAAAGCGGAGGTCGCTTGAAAGACTCTCAATGTTACCGTCGAAAGCCACACCTACGAGCTCGCCCTTGGCATTCATCACTGGTGAACCAGAATTACCCCCCGTAATGTCGTTGTTTGAAAGGAAGCATGTTGGTAATTTGCCGTCCTTGCGCGCATACTTGCCAAAGTTCTTTGTTTCGTAGAACGAACGCAGTTTTTCGTTAATTACGTAGTCGGGGTCGTTCGGATTTTCCTTTTCAAACATACCCTCGAGCACGGTGTTCCAATCGTATTGCACGGCGTCGCGTGGTGAGTAGCCACATACCTTGCCATAGGTCATGCGCAGGGTAAAGTTCGCATCGGGTGCTTTACGCCATTCATACATTTCACAAAGACCAAGGTTGTAAATCTTATCCAATTCTTTGCGCTTGGTGTTGTAAGCGTTTAGTGCAGGGCCATATTTTTTGCTTGCAGCGTTAAAATCAGTCCAATGCTTCACCAGCGCATCGGCTGCGAAAACTTCGTGGTTGGGGTTGTTGAGGAAGGCGTTCAGTTGCTCACGGTTGCGGAACATGGATGTTTCGTAAACCTCAGCATAGTGGCGCTTGGCTGTAGCTTCGTCCTTAAGATATTCGGGCGCAGCGCATTTGCGGTTGTATTTCACCCAATAAGGTGCTAAGAGTTCAACGGTTTGGCGGTCGAAGTTGAGGTCGAGTCCAGCAATGGTAGCATCATACCACTTAAGAATGTTTTCTTTGCAAGTAGCCACCTCATCGTTTTTACCCGCTTCAACGGCTTTAAACAATGTGTCGAACAGAGGCATGTTAACCTCAAATTTAGATTGTCCAGCGGTGGAATTCAGCAGGTAGTAGTCGTGCAGTGTATCTTCTACGGCGCACACCAGCGAGTCGATACGTTCAATGATGTTGTTGAAGGCAGGGTTGTTGCTGTTTTGTGCAAAGGCACGGAAAGCCTTTTCTTCATCAGCCTTAATGCTCATCAATCCAGTTTTCTTAACGCTCTCGTTCATGCCCCCATAGTTCTTCACGACATTGCCCAGGCTCATGTATTCATCCGCCAATTTTAGGTTTGCCACACTGTCGCGGTCCATTAAGGCTTTCATGAAGTTTAGTTGTGCTTCGCCCGCCATGTTGATGGGGGTGTTTTGGCTTTGTGTGCGCAAGTGTACTTCCGAAGCGGTTAGGTAGCGGCTGGTACGACCAGGGAATCCCATAATCATGGTGTAGTCACCCTCTTCAACGCCCTTCACCGAAATCGGTAAATACTTCTTACATTTCAAGGGCACGTTTGTTTCTGCATACGCAGCAGGTTCGCCATTGGCATCAGCGTAAATGCGGAACATGGCGAAGTCAGCATTGTGGCGAGGCCAAAGCCAGTTGTCTTGATTGAATCCAAACTGAGCAATGTTTTGAGGAGGGTTCACCACTAAGCGAACGTCGGGGAACACTTGCTCGTAGAAGATGTAAAACTCATTGCCGCCGAAGTAAGGCACAATGCGTGGTTTCACGTTCTTCTTATCTTTGAGGTCGCTGGCTTGGAGTAATTCTTCTGCCAAAGGTTGGAGGAATGCCTGACTTTGTGCGGTGTATTCGTTCACGCCCTTTTCCTTTGCCTTGGCTTCCACCTCTTTGGTGACATCCACAATGCGGAGCACAAATGTGAAGTCAAGGTCAGGAACTTGAAGTTCTTCTTCGCGATTTTGTGCGAAATAACCATCTTGAAGGTAGTTGTGTTCCATGGTACTCATGGCGTGTACATAACTAAAGCCACAGTGGTTGTTGGTAAGCACCAAACCATCGGGCGAAATGATTTCGCCTGTACAGCCATTACCGAAAATACCGATACATTCGCGGAGCGAAGGAGCCTCTTCAGAATAGAGCGTTTCAGGCTTCAGTTTAAGTCCAGCTTTCTTGAGTGTTTTGGCCAATTGTTGGCGTTCCATCAATTTAAGGAGCCACATCCCCTCATCGGCATGAGCGCTTCCAATACCGGCGATGAAACAAAGCAGTAAAATGATTTTCTTCATAGTTTTGTTAATCATTGTTTTAAAGTGTGTTCTAATTTCGTGGCAAAGATACGAATAAACGAGCGAGAAATATGAAGCTCGCTTTAATATTTCTTACTGCGAGTGCTAAGTATCTTCGGGTTTACCTCAAAGATACGAATAAACGAGCGAGAAATATGAAGCTCGCTTCAATATTTCTTACTGCGAGTGCGAAGTATCTTCGGGGTTTACCCCAAAAGAGAGTTAAAAGTCATTAAGGTCTTAAGGTCGTTAAGGAAAGCTGAGCCGCACGTTGACTGAAGAAACTTTGCGCTTTGCGTTAGAGTTATAGAGCGGAGGTTCCTTCGGCGTCTTGTTATGCGGACTGCCGCTGCCCCGCACGACACCATTAGCAATATCAAACCGCACGGCAGTTGTGCTCTGTACTCTATACTCTGTACTTTATTTTGGGTTTTTGTGAAAGAAAATGAGGAATGCCATTTCTTGTGACATCCCTCATTTTGTGTTTTATTCATTTTATTTTAACATCGACAAACCGATAAGCATCAGATAGCCCAATGCCATACCTACGATACCGACTACAACACCTACGCGCACCATGTGCTTCTGCTCAATAAGTCCCGTTGAGTGCGCAAGAGCATTAGGAGGTGTAGAGATAGGCAAGCACATGGCGAATGAAGCCGCCATTGCCACGCCCAAAAGAAGCGTACGAGAACCTCCGATAGCTTCAAGCGCAGGAGAACCTTCTGCCACAACTGCGAGGATGGGGATAAGGAGCGCTGCTGTAGCCGTGTTGCTGATGAAGTTTGATAAACCCCAGCAAATTAAACCAGCCACAACGAGCAATGCGATGGGGTTGAGAGCACCGAAAGGAATATTCGTGATCAAAACCTTTGCCAAACCTGTGCTTTGAAGCGCCAAACCGAGGGCAAAACCGCCGGCCACCATCCAAAGTACTGACCAGTTGATTTCTTCAAGGTCGCGACGCTTGATAATACCCGTTACGCAGAATACACAGATGGGCAACATGGCTACAGCGTTGGCGCCAATACCAATAATGTCCTTGCCCAAGCACCAGAATAGAATTGTAGCGAGGAATGTAATGTTCACCACAGTTGAGTGCCAACCACCCTGTGCTTCGCCTTCAATCTTGAGTTCAATTTCTTTCTGCTGGAAGGGGAACAAACTGCGGAGCAACACCCATGAGAGCAAGAGGATAATAATAACGAAGGGGAACATAAACAACATCCATTCTCCAAAGGGGATGTCAAGGATCTTGTTTGCAATCGCATTGGGGGGCGTTCCGATGGGAGTTCCCATACCGCCGATATTTGCTCCAATAGGAATAGCAAGGAGGAGTGCAGTGCGCCCCTTAGCGTCGGGAATCGCCTTCAATACGGGTGCCAAGAAGGCAATCATCATCGCCGCAGTAGCTGTGTTACTTACGAACATAGAGAAGAAACCCGTGATGAGGAGGAAGCCCAAGAGTACGTTGGTGCTCTTCTTTCCGAAAGGCTTCAAAAGCACACGAGCCAACGTGACGTCAAGTCCGGTTTTCGTTGCTGCAATAGCCAACATAAATCCACCGAGGAACAGGATGATGATGGGGTCGGCAAAGGTAGCCATAACTTCTTTTGAACTCAGGAGTGTACCGAGTTTTTCAGGGTCAATGCCCTTGGTGAAGGTGAAGAACGCATCATTCGACATGGTGAAGATACATGTGGCGATGATGGCAACCGATGTACACCACGAAGGAATGACTTCAAGCAACCACATGAGTGTTGCAAATGCGAAGAGCGCAATGGTGCGTTGCTGAACAATAGTGAGTTCAGGAATGCCAAACATTTCAATGGGCATGTTCCAAAGCGTCAGCGTTACGGCTAAAGTGAAAACAAGACTGACCATGTGCTTAGGCCATGCCTTTGAGCGTTTGTCTTGATTCTTGAGATGGAGCATCTCAAGCAAGTGGAAACCTTGAAAAATTTTAAACATAGTAAATGATAATTGTTAGTTTTTATGTATGAAGTTGCAAACTTAGGTATTAATATTAACATGAGAAAACAAATAAGGATAAAATTTCTTTTAGTGACGTGAAAAGAATCAAGTGCATCACTTTTTGATCGTGTTGAGGGTTTAGAGTTTAGAGAGTTTTGAGTATAAGTTTTGTGCAACTTGAAAGATGCCGAAGACATCACCGCTCTGTATCACGGCTATTGCGCCTATCTCCAGGATGCGACTGCGCGTTTGGGGAAGGGGTGCGGTGCATTAGAGAAACTCCTAATAAGAGGTCCTTGCGTTGGGC